>DASYPO010000215.1:0-3821 GCA_036006545.1 Bryobacteraceae bacterium
GCACGTCGTCGCCCGCGTTCACGAAAGTGTTAACCAGCACCTGAATGGCTTCGTCGGTGCCGTTGGTGATCGTGAACTCGTCGGTTGCGACACCAAAAAAAGCAGCGAACTCGGCAATCGCGGCATCGTACTCGGGATACATCGCGAGCTGATCGGCGCTGACTTGCTCGCGCAGGAACTCGATCACGCGTGGCGAACAACCCACGGTGTTTTCGTTGAAGTCGAGTCGCAGTTTTCCCATGCGTCCGCCGGTCGGCGGCGAGTACGGAGCCATTCGGCGGACCGCATCACG
Organism: Bryobacteraceae bacterium; assembly: GCA_036006545.1. GTDB lineage: Bacteria > Acidobacteriota > Terriglobia > Bryobacterales > Bryobacteraceae > Palsa-187. The sequence continues at coordinate 293 of DASYPO010000215.1, forward strand.
AGGTTCAGGCATTCCGAATCTCCACCGATCGAGCGTGCGCTTCCAGTCCCTCGGCGCGCGCTAGCGTCGTAATCGCTGGTGTCAGCGCCTTTAGAGCTTCCGGCGACAACTCCTGCACCGAAATCACTTTCACGAAATCGGCGGCGGAGAGACCGCCACGAACACGAGCGACGCCCGCGGTCGGCAGCACGTGATTCGGACCGCTCGCATAATCGCCCGCAGCTTCCGGACTGTGCGCGCCGAGAAACACGCTTCCGGCGTGCCGAATCTTGGGAAGTAACGAAGCATCGTGAAGCGCGAGATGTTCCGGCGCAAGCTCGTTCGCGATCTCGACCGCTTCGTCCAGCGAATCCACCAGAATAATCGCACCATGATGGCTGATCGAAACGTGCGCGACTTTCGCGGTCGGCAATGTCGCCAGTTGATTCTCGATCTCCTGCGCGACCTCCCTCGCCAGCGTGCGCGACGTCGTGATCAGAATTGCCGACGCGTCGAAGTCGTGCTCGGCCTGCGCGAGTAGATCGGCCGCGAGCCACGCTGGGTTTCCGTCCGCCGCGATAATAACGATCTCGGTCGGTCCCGCGACGAAGTCGATTCCAACCTCGCCCGCGAGCAACTTCTTCGCCGCCGCAACGTACATATTGCCCGGACCAACAATGCGATCCACGCGCGGAACGGTCGCGGTTCCATAAGCCAGAGCCGCGATCGCGTGCGCGCCGCCCATCTGAAACATGTCGGTAACGCCCAGCCACGCGGCGATGCCCAGAATCTCAGGACTCGGATTCGGACACGCGACGCAGGTTCGTTCCACACCCGCTACCTGTGCCGGAATCACCGTCATCATTAGCGTCGACGGCAGCGGATACAATCCTGCGGGAACGTACGCGCCCATCGAATCGAGCGGTCTGACGATGTGCCCGACACGGCGACCGTCCTCTGACTTGCTCATGTATTCGCCGGGGAGTTGGGCACGCGCGTAATCGCGAATGTTCGCGGCGGCTGTCGCCACTGCTTCGCGAAACTTGGGTTCAAGCGAACCACTCACCGGGATGCGCACGCTCTCGCCCTCGAATTTGTCGAACCTTCGCGCGTATTCGAGCAGCGCCGCATCGCCACGCTCGCGTACATCGGCGAGGATCGGCGCGACCTCATCCTCTGCGTGCGACAGCGAACGCACACGCTGGGCGGTCATTGCCCGTGCACCATTACGATCGACGATCTTGATCATCACATCACGATCTTGTTGAGCGGATACTCGACGATCCCCTGCGCGCCCGCTTCTTTCAAGCGCGGAATAATCCGCCGCACCGTGAGTTCTTCGAGGATCGTATTGACCGCCAGCCAGTCGCCATCGCTCAGGGCGGACACGGTGGGATTCTTCAACGCCGGCAGCACCGCGATCACCGCCGCCAGATTTTTCTTCTCGACGTTCAACATCAGCCCGACCTTACCCAGCGCGTTAATCGCGCCTTCGAGCAGCATGCGCACGTCTTCGAGCTTGCGGCGCTTGCCGGGATCCTTCCACGATTTCACGTTGGCGATCAACTGCGTATTGGATTCGAGAACGGTTTCGATAATGCGCAGCTTATTGGCGCGCAGTGACGATCCTGTCTCGGTTACTTCGACGATCGCATCGGCAAGCTCGGGCGGCTTCACTTCCGTCGCGCCCCAACTGAACTCGACTTTCGCCGAAACTCCGTTGGCCTCCAGATATCGCCGCGTCGCGGAAACCAACTCGGTAGCGATGATTTTCCCTTCGAGGTCTTTCACCGAATGAAACGGCGACGCCTCGGGTACCGCCAGCACCCACCGAACTTTTCCGAAACTCTGCTTGGCGTAGATCAGGTCGGCGACGGTTTCGACTCGCGCTTCGCTTTCCTCCACCCAATCGCGTCCCGTGAGTCCCGCGTCGAGCACGCCGTCTTCGACGTACCGCGCCATCTCCTGGGCGCGAATCAGCATGCACTCGATCTCGGGATCGTCGATGGCGGGAAAGTACGAGCGGCTCGACGTGCTGATCTAAAATCCTGCGCGGCGGAAAAGATCAATCGTCGCGGCTTCAAGACTGCCTTTGGGAATGCCGAGCTTGAGTTTCATTTTTCGTAAACCTGCGAGGGGTCGAACGCGCGCGTTTCCGTGATTTTCCATTCCGCGCCGTCCAGCTTGCGGACAAAACAACTTTCGTAGCCTTCGTGGCACACGCCCGGCCCGAGCGCCTCGACCTTGATCAACACGGCGTCCTGATCGCAATCCGTCGCGATTTCCTTGACCACCAAACGGTGGCCGGAAGTCTCGCCCTTGAGCCACAACTTGTTCCTCGAGCGGCTATAGAAGGTCGCGAATCCGGTCTCGACCGTCTTGCGAAACGCTTCCTCGTTCATGAATCCGACCATCAGGACGCGGCCGGACTTGTGATCCTGAATCACCGCAGCCACCAATCCATCGAGTTTTGTGAAATCCAGTTGCATAAAAATGAAAAAGCCCGCCGTCGTTTGCGGCGGGCTCGAATCTTTGAAATTCGTTGGTTAAACGCAGGCCCGCCGCACACGGTGAGGATGATGGTGGTGGCGGGCAAACATGAAATTTTAGTCTACCAAAGTCACTTCGCGAATGCCTGCTCCAGGTCGGCGATGATGTCCTCCACCGCCTCGATCCCCACGGAAACGCGCAGCAGGTTGTCGCGAATTCCCATCCGCTCGCGCTGCTTGGGCGAAATGTCGCGATGCGACGCCATCGCCGGATACAACATCATGCTGTGCACATCGCCCAGCGACGTCGCGCGCACGATCATCTTCAGCGCTTCCATAAAACGGAAAATTTCCGGCTTGGCGGCGCCCTTCAATTCGAAGGCGAGCATCGCGCCCGTGAGATTTTTCGGGAACATACGCGCGATCGCCGCAGCGTCGGGATGCGCGGGATCGCCCGTGAAGTAAACGCGATCGACCTGCGGATGCGACGCGAGCCACGAGGCCACCTTGCAGGCGTTCTGGCATTGACGTTCGACCCGCAGCGGCATGGTCTTGATGCCGCGCATGGTCAGATAACTTTCAAACGGGCTCATCACCGGCCCCATGGTGCGCGACATAGTGCGAATCGGATCGAAGTTTTCCTTATCGGCGATGATGATGCCGCCCATCACGTCGCCGTGCCCGGCCATGTATTTCGTCGCGCTGTGAACCACGATGTTCGCGCCGAGCTCGAGCGGTCGGACCAGCACCGGTGTAGAAAACGTGTTGTCAACGATCAACGCGGCGTTGGCGCGTCTCGCGATCTCGGCGATCTTGCTCATGTCGCCGACACGCAGCAGAGGGTTCGACACCGTCTCCATCACAATCGCTCCGGGCTTCGCTTCCGCAACCGCCGCTTCCAGCGCGGCGAGATCGCAAACATCGGCGAACGTCGTGTCGACCCCCATCGGCCCGAAAATATTCAGCAGCATGTTGGTCGTCGCGCCGTAAAGCGCGTTCGCGGCGATCACACGCTTGGGACGGTCGAGCAGCGCGGAAAGAATCGCCATGTGCAGCCCGCT
>DASYPO010000216.1:0-7168 GCA_036006545.1 Bryobacteraceae bacterium
GGCGCCACTCCGGCGACTGCCGACGACGCGCGCACGGTTCGCCTGGAACACGGACGGCCACGCTACGGCGAAGAAATCACGGAGCGGTTCCTGGTTCAGGAAACCGGCCAGATGCAGGCCATTCACTTCAGTAAGGGCTGCTACCTGGGTCAGGAAATCGTAGAGCGCGTCCGCAGCCGTGCGCAAATTCATCGCGTGTTGCGCAAGCTCGAGATCGATACCGATCAGCCGCCGCCTGCCGGGACAAAGTTGAAGGTCGGCGAAGCCGACGGGGCCGAGATCGCTGGAGCAGCATTCTCTCCGGCGCTGGGAAAAACCGTGGCGCTTGCCTATGTCCGCACCGCGCACTCGGAGCCCGGCACCGAACTCACCCTCGGCGACGCCAAGGCCCGCGTGGCTTAGCAAACTGTTGTGTGGCGGACCCCCCGGTCCGATGGGGGGCGGACCCCCAGGTCGGCGCGGGACGCCCTCGTCCCGCAATTAAATCACCCCACCGGCGGCCGACGCCGATGCCAGTCCGTCGCCTTTTGAAACGCCACGCCCACCGCGATCAATTGACTCTCGTAAAACGGTCGACCCACCAGTTGAATCCCCACCGGCATCTTATCCGCGAATCCGCACGGCATCGACACCCCGGGAAGCCCCGCCAGATTCCCCGCCGGGACCAGCCCACTCAACCCGCGCGATTTCGGCGGCGTTCGCTGCGCTGGATTATCCAGCCGATCCCTAATCTTCGACGCCGGAGCCAGCCGCGAAGGCGCCAGCAGCACGTCCACGTCGTGCAGCAGCTTGCGGAATTCCGCCTGCACCAGCGACCGCACCCGCATCGCCCGCAGATAATCCACAGCTGAAATACTGAGGTACGACTTCAATCCCGCGATCTGCCGCTTGTCCGCCAACTGATCGATCCTGCCGTCGCGCAGCACATCTTCGAAAATCGACGCCGCCTCCGCGCCGATGATCGTGCCGGTCAGTGCGCCATACGGGAAGTCGGGAATCTCGACCTCCACCATCTTCGCGCCCAGCCCCTTCACCGCCGTCAGCGCGTTTTTCAGATCCGCGCGCGCGGACTCGTCGGCATATTCTTCGAAATCCACCGGCGCGTACCCAATCGTCAGCTCGGATGGCTTGCGCAGGTATCTCGGCGAAAATGCGAAGCCCTTCCCCGCCGATCCCGGGTCATCCGGATCGCTGCCCGCAATAGCCTGCAGCACGATCGCGCAATCTTCCACCGACCGGCACATCGGCCCGATCTTGTCCAGCGTCCACGAAAGCGCCATCGCCCCGTAGCGGCTCACTAGGCCATACGTCGGCCGCAATCCCGTCACGCCGCAGAACGCGCTCGGAGTGAGAATCGATCCCGACGTTTCCGATCCGATCGCGAACGTCACCAACCCCGCCGCCGTCGCCGAACCCGATCCGCTCGACGACCCGCCGCTCCAGCGCGTGCGATCCCACGGATTCAATCCCGGCCCGGTCAGCGACGCCGACGGATAGCGATACCCGCCGCCGCCCGCCAGCTCGACCATCGACAGCTTGCCGATCAGAATCGCGCCCACTTTTTCCAGCTTGTCGACCACCCGCGCGTTCTCGTCGAATTTCTGGGCCGCGAATGGCTTCGCGCCCCACGTCGTCGGGTGCCCCTTCACCGCGAGCAGATCCTTCACGCCGAACGGAATGCCTTGCAGCGGGCCGCGGGTGCGCTCGCGCTTCAAATCGCCGTCAACGTCTTTGGCCTTGCTCAGCGCTTCTTTGCGCAGCGAAAGCGCCAGCGCGTTGTAGGTCGGCCCGATTTTCTCGAGCCGATCGCAAAACGCTTTGGTTAGCTCGACCACCGAGAATTCTTTGGCGCGTATCTTCGCGTTCAGCTCAGTGATGGTCGCGAAGAAAATGTCGTCGTTGAAGTTCGTCGCCATGTCGTATGTCCAGGGAGGCTACGCCTTGAACCGGAATGCCGGCTCCACTGCGCGATCCACTTTCACCTTGGCGATCTGCGCCAGATTGTTGCGCAAGGTCTCGCGTGCGTGCGTGGTTTCCTCGTCTGCTTCCGCGCGCTCCTGCGCCTCCGCGCTTGTTACAGCCAGCGCGCCCGCGGCGGGAACCGCCGCTAGAACCGTCGCAAGTTTTCGGCGAGTGATCTTCATTCCTGCATTATAGTGAGGGGCCTTGTGAGGCAGGTGATCTAGTCACCTGCTAGGTTTGGGGCAGGCTTCTCTTATGGGGCAGGTGATAGTCGCCTGCCATTTGTGGCGCGGGCTTCTCTTGTGGGCAGGTGATCTAGTCACCTGCCATTGTGGCGCGGGCTTCAGCCCGCAGCGGCGGCTTCAGCCGGCGTCCCCGGTTTTAAGTCCTGCCATCACGCCCGCGCGACCTGCGCCGCAGTCAGCGCCTCGACCGCTGCCTTATGCATCACCGCGCGCGGCGCCGTTTCGCCCGTCCAGATTTCGAACTGCCGCGCCGCCTGCTCCAGAAACATCTCCAGCCCGTCGATCGTCTCAATGCCCCGATCCCGAGCCTGCTTGAGAAGCAGCGTCTCCAGCGGGTTGTACACCATGTCGAAAACCAATTTCGCCGGGATGCGATCCGGAAAGAAACTCTCGTTGACTTTCGGCGACATGCCCAGCGGCGTCGCGTGAATCAGCACGTCGAACATGCGCGCCTCGGCGTGTTCCTTCGAAAGCGGCTCCGCATTGCACGCGCTGGCCAGCGCCCGCACGCGATCCATATTTCGTCCCGTGATCGCTAACTTAGCGCCTGCTGCCGAGAGCGCGAACGCTGCTCCCCGCGCCGCGCCTCCATTGCCCGCCACCAGCACCGACGCTTTGTTCAGTCGCACGTGGCGGCCCAGCGGCACCGTGACGCCTTCCACATCCGTATTTGTGCCGCGCCACTTTCCCGCTTTGCGCCACACCGTATTCACCGCTCCGATGCGCCGCGCCACCGGATCCAGCAGATCCAGGTAACGAATAATCCGTTGCTTGTGCGGAATGGTCACGCTGAATCCGGAAAGCGGGAGTTTTTCCGCAACCGTCAAAAAATCACGCAAGTGCGCCGGTTTAACCAGAAATGGCAGATACACCGCGTCCGTGCGGCGCGATTGAAACGCGCGATTATGTACTGCCGGCGAAATCGAATGTCGAACCGGATCCGCGATCACCCCATACGTCCGCGCATCGCGCGTGAATTTTTCGACCCGATAGAGATGCCGCAACTGGTGCGCGCAAATTTGACCGGAGGCGGTGCCTTCCGCGGCGATCGGCGCGGCGTAAGTGTACAAGCATCCCGCGGCGGTCGAAAGAACCCGCGTGGGGAATCCCATTTCACCCATGGCCAGCAGCACGGAAGGCGTGCGCGGATAGGAGCGCGAGAGCGCCAGCACGCGCAAACTGTCCGACGGCTTGCGCGCCGTGGTCACGATCTTGTAGCCGCTTGCCGGAATCTTCAACATCCGCCGCATCAGCGCGTCCAGCGGCGGAGTGCCGCTGAAATTGTGATAGGACAGCAGCATGAAGCTGCGCAGCCGCAACGCATCTAAACGTGGCGCGCCATTCTCGGCGCTTTCGATCTCGATGTCGAAGGACTGCGCCCCGGCGTCGACAGCCGATTCCAGAATCCGAACCTGTTCGTCGATGCTGCCGTTAAAACGTCCGTGATTCTGCCGGCGCCGGCAAGTGGCCAAGATGGTGCAATCCGAATGGCGCGCCAGAAATTTGCGGATCGCAGCGGCGCCTTGTTCCGGAGTAGCCAGATAATCCAGACGAAATTCGAAGAACCTTTCGCCGGAGTTATATTCCTGGTGCGCGTGCGACGCGAGAGTTTCCGCATCCGGAAAACCAAGCGCGATACAAATCCGAGGAAGTATGGTGCGCTGGGCCATTAAAGTTTGAACAGCATACCACGGGTAGCCCGGCTGCGCCGGAACTCCGTCATTCGTCAAGCCCGCTTCAGTTTCGCTTCCAGGTCTCTTTTCACCCCGGGCCATTCTTCGTCAAGGATGGCGAAGTACACCGAATCGCGACGCCGGCCGCTCCAGGTCAGCATGTGGCTGCGAAAAATCCCCTCCTGCTTTGCGCCGATTCTGAGAATCGCTGTGCGCGAACGCTGGTTCAACGCGTCGGTTTTCAGCTCCACGCGGATCGCTCCCAGCGTTTCGAACGCGTGCCGCAGCATGAGGTACTTGGCTTCCGTGTTCACCGCCGTGCGACGCCAGTCGCGCCCGATCCACGTCGAGCCGATCTCCACACGCCGGTTCGGCGCATCGATACTCATATAGCGCGTGCTGCCCACCACGCGTCCGCTCGATCGCTCCACCGTCGCGAAGGGCAGCATGTGACCCGCCGCCTGACCCTCGAGCGCCGCACAAATGTAGGCGCGCATTTCTTCCGGATTCGTGACTCGAAACGGAGTCCATTGCCACAGCTCCGCCTCCAGACCGACCTCGCACAGCGCGTCAAAATGCGATTCCGTGAGCGGCTCCAGGCGCACCACTGCGCCCTCCAGCGTCACCGGATCGACCTTCATCGGCTCGACGATCATCGAGCTGCGCGGTATTGTCCCGTGGTGGTCAGCACCTGCTGCGTTTGTTGGATTGCTTCGGTGGCGTGGGCTACCTGCATCTCCTTGATCTGGCGCAGCCCCTGTTGCACTAGCAGCAGCACTACGTACCAGCCGATCAGACCCAGCGTCAGATGTTTTAGTTCAAACCAGATCCCATCTCTTTGGGGGTTGTTGAGAATCGGCGAATTCCACAGCATGTGCAAGCCCACGGGCACCAGAAAGGCACGCAGGAAGGTGGGATCCAGCAGCATGTTGAAGCGAAATGGCTGGCTGCCTTTCACTCGCCACAAGGCGCCTGCCGAAATCGCGGTCCAGATCATGTGTCCGAAAGGCGCCATGCGCCCACGGAAGTGAACATAATCGATCACCGCCTGGTAGCCCACGCTCAACGCATGATTCAGAAAATCCCCGAACGGTTTGGTCGGAAAATTATCCGGATTCTTGATCAGTTGCACCAGCAGGTTGCCGACAAATCCGTTGTCGAAGGAATAACCGGCGCTTTCGAAAGCGGAGAATCCGGTGCCCACCGCCGCCCCGAACAACAGCCCGTTGAGGATGTACTTATAGCGCGTGTTGCGGACCACCACCACTACCGTGAGCAGCTTAGCGGTTTCTTCGATGAAGCCCGCGCTCATCGCTCCCAGCCAGTCCAGATTCACCGCCTTGTTCAGCGCCGATGTAAAAATCAGCGAGCCCGCCGTGCCCAGAAACACCAGCACCAGCACCATTTGGAAGCTCACGTTGCGCGGCGTATTCAGCTCCCAGAAAAGGATCACCATGGTCAGCGGAAGTGCCAGCGAGCCGATGATCATCAGCGCCGGTATCGCCTTCGCATTCGGCCAGGTATTGAACATGAAGTACAGCAGCCCGTACAACACCACCATGAATCCCAGCACCCGCATGAACACCCAAGGCTGCGGCCATCCGGTCTGAACTTCTTCGATCGGCGGCGTCGTCTTGGTGGTGCCTACCAGAAAATATTCTTCGAGCTCACCCGGCTTGCGCTTTTTGAAAAGCTCGGAGAACATTTTCGACACGCTGAAACCTTCCAGTTTCTCCGTGCTCGTAAGCTGGTTTAGGCGCGCTCCTAGCGAGCCCAGCAGGTTGGTCAGTTCTACTGGCGCCGCGCCCACCGTCCACACGGACATGCCCATCTGGAACTGTTGCCCGTTGCTGAGCGAGCCCTGCGTGACGTCGGTTCCGGCCACCCGCACCATCGCGCCGGCCAGCGTTCTGAAATGCAGGACATTGTTCTGCCAGGAAAGCACCACGTGATTCTCGGCGACGTACGGATCGCCCTGACCGAGCCCCGACGCGCGGCCCAACGAAACTTCGGCGGCTCCGATCATGTAGGCTTTGCCGTGATCCGGGCCCGAGACGCAAGCCAGTCGAATCGCGTAAGTGGGCGCGGCGGCCGGAGCACCCATGGGACTCGCTGCTCGCGCCCCGCCCAACAGATGCGCCAGCGCGACCGATGCCGGACTCCACGTCGGCGCGCCGGCTTGGGCCACTTGGGTCGCGCCGTTCAACGAGCCCGACTGGATCATCTGCGCGATCTGCGCCGCCGGAACTGGACCGCGAGTCTGGGAGCCGTCCAGGTAATACCACTGATCCGCGCCGGTTTCGTGCATAGGCGTTATTCTAGCCATTGCACGCACATCTTTGTGGCACAGGTGATCTTCTCCTGTGGCGCAGATGATCTTGTCCTGTGGCGCAGGTGATCTTTGTCTTGTGGGGCAGGTGATCTTGTCACCTGCGGATTTTTCTTACACCGCAGGTGATCTTTTTTTTAACCTGCAAACGGTCACCGGCAGCTTTTGTGGCGCGGGCTTTAGCCCGCAGCGGTGGCTTCAGCCGCCGATCAAATCTGGATTGTCGCGCGGCTAGTGGCGCAGGTGATCTTGTCACCTGCGGGTTTTCATGTACCGCAGGTGATCTGGTCTTGTGGTGCAGGTGATCTTGTTTCGTGGCGCGGGCTTTCAGCCCGCAGCGGCGGCTTTAGCCACCGATCAAATCTGGATTCTCGCGCAGGTGCTTTTCTTAACCCGCAGCCGAGGTCACCTGCGACTCTTACTGATCGCCCGTCTTCCCCATCCCCGACGGCTTGCTCACCGAATAAGTAATCCCCGAATACTGCATCTCCTGCCACGTCTGCTCGCCCCAGCGAACATCCTTCGTCGGATCCGGATTGAACTTATTGTTGGTCGAGTTGTCGTAGTGCGCCGTCGCTTCGAGACGCGTGCCCTTCGGCACCACCAGCGGCTTCGCGAATACGTAGTAGGTCTGCCAGTTGAAATCGTAGGTGGGCACCGCCAGCACCACTTCGGTGCGACCATCCGGGTGCACCAGGCGATACTCCCAGCTCTTGCCGCGCAGATGCGTGTGCGGGAACAGCGCATAAATGACCGCGTCCTGCTGGAATTCGATCCCCGAATCGACCGCCTTGTTCCCGTCGCCCGCCGGCAACAGCAGCGACGGATTTACGAATGCGCTGGTGCGAATTTCCGTCTCGGGCGGCTGCTTCGCGAAAATCATCCCAACGCTGGATTGATCCGACGCAGCCGTTCCGTTGGAGGTGTAGTGAACCTGGAAACTCAGCACTGATCCGGCC
>DASYPO010000217.1:0-15284 GCA_036006545.1 Bryobacteraceae bacterium
TGGCCGCACCATCACGCGCGGAATCGAGTTCGGCGTTTCACCGTTTGCCGAGGCGCGCAGGTCAATGATCAACCGCGCGACGCTGTTCGACACGCCGGTGTATCGCTGGCTGCCGGCGCGGGGCACGGTCGCTGTGGAATATGTCGCCTTCGTCCTTCCGCCTGGAGCGCCGGCTATTCCGCCGGCTTAACGGGCGGCGGCTCTTCCGACGCGGCCTGCGCTTCGCCCTCAACGCGTGCGTCATGGAGCTGCTTCCGCTCGTCGACGTCCTTGGGCGAATAGTAGGAGTGGTAATAGGTGTACTTGCTGTACAGTTCTCCGCGCCGCGCGCCATTCACTACGATTCCCAGCACGTTGTTGTTGCACAAGGATTGCATCGCGCGGGTCACCGAATCGATGGTCGTATGACCGATGCGCACCACCAACAGTGTGCCGTGGCACATGGTGGAAAGCAGGTTGGCGTCGGCCGCGAATAGCAGCGGCGGACTGTCCAGAATAATCCAATTGAATAACGTCGGCAGACGGTCCAGCAGCAGTTTCACTTCCCGCAGGTTGAGCAGCTCGAGCGGATTGATCACCGCTTCGCCAGCCGGCATCAGGTACAGGTTCGTGCCCGCGATTTTTTTGATGATCTCGTGCAGCTTGGCTTTACCCAGCAGGTAGTCGGTGATGCCCGGGCTGCGATCAATTCCAAATAATCCGTGTACGATCGGTCTGCGAAAATCGAAATCCGCCAGCAGGGTGGTGTTACCCGCCAGGTGCGCCTGCGCCAGCGCCAGGTTGGCGGCCGATAGCGACTTTCCTTCCGCAGGGGAGGGGCTGGTCACCACCACGCTGTGGATGGGTTGCAGACCCTTCATGTGATTGAGCCGCGTGCGCAACGTGCGAAACTCCTCCATCGGAGCTTCGTGCGGACGACCCACGTCGATCAGCAGCGAGTCTGCGGCGGTCTGAAACGGCACTTCCTGAACCTGTTCCAGCAGGTCGGCAAGCTGCGGCCCCTGATCCAAAACGGCGGTTGCGGCACCCCGCGCTTCCTGGCTGGGGCGCGTCAGGGGCGCAGAAACTCCACCGGACTGTTCCGCCCGGCGCAATGCATCATGAACTCGGCTCATTCACTACCTCCGATTTCCTGTGACAATCAAACCTGCTTGGCGTAGTAGTAAACTACTGAGCCCACCATCACCACTACCGACGCCAGGGACGCCGTAGTCCAACCCAACCACGCCAACCGCTTGCGGCGTCGCACCACGAAATCGTTCTCGAGCAGCGGGATGCTCCCCAGAATCGCCATCTGAGTGTAGGCCCGCACGTCTTTGAGATTCTTGAGCGACGTATTCTTCATCTCGCGCGCGCCGGCGATTGCCACTCCCAGCAACAAACCCAAAGCCGCGCCGATCGGAATCACGATCTCCCGCTTGGGATCTGTGGGCTTGGTCGCCAGCGAAGCCGGATCCAGAATGTCCAGCAGTTCGCCCTGTTTCCGAGCTTCCATTTCCTTGGCAACTTGCGCTTTGCCCAGCTTGCTGCTCATCTCCAGGTACTTCGTCTTGGCCATTTCTCGCTCACGCAGCAGCTCGCTGAACACCCGGTCGCCCAACGGCGCGCTTTCGATTCGCGCTTGGAATGCGCGGGCCATGTCCAGATTCCGGCGCTGCTCCTTGCCGTGCTGCTCGATCTGGGCATCTAGAGCGGCAATACCGCTCTGGATACGTTGGATGTTTTCTTCCACCTCACGCTGTTCGCGCACCTGCAAGGTATTCACAGGCTTAACGTTCGGCGCTGCTGCCCGTTTCGCTTCCTCGTCCTTCACGATCTCATCGCGTCTTTTCTTAACGATCTCGAGCCGGTCCTTGGTGGCGACAACGTCCGGATGGGTCTCCGTGAATCTCTGCCGGTTTACCGACAAAGCATTCTCTAGAGCCGCGACTTCCCTCTCCACCTCATACAGCTTCTCGCTCTTGGGCGTCTGCGCAATCACGTGTTCCGGCTCTTTCTTAAGCGCCAGGAGCCGTTCCCGCATAATGGTCAGCTCGGATTGAAACTTCAGACGGTCCCCTTGCGCGCGGTTGATCTGCGAGTCCAGAAACGCCACTTGTGAATTCAGCGCGGTCATCTGGCGCAGGTTACCTTCCACCTGGTCCGGAAGTTTCCCGTTGTTCTGCATGCGAAATTCGGCCAGCTTGGTCTCGGTAAGGTCCAGCTCTTTTTTTGCCTGGTTCACTTCATCCTGAAGGAACTGGGCGGTCTGGAACGTGGCGTCCGTCCGGTTACGAATACTCTCATCCAGGAACCGAGTCGTCAGGTCCTGCACTACGCGCTGCGCCAGGATGCGGTCCTCATAGGAATAAATTACCTGGAAGGCAGGAATGTTCCTGCTGTTGCCGGAACTTACTCCCACCGGAATGATCTGGACCTTCCTACGCATCTCCTCCACCACGTCTTCCATCGGCATGCGGCTTTGCTCGCGCTTGTACAGGCCAAAGTTTTTGATGATCGTGGTCAGCACGTTGCGGCTCAGGATCACCTGCTGCATCGCCGTAACCCGGTCCGATAGTGCCTGGTTGATGGCTGACGGAATCATGTTCTCCGGAATCTGCTGAGGTGTGATGCGGATAATCGCCTTCGATTCGTAACTATCCGGCCACAGGTAGACGCCCACCACAGTCGCTACCAGGACGAACAGGAATGGTCCGAAAATCCAACCCTTATGGCGGCGCAGGATGTCGATATAATCCTCGACGTCCAAAGACCTTCTGGGGACGCTAATACTGTCGTTCGGTTGCATAACTTCCTAAATTCCTCCGGAAACGAAAACTCTAATGCACGTAGATCGTATCGCCATTTTGAACGAAAATATTCTGTTCGAGGTGTTTACCCTTGAGCACATCGTTGTAGTTGAACTTCAACCGTTCTTTCCCGCCATCGCGAATGATGACAATCTTGCCTTTGTTGGCAAAATCTTTGAAGCCGCCACCCATATTGACCGCATCAAAGACTTTGATCGGCGCAATCAGCGGGAACGTCCCGGTTCGAAGCACTTCCCCGGCGAGCGTGAACTTGCGGCTGTTGACCTGCAAAACTTTAATGGTGACGTCCGGCCGCTGCACGATCTCCGAAACCGCCTGCTTGATGGTCTCGCGTAGCCGTTCCGGGGTAAGTCCGGCCACCTGGATCTCGCCGATCAGCTTCATCGCGATCTTGCCGTCCGGCCGGATAACCTGTACGCTACTCAGCCGCTCATCGCCCCAAACCTCGATCTGCACCACATCCTCGATGCCCAGCGTGAAGCTCTTGGGATCAATCGCGAGGCCAGCATTGTCGGCGGAAGCGGCCATCGGCCGGGGCGTCTCGATGGGAGTCGTTACCGGCGGTGGTGCGGTGGGTTTCTGTCCTGAAGCGCATACGGCTGCAAGTAATGCGCCTAGGAACAAGCGTGCGAACATCGGGTACTTCCTCCGGCTCCTGTGAAAAACGGGTAATCTCCTGCCATTGTACAACGTTACATTCATGCATTCCTCCTGGAGCCGCTGTTACAATCGATGAAACTACAAACCTGGCATGGGTGTCCAGTAACCGTAGTACCGGGACCCACGCTCGGCGGAAGAGCGTGCAAGTACTATGACCCGCTATTTTCTGGCCAAGACCGATCCTGAAACCTACTCGATCGACGATCTCCAACGCGACAAGAAGACGGCCTGGGACGGCGTCTCCAATCCCCAGGCTGTGCGTGCCCTCAAGGAGATGCATCCCGGCGATCGCGTTTTCGTCTATCACAGCGGCTCGGGCGTGGTTGGGCTCGCGATCGTCCGCTCCGCTGCGCGACCGGATCCTAAGAATCCGAAATCCGCGGTGGTCGATTTTGAGTACGCCGGCCGTCTGGATCCGCCGACGCTACTTTCGGAAATCAAGTCGTCCAAGCTGTTCGACGACTGGGCGCTGGTTCGCCAGGGACGGCTTTCGACCATGTCCGCCCCCGATAAGTTCGTCGATTGGATGCGCGAGCGTTACCCGAAAGCGCGCATCTGATGTCTGACCAAGGGGGGCGGGCCCCCTGGGCCGCGGCCGACGCCCTCGTCGGCCTCCGAAATCTGCGCGACCAGGGGGTCGCGCGCGGGTCAGGGGACCCGCCCTCCGCCGCGGTCATCACCGGCCCGGGCTTACGTGGCGCGGGCTTTAGCCCGCAGCGGCGGCCTTCAGCCGCCGAACTAAACACAACATGACCCACACCGCGATCGTGACAGGAGCCAGCCGCGGGATCGGCCGCGCCTCCGCGCTCCTCCTCGCACAGCAGGGTGCCTCCGTAGCGCTCCTGGCCCGCGACCAGACTGCCCTTGAGGCAGCCGCCTCCGAGATCCGCGCCGCCGGCGGAGACTGCGCCGTCTGCCCTTGCGATGTCACCGACCGATCCTCCGTTGACGCCGCCATCGCCCAAGCCACCGCAGTGCTCGGGCCCCCCACCATGCTGGTCAATAATGCCGGCTACGGCGGCCCTTTCCAGATTCTTTCCGACTCCTCGGACGCCGACTACGACCAGGTTTTCCACACCAACGTCCGCGCTGCGTTCTGGTTCTGTCGCGCCCTGCTGCCGGGCATGCGCGCCGCCGGATTCGGTCGGATCGTTAACATCGCCTCGATTGAAGCGCTCACCGGCGCCTCCGAATCGGCCCACTACATCGCCTCCAAGCACGCCTTGATCGGCTACACCAAGGCGATCGCGGCCGAATGGGGTCGCTTCGGGATTACCTCAAACGCAATATGCCCCGGGTTCATCGCGACCGAAATGGCCGCGGGCTTCGATCCCGCTAAAATCACACCCCGCATCCCCGCTGGGCGCTTCGCCGATCCCGCGGAGATCGCCCGCATCGTCGCCTTCCTGGCCGCCGAGGAATCTTCTTACCTCAACGGCAGCGTGATCACCGCCGACGGCGGCCTGCTGGCCGACCTCGGTCTCGAACGCTAGGAGAATCACCCCAATCCGCTATAATCGCTGTTGAAGAAGCATGCACGAGCTCATCAAGAAACTCCAGGATGAAATCGCGGTCCTCGAGAACGAGTTTCGCGTGGAACTTCCCCGCGAAATCCTGAAGGCTCGCGCGCACGGCGACCTCTCCGAGAACGCCGAATATCACGCTGCCAAGGAACGTCAGGGCTTCGTCAACGCGCGCCTGGGGCAGCTCCACGCCCGCCTGCGTGAAATTTCCATGATCGACATGTCCAAGATTCCCACCGACCGCGTAGGACTGGGCTCGACCGTGGTTGTGCTGGATGTCGAAAAAGACGCAAAGGTCACTTATAAGCTGGTCACCAGCGAGGACGTCGACGTTTCGAAGGGACTGATCTCCACCAGCTCCCCCATCGGCCGCGGGCTGCTGGGTAAGTTCGTGGGCGATACCGTGCACATCCAGATCCCCGGTGGCAAAAAGGAAATGGAAATTATAGAATTGGTGACCATTCACCAGCAGGTCCCCACTAAATGACCTACACGCGCGCCATCGGACTGGCCGGCAACAAAGCCATCCTGTTCATCGTGCGCATGCTCGCGCTCTCGAAGATTCACCCCAACGTTTTGACCTTCATCGGACTGCTGATTAACATCGGCGCCGCCGCGTTGCTCGCGAACGGACGATTTCGCGCAGCCGGCTGGGTGATCATCGGTGCGGGTTTATTCGATATGGTCGACGGCCGCGTCGCCCGCGAAACCAATCGTGTCACGCGCTTCGGTGGATTCTTCGATTCCGTGCTCGACCGCTATTCCGATCTCGCGCTGCTGGTCGGGCTGCTGGTGTGGTACGGCGCGATCAATCGTCCGTTCTACGTCGTGCTGACCGCGATCGTGATGACTGGATCGGTGATGGTCAGCTACACCCGTGCACGCGCCGAAAACTCAATCCCCACCTGTAAGGTCGGTTTCATGGAGCGGCCCGAGCGGGTGGTGATGTTCATCATCGGCGCTCTGTTCGACCGCATGGCTCCGGTGTTGTGGGTGATCGCGGTGCTGTCGAACCTCACCGTGGTGCACCGCATGGTTTTCACCTGGCAGGAAGCCAAGCGTCTGGAGGAAGCTCAGCTTCGTCCGGCTGGCGATCGGCCCAAGACCAAAGCCGGACACGCGCCCTAGCCCAGCTCTTCTAAGCTTTCTTCTTCTTGGATTTTTTCTCCGGCACAGGCTCGACCACCGGAGTCTCTGCAACTACTTCCACGTCGGCGGCTTCGACCGCAGGCTCTTCCTCCGCGACCGGCACAGGAGCCACTCCAGCCAGCACCGCAGCGTACAATTCCTTCTGCTTCAGCAGCTCTTTTTTCGAAGGAGGCGCCTGCTCATGCCGATAATCATGATCGCTGTAACAGGTGCGGCAACGCACTTTGGCCGCATCGCCATTCATGAGAGAGACAATCGAATGATTAGTTACTCGGCGGCATTTGACGCAAAAATCGTCGATGACGTCGCCGAGCCGAAAATCCGGCATAGCTTTTGTTGAGTATATAACAGCCGGCTATACGACGCC
This sequence comes from Bryobacteraceae bacterium, assembly GCA_036006545.1. Lineage (GTDB taxonomy): Bacteria > Acidobacteriota > Terriglobia > Bryobacterales > Bryobacteraceae > Palsa-187. The sequence continues at coordinate 6,510 of DASYPO010000217.1, forward strand.
GGTATACGACAATGAAACGCGTGACGATACCGCGCATTCTCTGTGCCGCCGCATTGCTTCTGGCTGCTTGCTCCTCGTCCGCGCCGCCGCCCTCCGCGCCTCCGGTGCTGGGCGTTCGTATCATCAACTTCTATGCGTCGCCGCCCAATCCTCCGCACGGTGAGAAAACGTTGGTGTGTTACGGCGTCGAAAACGCCACCGAAGTCCGGCTCGATCCGCCGGTCGAACAGGTTTGGCCCGCGGTCAGCCGCTGCTTCAACTTCGTCACCGACAAGCCGGCCGTGCTCAAGCTCACCGCCTCCGGAAAGAATCAAAGCGTCACGCAATCGCTCGAAATTTCGCCCGGTGCTCCGCTTCCGCACATTATCGAAGTGAGCATCAACGCGCTCGAAGTCGCCCGCGGCGAAAAAGTCACGGTTTGCTACAAAGCGAAAAACGCAGTCTCGGTCGACATCCGTCCCGGTACCTGGATCCCCGCCGCGCACACGCCCACCTTCGGCTGCGTCTGGCACCAGCCGGAGCAGGCCACCACTTACGTCGTCACTGCGACCGGTGCCGGCGGCGATACCGATACCGAGCGCGTTACCGCCCGCGTAAAGTAACCTGTCCGCAATGCCCGAAGAGTTTCTTCCCAGCGAGCGGAAAATCTTTCGCCGACTCTCGACGCCCGCTCGCATCCAGGCGTTTCTCGATCATGAGCTCGGCTACAACCTGGAACCCGATGGCGACACCTGCTACTCGCCCCGCCGCGTTCTTCGCGACCGCGTGGCTCACTGCATGGAAGGCGCGCTCTTCGCCGCCGCCGCGCTGCGCATGCTCGGGTACCCGCCGCTGTTGGTCGACCTCGAAGCCGTGCGCGATTCCGATCATGTGCTCGCCGTCTATCGCATCGGCGATCGCTGGGGAGCAGTCGCGAAATCCGATTACTCGGGACTGCGTTCGCGCGAGCCGGTGTATCGCACCTTGCGTGAGCTCGCCATGAGTTACTTCGAGCACTACTTCAATCCCGCCGGCGAAAAAACTCTGCGGACTTATTCGCGCCCCGTGAATCTCAAACAATTCGATCGCTGGGATTGGATGACTTCCGAGGACAACGTCTGGGCCGTGCCCAATCATCTGGTCGATATTCCGCACATCCGCCTCATTACGCCGGCGATGGAGCGCCGCCTCGCGCGCATGGACAAGCGCCTGTATGCCGCCGGCCGATTAGGCGGAGCCGCGCATTAAGGTAACGCAGGTGATCTTGTCACCTGCATCTTAGCTATATTCACCCTATGCCCGACCTTCTCACCGAAGTGCGCGACCGCGTCGCCACGCTCACTCTCAACCGCCCTGACAAGCTCAACGCGCTGAACGGAGAAATCATCCGCGGCTCCATCGCGACCCTCAAAGATTGGGCGCGTGATCCCAACGTCGGCGCGATCGTCGTTACCGGCACCGGCCGCGCCTTCTGCGCCGGCGGCGATGTCTCGAAGTTCCTCGAAGGTGGCAAAGACGATCGCTCCCTCGAGCAGCGTGTCGACGAGCTGCGCGATAGTCAGGACCTCTCCTGGCAGCTCTACAACAACGGCAAAGTCACGATCGCCGCCGTGAACGGATTCGCGATGGGCGCGGGTCTCGGCATCGCGCTGGCGTGCGATCTGCGTATCGCCTCCGCGGAAGCCAAGTTCGGCACGGCCTACGCGAAGGTCGGATTCGGTGGCGATTTTGGGACCACCTGGTTGCTCGCGCGCTACGTCGGCGCGCCCAAAGCGAAAGAAATGTTTTTCCTGGGCGACGCGATGGACGCCGCGGAAGCGCAGCGCATCGGGCTGGTGAATCGCGTGGTCGCGTCCGATCAGCTCGCTGCGTCCGTCAGCGAAATCGCCGCGCGCATCGCACACGGCCCGCTCACCAGCTTCCGCTACATGAAGGCCAACGTGAACTTCGCGCAGAGTACCGACTTCCGCACGCTGATGGACCGCGAAGCTGAAACGCACCTGCGCTGCGGCATGACCGACGATCATCGCGAAGGCGTCCAGGCGTTTCTCGAAAAACGCGCTGCGGTTTTCAAAGGCCGCTAGCCTGGCGGACCTCCCTTGGGGGGCGGACCCCCTGGTCCACGCCGGACGCCCTCGTCCAGCCGCTACTCAAACGAATACGCCGCGATATTTTTTCGATCGCGCACGTACACCCGCGTCCCCACCACCGTCGGCGGCGTCCACGAATTGTTCTCGAGCACAGGCATCTTTCCATGCACCGTGAGTCCGGTCTCCGTCGGCGTCGCGAGCCCCAGCACGCCTTCCTCGTCCAGAATCAGCAACTGCTTTCCGACGGCGATTAGCGACGCTTTCGGAAACGTGCGATCCCGCCACAGTAATTTGCCGGTCTTGACGTCGGTCGCCGTCAACGGGCACGGACCCATATCCCCGCTCGCCGCGAGCAGCAGATCGCCGATCCGCACCATGTCCGAATGATGCACGCGCACGGTCGGCTGGGTCCACACTTGCTCCACGCGCGTCGTATCGCCATCCTGGGTCAGTCGCAACAGCCGCCCGCCCGTGCCGTAGCCCGAGCTGAGAAACATCAACCCGTCGCCGCGCCAAACCGGCAGCGCGACGTTGACCTTTTCATTATTCGTATGCGGAAATTTCCACAGTAGATTTCCATTCGACGGATCGAGCCCAGTCACTTCGTCCGAGAACTGCATCAGAATCTGATCGTGCCCTCCGACCTGGATCAGCATGGGCGACGAATACGACACGACGAACGAATGCTGCTTCCAAACGACCGCGCCGTCCGATTTCCGCAGCGCCATGATCGCCGCGCCGGGCGCCCACGGAAACACGATCACCGTATCCTTCCATGCCAGCGGGCTCGCCGAGTATCCGTTGTGGCGAAGCTCGCCGCCAAATTCGCGGATCAGATCATGCGACCAGCGCGGCTTCCCGGTCTTGCGATCCAGGCAATGGAACTTTCCGCCGGCGCCCGCGATGTACAGCGCGTCGCCAGAAATCAACGGCGTCGAGCGCGGACCAGTCGTGTTCGACACATCGAAATCTGCTGGAAGCGGGGCGTCGTAGGCATATTCCCAAATCGTTTTCCCGGTCTCCGCCTCCAGCGCGATCGCGACCTCCTGCGCTCCACGACGGTACATCGTGTACAGCGTCGGACCTTCGTTGACGACTCCCGAATAGCCGTCGCCCAACGCGCGCTGCCACACTTTCTTCGGCCCACCTTCCGGCCAACGCAGCGTCGCTTCAGGCAAGTGAAAGTCGCCGTGGGGTCCGCCAAAGCGCGGCCAGTCGGCTGCGAATAGGCACACCGGTATCGTTAGTAATAAAACAGAACCACGCATGGATGTTCCTTTTAGTTTTCCCGAATCTTTTCCGGTGCCTTCAACCTAGCAGCGATATCCGAGGGATTGAGTTCATACGATTCCACGGTCCACGTGTTTCCCCTGCTGCCCGCTTCGCCGTTGAACACGCCCGCCGCTTTGAACGGCAGCTTCACCCCGCCACCGGCGTCGCGATAATCCGAATAATCGATCCGCACCTCGCCGTACTCGCCCTCCGGCCCACGCCCGCGGAATGCGATCGACTTAATCTCGCCCGTCGCCGCGTCGATCTGCAAAGTCGAAACGGTCCCGTGATTGCGGACCTTCACCACGTCCCCGGACGCGAACGCGTCGAACTCTTTGCCGCTGCGCGCCGCCAAAATCGCCAGCACATCGTGGCGCCAAGTGTTGAGAACTTCGCGTGCAAAAGAAACCGGCAGCCGTTGCCCCTCACCGCGGAACACGTTGAAACCGCCCTCGGGCGTCACCAGATTTCCAAAACTGTTTTGCTCAAACTTCGTCTCGCTGCGGACTGATCCGGGTAGCAGCGCCGCACGCGTCACGGTCTGCACGCCGCGCGGACTCTCAAGCTTGCGCGTCTCGACGTAAGCCTTCACTGCGTTGAATCGATCCGCACCACCCAGCGCGTCGATACTCTTCTTCAACAGAGCCGCACCTTTGGCCCGCTGCTCCGCAGTCGGTGACCATTCCGGCTGCGGGCCTTCCAGAAATTTCGCGGGCGCCGCTTTGAAGTGGCGATAGCACTCCTGGCTGCCCATGATGTAGATGCGCCCTTCGTGCACTACATACGCATCCGCATTCCCGCCCGTCGGCGGACCCATGCGAGCGCACGCTCCGTCAAGCTGGATCGCATACCGATCCGGATCGCGATTGAACTTCGCGCGTGTTTCCTCGCTCGAAAACTGATATAGAAAACGTCCGCGCTGGACGGTGATCGAATCCTTTCCGTCCACGTCGCGGCCTTCCGTGAGCAGCACCGGATCGAGTCCCTGCAACGCAGGAGCCTTCGGGTCGCGTTGTCCCCACGCCGCCGCGCAGCATATAAATAAAAGCAAAATATTTCGCATCTAATCGCTCCTCAATGTTTCGAACGGATCCACGCGCGCAGCGCGAATCGCGGGAATCAAACACGCCACCACCGCGACGCATAGCATCAACACCGCGACCGTCGCGAACGTGAAAGGATCGGTCGGCGGTACGCCGAACAGAAATGTTCCCAGCACTCGAGCGAACGCCAGTGCCGCTATCAATCCCACTGCCAGGCCCGCCAGCACCATGCGCATTTCCTGACCGACCACCATGGCGATCAAGGCACGCGGGCGCGCCCCCAGCGCGAGACGAATTCCCAGTTCCGCCCGGCGCTGGCTGGCGGCCACTGCCGCGACTCCGCCGATTCCGGTCACCGTGATGACCAGCGTCAGCGCGGCCAGCAGACCCAGAAGCTGCGTGGTCAACTGCGGCGCAGCCAAATTATCCGCGACGATTTCTTCCATCGTCCGCACCGAAACCAGCGCCGTCTCGGGATCCACCCGCGCCACGATCTTACGCGCATTCTGAATAGACTGCACCAGGTCAGTGCCGGTGCGAATCACGACATCGGTTCCGGCGGAGGCTTGCTCGAAAGACAGAAAGACTTCATCCGCTGGCTCGCGGTCAAGCCGCGCCGAGCGCATGTCGCCAGCCACCCCGACCACCGTGATCCACGTGTCGTCATCCAATCCGAAAAGCCGGCGGATGCGGAAGCGCTTGCCCAGCGGATCGGCGTCCGGCCAGCGTCGCTTCGCCAGCGTCTGGTTGACGATCGCCACCACCGGTGCACCCTCGCGATCCGTGTCTCGAAAATCGCGGCCGCGCAGCAGTGGCACGCGCAGCGCCGCGAAATAACCTGGACTCGCGACGGAGACGGTAACCGGCAGCTTGACCGCCGGCGGTTCTTCCAGATCGAGCTCGCGGCTCAGCGCGCCTGATCTGTCCAGCGGGACTGTTCCCGAAACCCCCGCGGCGATTACGCCTGGCATTTGGCGGACCTCATCCAACACTTTGCGAAAGAGGGCGCGGAAGGTCTCCGGGTCGTTTATCCGCGACCAGTTCGGATGCAGCCGCATTGCGAAAACATGCTGCGCTTCGAATCCCGGATTCACTTCCTGCAGCTTGATCAGGCTGCGTAGCAGCAGCCCAGCGGCGATCAGCACCGCGACTGAAAACGCCACCTGCGCGCTCACCAGCATGCGCCGCGTCAGTTGTCGCGCCCACTGTTGTGAGGACCCCGCGTTCGAGCCCGCCGCGCCGTCCTTCGTCCCGGCCATCAGTGGGACGCGCGAGCGCCACGCAGGAATCGCACACGCAAACACACCGGTCAGGACGGACACGATCACGCAGAACCACAGCACCACCGGATCCAGACGCACGTCGTACGCGCGAACGCTGAAGCGCGCCGCGAACGCAGCTAACAATTGCAGCGCCGCCACGGCGGATGCGAGCCCGACGAGTCCTCCGGCCAGTGAGACCAACAATCCTTCGATCACGAATTGCTGGAACAGGCGCGCCCGCGATGCACCCAGCGCCGTCCGGATCGCAACCTCGCGTCGCCGGCGCAGCGCTCGCGCCAACGACAAATTCGCCACGCTGGCGCAGGCGATCAGCAGCACCAGTCCCGTGATTCCGAATAGCAACAGAAAGGTCGGCCGTGCGTTCTTGGCGATCTCTTCGGAAAGCAACGCGAGGTGCGGACTCCACGCCACACTCGCCGCATCAGACTCGGGATACGCCTCGCGATAACGCGCCACCGCGCCTTCGAAATCGCGCTGGGCTTGCTCTACAGTCACGCTGGGTTTGAGCCGGCCGTAGAGCCGCAGCAGTCCGGAGCCGTGGCTGGTCAGAAAATCCGGATTACTGCGCGTGCCGCACGATGAGGTCGGCATGTACACGTCCGTGCGCGCCGGAAATTCCGGAATCGGCGGCAGCACGCCCACAATGGTGTGGACCCGATCGTTCAGCCGAACGGTGGTCCCCACTACCGACGCATCGCCTGCGAAATTCGCCAGAAAGTAACGATGGCTGAGTACCATCACCGGCGCAGCTCCGTGCGCGTCCTCGCCCGGGAGAAACGTGCGGCCATGCAGCGCCTTCAGTCCCATGAAGTCGAAATAGTTCGCGCCCACCACGGCCGTATCCACGTTCTGAGCGTCGCCGTGGCCCAGCAGCGTAAACGACATGCGATGGAACTCCGCGATATCCTCCAGCGCGGGGGAATGACGACGGTAAAACTCCATTTCCGGGAAGGAGAATCCGTAACCGATCGTGATGTTTTTCTGGTCGACCCGCTCCAGCATCACCACACGATCGCCATCGCGGATCGGCAACGGCCGCAGCACCACCGAACGCAGCACGCTGAACAGCGCCGTATTGCTCCCGATGCCCAGCGCCAGGGTGATCACCACCGCAAACGTGTAAACGAAATTCTTGCGGAGACCGCGCAGCGCAAACAAAAGATCGCGATACAGATTGCCCGCCAGCTCTGTGCCCCAGGCCTCGCGGCACTCTTCGCGGATGCGCGCGACACCGCCGAAATCCTGTAGCGCGGCGCGCCGGGCTTCTCTACGCGACATGCCGCGACGCATATTCTCCAGCGTCTCTTGTTCGATGTGGTACTCGATCTCGCCGTCCATCAGCCGCTCCGTCTTCTGGCGCAGCATCATGAACTCGATCGAGTGATACAGTTTGCGGAACATCGTCGCGTATTCGGGCCGCTACTGAGCTTCCAGGATTCGCGCCACCGCCGTGGTCACGCGATTCCAGTTTTCCTTCTCCTCATTCAGACGGCTGCGCCCCAAACGCGTGAGCTTGTAAATCTTCACTTGGCGATTATTCTCCGCCGAGCCGACTTCGGACCCGATCCATCCGGCCCGCTCAAGGCGATGCAGTGCGGGATAGAGTGATCCTTGGTTCACCGCGAACGCGCCATTCGAGACCTGCTTGATCCGTTGTGAAATGGCCCAGCCGTGCATGGCCTCGAGCGACAGGGTTTTCAGAACAAGTAGGTCCAGCGTCCCCTGCAAGAGGTCGGGTTTGGGAGGTTTTGGCATTGTCGAGTGTCTACAATGCGGAGTCTACTCCCGGAATTGTCGGATGTCAACAATTAGCAGTAAGAAGCTGTCGGGCGGATTAAGGTCGAGAAGGTGGGATGTTTTCGAAATCCCGGGCGCAGCGACTCGGATCCCCGCGCCCGGCATGTTTAAGTCAAGCAGTCGCTGACGAGAACTCGCCAACTCATACCGACTCTGACTCCAGCCAGCTATTTCTTTACGGGCTGATTGCCACCCTGGTGTTGGCCTTTGCCCTGGTCGTGCTGGCCGCCCTTGCCCTGGTCGTGCTGGCCGCTCTTGCCCTGGTCATGCTGACCCTTGCCTTGGTCGTGCTGGCCGCCCTTGCCCTGGTCCTGCTGGCCGCCCTTGCCTTGGTCGTATTGACCTTTGCCCTGATCGTGCTGGCCTTTGCCCTGATCGTGCTGGCCCTTGCCTTGATCGTGTTGACCCTTGCCTTGGTCGTGCTGGCCTTTGCCTTGATCGTGTTGACCGCCCTTGGTCTGTTCCTTCGGGTCAGTCTTGGTATCCGTATGCATAAGTACTTCTCCTTGATAGTTCGATGCCGCTTGCTAAATTGCCGCTGGCATCAACCTATAGATCCGATTGGGACGGCGCTGTTTCCGTGAACCTGCGCCCCGCCCGTCTTCAAAGAGATAACCTCACCGGACCACGGTCAGAACTCCCGAAGCGGGCTGCCATACGCCGTGTTGCGTACGGATCCGGCGTATCGAGACGCGCCCTGCCGGAATGTCATTCGGAGTGGGTTCGATTGCGGAGCCCCGTGCGTCCAAATGGCACCACTTCCGACCTAGACCCGCGTGCCCGACGGTCCTCCTGGTCTCCTCATACTCGATGTCCAAGGTCTCGTTCGGCCATTCCGGAACGCTGATCTCGTAGTTCTCTCCTGGATGCACTTGCGCGGGCTCGAAGTGAACCTCAATGCGGGGGGCCGCTGCCGTTGCGGCCTGGGCCGGGTTGGGGATTTCGCGCAAAACACCGCCGCGGTCGGTGAACACGTAATCGTATAACGTCATTTCATTAGCGTCCGGCTGCGCGCCCAGCATCTTGACCCGATCCACCCAGATTCCCGGGTCGGCGTAGGCGAGTTGCGTAAACAGCAACAGACTCCAATCCGAAACGGGGAGCGCATCGTCCAGGATCAGCACTTGTGCGCCAGGCTCAAGCCTCGGCCGCAGCTCTTTCAACTGGCGAATCATCCGCCGCGGTATGTCTTGCTCGATCCGCATCGCTTCCACGTATCGCGCACGCTTCGCGGAGTGCGACGTGACGATCAGCACCGTAATCGCGGCCATCGCGGTGGCCCGAATTGCAACGCCCACCGTACTGGGAATG
>DASYPO010000218.1:0-30843 GCA_036006545.1 Bryobacteraceae bacterium
AACTATCTGCGAGCCTCTGGAATTAAGTTGGCACTTCTGATTAACTTTCAGAAACCGCGTGTGGAATGGAAACGAGTTGTTCTGGAATTGTGATTTGCGTTCATTCGCGTTCATTTGCCGCTAATGTTTCCGCCGCCCGCTTCATCAACTGCGGCAGGTTTTGCGATAGCGCCGACCGCGCCAGCACCTGATCGCATCCGGCTTCCTGCGCGCCTCTCTTCAGATCGACCTGTACGTGAGAGACGTAACCCACCAATCGCACGCCCTTGGTCGACTCGTCGGCCTTGAGCGCGCGAATCACCCGCAACGGATCAATCGCCGCGAAGTTCAGATCCAGAATCATCAATGCAGGATGCTCCGCGGCCTTCAGCACCGCATCCTGTTCGCTCTTCACGAACTCGATCGCGAGGCCCGCGCGCTTGGCCGCATCCAGAATCTTGACGGTGAAGAAAAGATCCTCCACCACCGCGATCACTTTGCCGGGTGCCTTGCTGTCGATTGCCATTGGAAAGGATTATGATATCTCCTACCACCATGATCCAATCCAAACGTTTTGCCGACACGCAGCAGGCCGCCGAAGGTTGCGCCGCGCATATCCTGGGCTTGCTTGGTCAGGCCATCTCCGCCGGCTCCGACGCGACGCTTGCGATTTCCGGGGGCACCTCGCCCAAACTGATGTTCGAGGTGTTCGCCAAGACCAAATTCGACTGGGACCGTGTCCAGCTTTTCTGGGTGGATGAGCGCGGTGTGCCGCCCACCGATTCGCAGAGCAACTTCAAGCTCACCGATGACAACTGGCTTACGCCCGGGAAGTTTCCGAAGGCGAATATCCATCGCGTACAGGCGGAGCTGCCGCCCGAAGAAGCAGCGCGTCTGTATCGTGAAGACATCGTCAGATATTTCAAGCTGAAGCCGGGCGAACTGCCGCGCTTCGATGTGATCCATCGCGGAATGGGGCCGGACTGCCACACCGCCAGTCTCTTTCCGGGCGAACCCATGATCGACAACATGACCGATATCATCGGGCACGTGTGGGTCGAAAAGTTCAAGCAGTGGCGCATCACCATGTTGCCAGGCGTAATCCGAGCGGCGAAGAACACCGTAATGCTGGTCACCGGCAAGGACAAGACCCAGCCGTTGAAGGAAATCCTCAGCAGTCCCATCGACCTGAAGAAGTATCCGGTGCAGATGACGCACGATACTCCCAACGTGACCTGGATCCTCGACGCGGACGCTGGCGCCCTGGTTTAGCGGAAAGTGGCGACCGTTCCATCAGGACGCGCGGAGACGGGCGACCGTCGAGGCGCGCTTCTCAAGTTGTTTCGTCGACGGGACCTGTTCCTGCTGACCCCGCTTCTCCTCATTCCTTTCTCCGGGACCGAGCAACCCGTGCCGGTTCCCCGAGCCCCGATCACGCGGCTGCTCTTCGGCGGCGACGTCATGCTGTCGCGCAAGGTTGGCCGGCTGGCTCGCGATCGTCGCGATCCCTCGTCACCCCTTCGCGATCTCGCGCAGGTGATGAACGCCGCCGATATCGCTTTCGTCAATTTGGAATCGCCATTTTCCGATCGCGGGCGGCCCGTCGAAAACGGCATGGTCTTCAAAGCTGAGCCGGACATGATCGAGGCCCTGAAGATCGCGGGCGTGGACGTGGTGTCCACAGCCAACAATCACGCTCGCGATCAGAGCGGTCACGGTGTCGAGTTCACGCTCGACTGGCTGGCGCAGCATGGCATCGCCGCCGCAGGGTCGGGCCATTCCGCACAGGAAGCACACGCCGGGGCTGTCGTCACCCGCAACGGCATGCGGTTCGGCTTCCTGGCCTATACCTACGATCAATCCAACGGCAACCATCGCGATTCCGACGATCGCGTCGCCGTGCTGGATTTCGCTGCCATGCGCCGCGACGTGGCGGACCTGAAACAGCGCGTCGACGTGTTGGTGGTGTCGATGCATGCCGGCTATGAGTACGTTCCGCGTCCCAATCTGCAGCAGACCGATTTTGCGCACGCCGCGATCGACGCCGGGGCGCGGATTGTCGTGGGTCACCATCCGCACGTGATTCAGCCCTGGGAGCGATATGGCGACGGCGTGATCTTCTATTCGCTCGGCAACCTGGTCTTCGACCAGTTCCAGCGCGTGGAAACGCAGCGCGGGCTGCTGGCCGAAGTGGTGTTCGCAGGCCGCACGCTGTTGAGCGCCGGCGTCATGCCCGTGGATATCGTGCAGACGGTACCCCGCCTTTCCTCTACTGCGGCGGCGGTCATGCGAGCTTCAGTGGTCGGCGGCGGCGCATCCAGCGCATCGCAATAAGTCCGGTTCCGATGGCTAGAAGTGTGGCGACTTCAGGTGTTTCGGCCTGAGTGCCGATCTCGAAATTGTCCAGGCTTCCCTTGGTGAATACGCCCGTCGAGAACACCAGACTGGTGATCGGCGCGTCGGTCCGTACGCCAAAGAAACCCGATGCACCGCTGCCCGGAGTGGCCAAGTGGCTGAAGGCGCTGCTCGCGTTAAATGCCACTGTTAGGCCAAAGGGACCGGCCGAACTCAGGTCCACACCGAACGCTCGAATGTTTGCCGGAAGCGTTACTCGGATGGTGCCCCCGCCTATGGATTGGGTCAGCACGTTGCTCCCGCTGAATCCAAATCCGGAGACCGTTAGGTCGTAATTTACGTTGTCGCTCTGGAAGCCGACAAAACGCACGTTGGTCGCGACGTCGAGCAGGCCCACTGCGTCGTTATAGGCACCCGAAAAGGTCTCAAAAGTCATATTAGTGAACGTCAGGTCGGCGTTGACGCCGGCCCTATCGGTATTCCAGGTAGCCCGGTTGTTGTAAAGCTGAATCTCGCTCGCGACCGCGGATCCAGCCGACCCCATTGCCAATACGGAAACCAAAATCAAACGGGTGATCATTGTCGTACTCTCCTTGCGGACGGTTTGCGGGCGTTCCGACACACGTCACCCCAGGCAAGGGGTAAGTACCCCTAAATCGTTGTGCCGATTCAGGATAATTGTCGCTTTGAAACAAGGTTGCCGGAGCAGAGCAATCGTCTCTAACCTAGCAGGCAAGGATTGCCTGTAGCGCCCACCGCGACTCTAGGCTAAGTGGCGAACCTGATCTGAGCGTAAAGTGACGGTCCGGCCACTCAAGCAGTGGTACCGATGCAAGAGTACGACCTAACACTTAAGTTGCTGCTGCAAGCTTCGGCGCGACAAACCATGCGAGCCCTGACCGGCACGTCAATCGAGCGCTGGCTCAACGTGGAACTACCCAAGTTGCAGAGTCCCCGCATCGATCTATTTGGGAGAGACCACGGAGGGCGGTCTGATCCATATCGAGTTGCAGAGTACCAACGACCACACCATGCCGCTGCGCATGGGCGAGTATTGTCTGGCGATCTATCGTCGATACGGAAAGTTTGCGCGGCAGATCGTGGTCTATGTTGGCAAAGCGAATCTAACCATGACGGATGCGCTGATCGGTCCAGCGCTTAGCTTTCGCTATGATCTGCTGGATCTTCGCCTTCTGGATACCGCCGAACTGCTTGCACGTGGCGATGTGAGCGACAGTGTGATTGGGCTCCTCGGCCGGGTCCCCGACACCGAAGGCGTCTTGCGCAGGTTGCTGGCTCGGATCGCCGCATTGGACTCGGATCGGAGGCTGTTCTATTTGCGTGCGTTATTCGTAATCGCTGGTTTGCGAGGGTTGGCGAAATCGGTGGAGAGGGAGGCGAGTTCGATGCCGGTAATTATCGACATTCTCGAAAACGAGGTGCTGGGACGCGAGATTAAGCGCGGTGCGCGAACCGTACTCCGACTGCAACTGGAAAAGAAGTTCGGTCCAATTCCCTCCTGGTTAGAAGAGCGCTTGTCGAAGGCATCGCTGCCGGAAATTGAGGACCTCAGCGTTCGACTGCTCGATGCTCCCACTCTGGCTGATCTGATTCAGCAGTAACGCGCAGCGCGACTACAGCTTGGGCGCAGGCGGCGGAAGCTGACGCGCCGGGCACACCGACTGGAACTCGATCTTCTTGTGCGAGCCGTCGCAAAAGGGCTTGTTCTCGGACTGGCCACAGCGGCACAGCGCGATCTGAGTTCGTCCGGCTAGGTCGAAGGGATTGCCCGCTGCGTCCTGAATCGTGAAATCTCCCTCGATCAAAACCGAGCCATTGTTACGAATCGTAATCTTTGCTGCCATTCTATTGATCCTAGCAGCACTCCGGCATGAATGTTCCAAAACTAGTTGGAGCCATCGGTCTCGGTGACCAGTTTGTCGACAGTCATGGAGTAGATGGCGGGTTTCCCGTGACGGTCGCTGGCGAAGTACACACGCTGGCTGTTGGGTGCGAAACGCGGCGCGACCATGCGCGCGTCACTGGCGCGATGCTCGGCGATGGTGAATTCGCGCTTGACCGCACGCACCAGTAGCAACACGTACGGCGACGCCTTACTGCCGCTCGCGCCGATAAAAACGCTGGCGTCGGAGTTGCGCGCGAACTGCACAAACTGCGACGTGTTCGAAACCAGCTTGTCTTCGTTGGTATCCGGCGTGAATTCGCGGATATTGTTCTGCTTTTTCGGATCGGGCGGATAGTCCAGGTACAGAATGGAGCGCCCATCGGGGCTCCACGCGGCCGGTCCGGATTCGCCGTCGGCCAGACGCAGGCGATAGTTCTGCTGGCCGTCGTAATTGGCCAGCTTCACCGTCCCACCCTGGTAGTACAAGACCGACGCTCGGCGTGGACGTGGAACCGGATCGCGCAGCTCTTCTTCCGATTCGGCCAGTGTCGTGGCCGCGCCGCTCGCCATCTGGACCAACGCCAGCCGATAATGCGATTTCTCCTGTTGAATAACGGCGGCGTAGCGACCGTCGTCGGCAACATTTAAGGCACGAATGTTTTCGGCGGCTCCCACGGTGCGGGCCTGCAGATTGGACATGCTGGTAGTGACCAGGCGGCCATCATCCACATAGCAGAAGCCGCGTTCATCGGGCAGCAGCACCAGCGAGTTTGGATCGAGTTGGGCGGCGTCCGTGAGCTGTTTCGATTGGCCGGATTTCAAATCCAAACGGTAGGCTTCGAAGCGTCCGGTTAGGTTGGATGCGTACAGTAGAAAACTTCCGTTGCGAGCAATCGTGCGATTCGGATACGCCGGCAGGAAGCTGCTGTATTCCGGATTGGTCAGGCGCGAGACCGGAAATTCCGTCGCCGGATCGGCGTAGCGCGTGACCGCGGCTCCAAACACACGTCCTTTACCGGCGGATTGCGCGTAGCAGGCAGCGGGAAGGGTAAGAAACAAGCGCCGCGAAAGCGCCATACTGCTTCGATCCTAACACCAGATGGGGTACGGTGGCGTGCCCGGGAGGCGGCAAGAAAGTAACACTCCCACGGAACCCGCCGATACGCAAAACGGAGGAGTACGCGTGACCTTTCTGCTGTTCGTTCTGTCGGCAGTGGTGATCGAGGCGATTTTGGCTTTCGACCAGCGCCGCGAACGCAAGCGCCAAGCCTCCCTGCCGGTCGCCCCGAAAGCGGCCACAATAGATCCACAAACTTCGTCGGAAGGACTGCTTCCCCTGCTTAAGGCGCTTGACAAGCATGGCCGTGGAGCCACCCCGGATCCAATGCACTCCAGTCACGATGCCGATCTTTCGACAACAGATTCCGCGTATAATCGGGAGAATGTCCGACCCGAATGACGGGGTGACTGTGCGGCTTTTGCCTGCCGCCGAACCCTTGCCATGCCGAGTGGAAAGCCTGCAGGGCCGTCGCCTGATCCTGCGCTTGTCCGCCCGTCCCGCCGCGCCGGACGCGAATGGGACGGATGCCGCGAAGGATCTCAAAATGGGTGCCTTGGTGGAAGTTCTCACGGAACCATTCCTGTACCTGGGAGAAGTCCTGGGCCGGCAAGAGGAGTTGCTGATCGTCGAAGTAGAGCATTCCGTCAATCGCAAGGCCCTGGCCGCGATCCAGGAAACCTGGAACATCGCACAAGAATCTTAGGCGAGGATTTGCCACGCGCCGCTGAAATTTTTGATTTCTGGATTCGTCGAAGGCCCGCCCGGAGTGCGAGCAAGCTCGCGATCCTGCGATATATGCGGGAGCCACGATGAGCGACATCCTGTGGATGGCCGGCAGCGCATTTATCAGCGCGCTGGTGCTGACCCCCATCCTGCGCGACGTCTTCCGCGCCTACGATCTGGTTGACCGTCCGGGCCGCCGCAAAGTCCACGCCTATCCGATCCCGCGCTTGGGAGGAATTGCGATTGCGGCCGCGTACGTGATTGCACTGCTTCGCTTTACGCATTCGCAAGAGGTTCCAGGCATCTACAAATGGCCCGCATGGGAAGTCTTGCCGGGCGCTGGGGTGATCTTCTTAATCGGGATTCTGGATGACGTGTTCACGCTGCGGCCGCTGATCAAACTCGGTGGTCAGATCGCTGCCGCGGGCGTGGCTTATGCGGGCGGCCTGCGCGTCGAAGCGCTTTTTGACGTCGCGCTCCCGCCGTGGATTAGTCTGGCCGTCACGATCGGCTGGCTGCTGATCACAACCAATGCGTTTAATCTGATCGACGGCTTGGATGCCCTTTGCACCTCTCTGGCGATAGTCGCCGCCGCTACTTTTTTTTTCGCGAGTGGCATCCGCGGCGATCTTCCGCTCCAGCATGCCAGCCTCCTGCTGGCGGGTGCGTTGCTTGGGTTCCTGTGCTTTAACCTAAATCCCGCGACCATGTTTCTGGGGGACTCCGGCGCGCTCTCCATCGGATTTCTGCTGGGCTGCTTCGGCGTGATCTGGACGCGGGGCTCCGAATGGCTGCCCGGCATAGCAGTGCCATTGCTGGCTTTGTCGGTTCCACTACTCGACGCCGGTCTGGCTGTAGTCCGCCGCTACCTGGCGGCCCGGCGCATCTTCGCGGCGGATCGCGGCCACGTGCATCACCGCCTGTTGGATCGCGGAATGACGCCGCGCCGGGTGGCGCTATTGCTGTTCTTATGGGCGCTCTTGGCGGCGGCTTTCGCCGTGCTCATCAGTCTGCCCGCCTTGCATCGCTGGCAGGGATTCGTCATCCTGGGGTTTTGCGCTTCGGCTTGGGCGGGTGTCCGCCAGTTAGACTATGCGGAGTTCGACGTGGCGGCAAGGTTGATTTTCCAGGGACAGTTCCGGCAGACCGTGCAAGCCCAGGCGCGCCTCAAGAATCTGACGGCTGCTCTCGCGCGCTCGCACAACGAAAACGACTGGTGGGAGGCGCTGACTCGAGCCGCGCAAGAAGCTGGCTGGTCCCACATCCGCTGGATACGCGATTCGGGTTCGCGGGAGCGGTCCTTCGATCGACGCTCCGCCGACGGAGCTCGAGGGACCCCGCAATGGTCTTTCCGCATTGCGCTGGGCGCCGTCGACACGCTCGAAATCGAGGGTCCGGTGGAAACTCCCGGCTCGCCACTCGATTTGCAGGCCTTCGCCCAGTCCGTCCGTAGTAGTTTTAAGACGGGGAGTGGTGCCTGGTCCGAGCCGAAACTCAGCGCATGAATCCCTTCGCAGCAGGCCGCCCTTTTTCCAAATTGCTGGACTTGGTCCTAGTGGCGGCGGGGTTCGCCAGCGCAGTCGGGTTATATAGCGTTCTCTATCCCGACAACTATCTTTTCCTCACGCAAGGGGAAGCGCTGGGCGGATTTCTGATTTCGGTAGCGACCTTCTGGCTGGTGTTACGCATGTACGACGGCACCGGACCCGACGACGGACTGCTCCTGCTGGTGGACCAGTTTTGTCTGGGGACCGGCGTGATTCTGATCTTGCATGCGATCCTGAACTACTTTCACATTCTCACGCGCAGCTTGTTTCTGATCGTGATTGGCGGGCTGATCACGGCGTTCCTGCTGGCTGTCGCTCGGATATTGTTTCAGACGCGCGCGCCGAATCCACGGAACGGCGTGCTGGTGATCGGGGTTCACCCGCTGGCGCAGCGTTTGGCTGCTTCTCTGAACCAGCCGGTTCTGGGCATGCTCAGCGGCGGGGCCGCTCCATCCACGGCGAATTCGAACCCGGCAATTCCCTGGCTGGGTGATTTCAGCCAGCTGGAGCAGATTGTTCGGGAGCGTGCGCCGGCGCATATTCTAGTTACGTCGCTGGCGGCTTTGCTGCGACTCCCACCTTCGCTGCTGCTCAATTACCGGTTAAGCGGAGGCGAGGTAAACGAGATCCCCGCACTCTACGAACGCTTGTTCCATCGCGTGTATTGCCAGCGCCTGGAACCTGCCGAGTTGGTGCTGTCGCCCGCGCTGCGGGCCAATAGCCGGGCGATGGCGATTCAAGCCATCTATACCAACCTGTTAGGCCTGTTTCTCTTGCTTGCGCTGGCGCCAATCTTATTGCTGGTGGCGATTGCCGTCGCGCTTTTTTCAGGCCCCGGTCCCGTCATCGAAAGCGCGGAATGCGCCGGCTTTCAGAACATCCCCTTCCGGCTGCTGTGCTTCCGAACGCGGCGTCGGGACGGCAGCGGTGAGCCCACGCGCGTCGGTCCCCTCATTTCCCGGCTGCGTTTGGCGAACCTGCCGCGGCTGCTCAACATCGTCCGTGGCGATATGGCGTTGCTTGGCCCCGCTCCGGTGCGCTGTGAATTCGCGCGGCGGCTGACCGAAGTACTCCCGTTTTATTCGCTGCGTTTCTCCGTGAAACCCGGAATTTTCGGCTGGGCGGAGCTGCACCTGCCGAATGCTGCTGCGCAGTCCTGCGAAATCCTCCGCACCGAGTACGACCTGTACTACGTCAAGGAAGCTTCTCCTTTGTTCGATCTCGAGCTGGTGTTACGACTGTTCACCGGCGGAGCGGACGCGGCGCCTCGGTCTGCAGAAATCCTGGAGGCAGGCCACTAGCCGCGGATGCCTCTCGCGTTACTTTTCCTGATCCTCGGCACGGCGCTCGTTTTTTTCTTTCTGATCGGATACCCCATCCTACTCGCGGTGTTTCCTTTCCGCACCAAGCCGCCCGTGTTGAAGGATTTGCGTTACACGCCGACAGTCACGGCGATCGTCGCGGTGTACAACGGCGCCGCGTTCATGCGCGCCAAGCTCGACACCATCTTGGCCTTGGATTATCCGCGCGAACTGCTCGAAATCATCGTGGTCTCCGACGGCTCTACCGACGAAACCGATTCCCTGGTTAGGGAATATGCCGATCGTGGAGTCCAGCTTATCTGTGCCCCGCACCGCGGCAAAGCCGCGGCCGTCAATCTGGGGATCGAGCACGCAACCGGAGAAACTCTATTCTTCACCGATGTGCGACAGCCCCTGGATCCGATGGCGCTGCGCCACTTGGTAGCTAATTTTGCGGATCCGTCGGTGGGCGCGGTCACCGGTGAGATGCGCCTGCTGCGTCCCGAGGATGGCGAACAAGCGGACATGGACTTGTACTGGCGCTATGAAGTCTGGGCGCGCAAGCAGCATTCGCGGATCGATTCGGTTTTCAACGCCACTGGATGCATCTACGCGATTCGGCGCAAACTGGCCACGCCAATCCCTCCGGATTCGCTTACGGACGACGCCGTGCTGCCGATGCGCGGCTTCCTCCAGGGATACAGAGTGATTCTGGATCCGGAGGCGATCGCCTTTGACTATCCGGCGCTGGCGGGCACTGAATTCCGGCGCCGCTTTCGCACGCTGGCGGGCATGTGGCAGATCTTCGCGGGCTTTCCGCAATTATTCAGCAGCCGCAACCGGATGCGCTTCCATTTCCTCTCGCACAAATTCGCACGATTGATGCTTCCCTGGTCTATCCTCCTGATTGTCGGATCGACGATGGCCCTGCCTCCGTCCAATCTCAAATGGCGGTTGTTGGACGGAGAAATCGCGATGGCGGTACTGGCGCTCCTCGATTTTGTGCTGCCGCGCGGATTTCCGCTTAAGCGCTACACGTCGATAGCACGGACCTTCATCACCATGAATGCCGCCTCCGCTTCCGCGATCGTCGTGTTGTTCACGAAGGCCGAGAAATTGTGGACGCCAACGCGCGTCAAGTGACGCTGGTTATGCGTTTGCGACGAATCAGCGCGTCCAGACTCCACGCACCCCCACCGTAAGCTGCCATAAACAGGAAGATGAAACAGAACAGCACCGCGGGCGCGCCTTGGTTCTGGATCGGCCACATGCCCTTCGGCTGGTGAAATTGCAAGTAGGCGACCGCCATCTCACCCGACAAGATAAATGCAACCGGGCGGGTGAACAGGCCAAGCAGGATCAAGGCGCCACCAAAAACCTCAAGCACCGCCCCAATGCCGATCTGCGACATCAATGGCGGAGGGCCGCCGGGCATCCCGCCGAACCATCCGAACAGCTTCATTCCGCCGAACTGAATGAATAAAAATCCAGCCACCACGCGAAGGAGGAAAAAGGCAATGTCTACGAGCTTCTGATTCATGGCCGTGGCGCTCCTTAGGACTTCCCGTAGGTCGGTTTCTGCGGCCAATCCGGTGGCGAATCTTCGAAGTCCTGCTGGCGACCGTAGGGTGTCATGTCAAGTAGTCGGTAGGCATCCGTAAGCGATTCGGTCCCGCGTGCAAAGGCCGAGTACGTATGAAAAACGTCGTCGTCGATGCGGAAGAAGACACTCAGGCCATGCTCTTCGCCCTCCATCAACACCGGCTTGCCCTTCGCCGCCGACATCTCCTCCTTGTTCCGATAGTTGTATTCAGCCGGCGCGACCTTGGGGTCGAGTGTCACATGGAAATCATAATTGAAATCGCTGCCAAATGACGAAAACCACGCGATCTCCCATCCCTTTTCCGCTTTATATGCCTGAAGCTTTACTAACGGGGCGCGCGAAACCACCACGAACGTCGTATCGCATTTTTCCAGCAGCGATAGATCACCCAGGGCATTCACAAATCCCGTGCAGCCGGAGCAACCCTTATCCCACGCCGGGTCGAACATGAAGTGATAGACGATTAGTTGCCGTCGACCATCGAAAAGAGCATTGAGACTCCGCTTACCTTGCGAGCCGTCGAACTCGTAGCTCTTCTCCAGCTTCACCATCGGAAGCCGGCGACGCTCCGCATTGATGCGATCGTAATGCTGGGTGAGTTCCTTTTCGTGCGCTAGGAGTTTCTTCCGTTCGGCGAGCCACTGCTCTCGCGAAACGATGGGCGGATGCGGAATGGTCGAAGTAGTCATGGGTCTCCTGTTGACGAAGGCGCCTAGATGGTGGCGTGCACCTTCGGCGGATAGTTGAACGACGCATACCAACTGCCCCTTCCCTGGGGCGTTAGGTCTAGGACGTTGTACACCGGGCTCAGGAGATCAATTCCGCGTTCTTTGATGTCCTGGGCCATAGACGGATGGGCGGTGTAGGAATGTCGAATGGCCCCGTCACGATCTCGCGTAAAGACCGAGACCGTCGAATCCTGTCCGCCCTCGCGATCCTCGCTGCCCAGGTCGTACTTGAACGTGTTAGCGCCACAACTGAGCAGCCGGAGGTTATCCCAGCCTCGCGTGCGTGCATGCGCCCGCAGCGCTTGTGGATCCGCCGCCGCCACGATCGCCACATCGACGTTCTGCGCCAAGTGATGCGCCACGCCGTTCCATCCGTCGATAAACATCGTACACATCGGGCACGGTTTGGCTTGCTTCTTCCCGAACATAAAGTGATAGATCACCAGCGGTCGATTCGGCGTGGTGAACAATTGACTCAGCCGCACCCTTCGAATCGGCGAATCGCCTGCGCTCAGCGCCGCGGGACCTTCTTCGAATTCGTAATCCTGAACCGCGGGTCCCGCAGGCAGTCGCCGCCGAAGCTCGGCGACTCTTTCGCGCTGCCGCATCTCCTCAATTTCCGCGAGCCGGAATTCTTCTCTCTTCGCGAGATACTCCGGCGATTCGTTCTCCAGGTTGGTTTGACGAAATGTTCCGTTAACAATTTCCAATACCATCGGAAAATCGATGCCTCCGTGTGCATGAGTCTGCCACCCCCCTGGTCGTTTCAATTTGTAGATAATCTGTGGCCATCTTCTTCAGAGCGAAACTTATGTGACGTCTGAACGTTCCCGTGATACGCTGATGATTTCGCCTACCGACTTCTGTGCAGATTTTTCTTCAAGGCAAACTTTTGGGGATCGAGGAATTCCTGCTCGCACCCGCCCATGCGGACGCGGACCAGGTCTTCACCGGCCGCTCGCATTGGATCGGACTGTTGTCCGAGGTGCTCCCGCGCGCCCTCCGGGCCGAGCTCGGCCTCGCGAAGATCCTGCTGGGATCAAGCGGCGGGGGACAGTTCCTGCTGGTCCTTCCCGAAGAATCGCGCACCCCGGCCGAAGCTTTTCTCAACGCCGCCGCCGCCGAAATCGCAGCGCTCAGCGGCGATGCGATCAAATTAGTCTGGAGCCTTACCGAGAATCTAGGCGATTGGAGCGACGTGCGCCGGCGCCTTACCGAGGGAATGGACCGCCGGCGCGGCACGCCCGCCGCGCAGGGGCTCGACGCCGCACCCGCCGATCCTTCCGCCGAATCATATTTCGCCACGCAACTCGGCATGAAGCTGCGCGATGCGGAGAAGGTCGGTTGGTCACCAGAGTCGCCCGGAAAGATTCTGCCCGCCGAGGGCAAACTTCAGTGGACCCTCGCAGGACCGGGCGATGGGCTGCCATTCGCGCGCCATGCCGCCTTGAGCGACGACGATCGCGAGCCGGCTTCGACCGCGGAACTTGCTTCGCGCGCTGCTGGGCTGCGGACCTGGGGCGTGCTGCGCGGTGACGTCGACAATTTCGGCATCCGTCTGCGCCGCGCCACGACGATCGAAGAGCACATCCAGCTGTCGGTACTTTATAAGCAGTTTTTCGCCGGCGAAATGGAAGTTGTGTGCGCGATGCCCGAGTACTGGCGTAGGGTTGCCGTCATTTATTCGGGCGGCGACGACTTCGCGGTTTACGGCGCCTGGGACGCGCTGCTCGGCCTCGCGCGCGAAATCGAGCGCCTGTTCCGTCGCTTCGCCGCTCAGACACTGAAAGAACTTCCCGGCGCCGAAGGTAAAACCATCAGCATGGCGATTGCGCTCGCGCCCGCGGTCGACGCCTCGCTCGCCGCGGTGTTCGAGGAAGCCGGCGAACGCTTGGAAGCGGCGAAATCGGCGGACAAGGATTGCATCTGGGTGCTGGGCCGCACGCTCGAATGGAAACAGTTCAGCGAAGCCGCCGACTTGAAGGAGTCGCTGGTTCGCATGACTTCCGATTTCGGCTGCTCCCCGCAGTATCTGCGCGATCTGTGCGGCATCTATCGCGAAACGCAATCCAAAATATCGCGCCGCCAGGCTCGGAAAACCGGGGGCGAGCGGCCCTGGCGCTACCATCGCCGTATTCGACGGATTCTGGGCGCGTCGCGGCCGACGGGTTCGTATCGCGAGTATCAGAAAGCCCGCACCGCGCTTATCGCCGAGCTGATCGGCCGCAGCGGCGTGACCGTCAAGTTGCGGCCCGCAGGCCGCGTGGCGCTAGAATGGGCGAGGCTGTCGGCGGAGGCGTAGCGCCCCGCAACTCCCCAGCGGGCGTAATTCAAGGAAGGAAACGTATGGACGAAGTCGAGTCTTCAGTTAGCGAAACGCCGGCCGAATCGCCGGTTGCAGAAAAGCAGCCTGCGCCCGAGCCCGCCCCTGCGCCCGTTTCCGAAACGGTATCGGCTGCCTCTGCCGCCGAGCAACTGACCGCAGCCCTCAAAAAGGGCGGGTCTTCCGAAGACTCGGCTACGCAGGCTGCTTCCCAGCCGGAACGGCAGGAACGACCGCCCAGACCGGATCGTCCTCCCCGTCCGGATCGCGGCCCCAGACCTGGCGGTGGCCCTGGTGGCGGTGGCGAACGTGGCGGTGGTGGGCCCGGCGGCGAACGTCGTGGCGGCCCCGGTGGCGGCGAACATCGCGGTCCGCGCGAAGATCGTCCACGCGGTGATCGCGATCGTAGAGAAGGCCCCGGTGGGCGTCCTGGCGGCTTCCGGCCCTTTGACGGCCCGCCTGAAATCGACGTCGAGAAGCTCATCAGCGACAGTCTGTATCTCGACAATCACGCGCACGCGATTGTCGCTCGCATGCGTGACATGGACTCCGGTACCAAGAGTCAGTTGCGCCGCCTTTACAACGCGGTGCGACGTGCGGTCCGCGCGCCCGAAAGCGAACGTCAGCATCAGTTCGTGATGTTGCGTGCGCGCCTTGCGTATACCATCGCGCGGCATTCTTTGCGTAGTCTGGATGCGCTCGAACGGCTGCTTCTACAAGTTACCCGTAAGAACGACGCGAAGGGTTACGAACGATTCAAGGATCTTTTCGAAGCCATTGTGGCTTACAACGAGTAAATATGAGCGCACACACTGCTCAAACCAAACTGCAACTCATCGGGAAACTGATTCTCTCGGGCGACCTGCACTGCGAAACCGGCCTGCACATCGGCGCCGGTAAGGGCTCGCTTGAAATCGGCGGCGCGGATAATCCCGTCGTCAAAGACGCCTTCGGTCTGCCCTACATTCCGGGCAGTTCGTTGCGCGGCAAGGTGCGCTCGCTGCTCGAGAACGCCATGGGTCTCACGTCGCCTTCGGAACTCGTGTTTCTTTCGAAGCGCCGCGGCCAGGAAGTGCGGATCCACCAGAGCGATCGTCCCGACGATGAAATCTGTCTGTTGTTCGGGCGCAACCCGGGCAAACTCGATCGCATGGAAGGCGAAGCGCTGGATGCCACCGCGTCCAGCCCGGCACGCCTGACGATTTACGATTCGCCGCTCGATCAGGACAGTATCACCGCGCAGATGCGCGAAAATCTCGACGACGAAATCACCGAAGTGAAAAGC
Source organism: Bryobacteraceae bacterium (assembly GCA_036006545.1). Classification (GTDB taxonomy): domain Bacteria; phylum Acidobacteriota; class Terriglobia; order Bryobacterales; family Bryobacteraceae; genus Palsa-187. Next base: position 14,811 of record DASYPO010000218.1, read on the forward strand.
GAGAACGCCATCGACCGCATCACCTCGCAGGCGAATCCGCGAACGTTGGAACGCGTTCCGGCGGGCGCGCGTTTTCGCGTCCGAATGGTGCTCGACGTCCTGTGCGAAGAAGATAAATCGCTCGCGGCGCGCGTGCTCGAGGGTCTGCGTCTGCTGGAAGACGATGCGCTTGGCGGCGGCGGATCGCGCGGCAGCGGCCGCGTGCGTTTCGCCAATCTGAATCTCGCCTGGCGCAATCGTGCGTTTTACTCGTCGGGCGCGACTGAAGAAAGTCTTGCCTCGGGTGCCGACCTGGGCGCAGTTCAAGCCGTGGTCGCCGATTCATCCTTCGCGGAGAAGCTCGCGAGCTAGCGCATGCCCAGCGGTTTGCTCATTCGGCTGCGGCCCACCACGCCGTGGCGCATCGGACCCGTTTCCGGCGACCGTGATCGTGTGGATCGCATTTATCACAGCGATTCACTCTACTCGGCCGTCACGGGCGCGATGCTGCGTCTGGGCAAGCTCGACGAATGGCTAAATGCGACGGCTCGTGCCGAACATCCCGCCGTGCGCTTTAGTTCCTGCTTCCCGCTATATGGCGACACGCTTCTCGTCACACCTCCGCGCAGCGCTTGGCCCCCTCCGCCCTCGACCAAGGTGCGCTGGAAAGGCGCGAAATTCGTGCCGATCGAAGTGGTGGAAGCGCTGGTCGCCGGACGCGCGATTCAGGAAGACGGTTGGGCGATCGACACAGTCAGTCAATGTCTTCTGCCTAGCGGCAATCAGCCGACTCAAGGCCAAGCCTCCGGCCCATTTCGAATTTCTGTCCGATCCAGCGCCGCCGTCGATCGCGCCGGGAACGGTGTCGCGCCGCACTCCACCGCGTGTCTCGAATTTACACCCGGTAGCGGACTCTGGATGGCGGCCGCATTTCGCGACGACGCCGCACGCGACGAATGGACCGGACCGGTGACCGGCGCACTGCGACTTCTCGCTGATTCCGGATTCGGCGGCGAACGTTCGCGCGGATGGGGTCGCTCGGAAATGCCCGAGATCGAGGAGGGCGATTTATCTGAAATGCTTTCGCTCAGCGGTGAGACCGCTGGCGAAGGCGGCGTTCAGAGTGGCTGGTGGATGCTGTCGCTTTACCATCCCGCGGCATCCGAAGAAGTGGATTGGACGCGCGGCAACTACGAAGTCACGATGCGCAGTGGACGCGTCGAAAGCGAGGCTGGCTGGGGCCAACCGAAGCGCGAAACCCGCATGGTCGCCGAAGGCTCCGTGCTGATCGCCGCGAGTGAGCCGCAGGGCTCGGCACCCGACGTCGCGCCCGAAAACTTCGCGCATCCGGTATATCGCGCGGGATTCGCATTGGCGCTCCCGATTCCGTGGAGGGCATCGTGAAATACCGCGTCACCTGCCTCACCCCCACCCTGATCGGCGACGGACAGAAGCTCTCGCCCATCGACTACATGGTCTGGAAAGACCAGGTGAACGTACTCGATCAGAGGCGCATTTTCAAATTGTTGGCAAAAGGTCCCCGGCTAGACGGCTACCTGATGCAGCTCAAGAAATCGGAGAAGCTGGACTTCGCCTCCTGGGGCGGCTTCGCCCAGAATTTTGCCGGGCGCCGCATTCCTTTCGAACACTCGAGCTCGGTGCCTGTATACGAAAGAGCCCGTCCCGAGAATCTCTTCATCCCGACTTTCGCCACTTCGCTCAACGGTCCCTACATTCCCGGCACGGCGATCAAGGGCGCGCTGCGCACCGGCGCGGCCGCCGACCGGTGGACCGAAAAGACGATGGCCGATCTAGCCCAGCGCTTGAGCGAAGAGTCACGATTTCCGCGCAATCCTGCGCAGAAGATCGACGATGTGGGTCGGGTGCGCCGCGTCGCCGCCGCCGATTCCGCCGCGACGACTCATGCCGGAATGAAGGTCTACCTGTTGCGCGTGTCGACGCTCATCCCGCGTGGCGGCGAAAAGTTCGAACTCGGTTGGAAGCGGCAGGGCGGCTCGGTCGATTCGCGCAGAATCGACGAGAGCACCCCGTTCTTCGCCGAAATGGCCACGCCCGGCGTCAGTTTCCAAGGCGACTGGCGCGAGAAATCGATCTCCGACCGCAACAAGATTTTCCAGTCAGCCAATCGCTACGCCGCCGGACTGCTTGCTCGTCACAAAGAATACGCCCATTGGACCGGCATGTCGAAGCTCGCCTCGAAATTGACCGACCTGGAGTCCCAACTAGCCGCGCTCGGATCGCGCCAGGACGCCTGCGTCCTCTCGATCGGCTGGGGCGGGGGATTGCTCGGGAAGTCGGCTTACCTCAATACTGCCGACGATGCCTATCGCAAAATCGTGCGTCAGAGCCCACTGCTCGGGCGCGCCGTCCAGACCGGCATGCCATTCCCCAAGACCCGCCGGGTGATTTTCGAGGGCAACCAGCCAGCCAGCCTACCGGGCTGGGTGCTGCTGGAGGTCGCGTAGCATGCAGATCGAGATCCAATACTGGCTTCCCACCGCTCTTAATTTCCTCACCCACCTGATCGTTGTTCCGATCACCGGCTGGCTTTTGCTACAAAACGCTGTCGCGGAAGATCACGGCCATTCGTGCCGACCTCCGCGAAGCCCGCGAGGGCGACCTCTTCCGTCCCTAACGGACCCCCCTCTGACCCGACGACTTACCCCTCTTGGGTGCAGTACCCTGAGACCTAAAAACCGTTTGAACCTCACGTTTTGCGTGGTACTATCGATAAGTTAATACAAGAGAGGGTCTTTAAGCCTCCGCGCCCGATTTGCGTCACTATGTATAACGCCTTCTTTGGATTTTCGGAGTCCCCCTTTAGCCTTAGTCCGGACCCTGCCTTCTTCTATCGGAGCGAACAGCACGAAGAAGCGCTGGCCAATCTGGTATACGGCGTGCAGGCGCGCAAGGGGTTTATCGTCCTGTCGGGCGAGGTGGGCACCGGCAAGACCACCATGCTCGAATGCCTGCGCGATTACCTCGAAGCCAACTACGTCGAATTCGCCTTCATCTTCAATTCCCGCATCAATACTGACCAGTTCTTCGAGATGATCGCCTACGATCTCGACCTCCCGTGCAGCCGCACCTCGAAGACCGAAGTGCTGTTCGCATTGAACCAGCTTTTAGTCGAACAGGCGCAAAATAACTCCACCGTGGTGCTGATCGTCGACGAAGCGCATAACCTGGAATGGGAAGTCCTCGAAGAGATTCGTCTCTTGGGCAACCTCGAAAATCGAAACGGGAAGCTCTTGCAGATTATCCTGGCGGGCCAACCGGAATTGGATCGCAAACTGGACGCCCCCAATCTGCGCCAGCTCAAACAGCGCATCGTCCTGCGCTGCAACCTGCAGCCGTTTACGCTGCGCGACGCGGTCGAGTACATCCTGTCGCGCCTCGAGCGGGCGGGGATGAAGGAACAGTCAATTTTCTCCGAAGAGCTGATGGCGGAGATTCATCTGCGCGCCCAAGGCATTCCGCGCGTCATCAACGCGGTGTGCGACAACCTGCTGCTCACGGCTTTCGCGATGGAGCAGAAGGTCTGCACCGTCGATATGCTCGATGAAGTCTGCAAGGACATGCGCCTCGAGTGGCCCGGCAGCCGCCGTATGCGTGCCCGCGCCAACGCAGAAGAGTCCTTCGAGCGCGCACCCTTCTAGGCCAACCTTCCTGCGCGGCCAGGAAATTCCAGCGCCCGCCGCTCCGATCACGTTAAAATAATCAGTAGTGACCCCGGAAAATCCGACGGAGCCCGCCGTTTCCACGGTTCCCGCTCCCGATACCCCCGCCGAGCCTCAAACTCCGCCCGAGCCGCAGCGCGGCACCATCGCCGAGTGGACCATCACCTTTCTGCTGTTGCTGTTCCTGACCACTACACTAGTTCAGGCTTTCGTCATCCCCACTGGATCGATGGAGGACACGCTGCTGATCGGCGATCACCTGCTGGTCGACAAGCTGGCTTACGCGCCGTCGGGTCCCATCAGCAAGTTTCTGTTGCCCTATAGCGCCGTCAAGCGCGGCGATATCATCGTCTTCCGCTGGCCCGTCGACATCCGCCAGACCTACGTGAAACGCTGCATGGGCGTGCCCGGCGACCGCATCCGCATCGTCAACAAAGAGGTCTACCTCAACGGCAAGAAGCTCAACGAGCCGTATAAGTACCACAAGTCGGAATACATCGAGTCGTATCGCGACAACTTCCCTACCGAGCCCTTCAACACGCTGGATCCTCGGGCCATGGAAATGCTCCAGCACAACGTAGTGAATGGCGAACTGGTGGTGCCTCCCAATTGCTACTTTGCGATGGGCGACAATCGCGATTCGTCTTCCGATAGCCGCTATTGGGGCTTCGTGCCGCGCGAGAATATCGTCGGCAAGCCGTTGATCGTGTACTGGTCCTACGACGCGCCGTCGGATCGTTTACAGAACCCCGCCATCGGGTGGGATCACCTGCAGGACCTGGTGCAACATTTTTTTACCAAGACGCGCTGGAAGCGGACCTTCATGCTGGTGCACGGGGCGAAGGTTGAATAGTGCGGTCGAATAGAGCGGTGGAATAAGTTCCCATGAAAAAGTTCGTCAACTCCGTCCGCGACTTTGTCGCCGAGTGGGCGGTCAACATTTTGATCCTGCTGTTCGGCACCACCACGCTGGTGCAGGCTTTCATCGTTCCCACGCCGTCCATGGACACCACGGTTCAGGTGGGCGATCATCTGCTGGTCGACAAGTTGTCATACGCGCCGCCGGGGGCGCTCAGCAAACACCTGTTGCCCTACACCGAGGTCAAGCGTGGCGACATTATCGTGTTCCGCTACCCGGTCAACATCCAGGAAAACTACGTCAAGCGCGTCATGGGCATCCCGGGCGATCACATCCGTCTGGTCAACAAAGCGGTGTACCTGAACGGAAAAATGCTCGAGGAGCCCTACGTGCAACACACCCCCGGGATCGATCCGTACCGTGACAATTTTCCGACGACTCCCTTCGGCCCCGTGTATCAGCCCGCGATGAAAATGCTCCAGGAGCACGTCGTGAACGGCGAACTGGTGGTTCCGCCCGGCCAGTATTTCGCTATGGGCGACAATCGTGACAATTCGAGCGACAGCCGTTATTGGGGCTTTGTGCCGCGCGAGAACATCATCGGTAAGCCGCTGGTCATTTTCTGGTCGTACAACACCTCGACCGAAGCGCTCTCGGGATACAGCCTGGATCATTTCTTCGACCTGGCAGTGAACTTCTTCAAGAAGACCCGCTGGGAGCGCACCTTCAAGCTGGTGCGCGGCTACCCGGTTCAGTGAGTATGCCGACAGCCGTTGTGGCGCGGGCTTTCAGCCCGCAGCGTCGGCTTCAGCCGGCGTCCCCGGTTTGCCTCGTGGGGCCAGCAGTCCTCCCGGCGATCTTGTCCCCTATCTCCCTGGCTTTCCGGCCGCGAAGGCTAATGAAGATCGCTTCTCCGAGGGGGGCGGGCCCCCCGGCACGCAGCCGACGCCCTCGTCGGCGGGTAGCGCGGGCTTTCAACCCGCAGCGCCGGCTTGAGCCGACGTCTCCGGTTTGCATGGTGGGGCCGGCACTCTTGCCGGCGAGCCGGCTGATAGCCGGCTTCAGCTCCAAACCGCCGCGGCCAGCAGCGCGCCGCCATGACTTGCGGTCCCACCAAAGCGGCGCTCCCACATGACCGCCAAATCGCACCTCTACGGCTTGATCCTAGCCGGTGGCCGCGGCACCCGCTTCTGGCCGCGCAGCCGACGCGCTCACGCAAAACAGGTTCTGCGCTTTTTTGGCGAGCGCTCCTTGATCCAGCAGACCGTCGATCGCCTGCGCCCCGTACTCCCGCCCGAGCGCCTCTGGATTCTCACCAACGATCATCTGCGCGCCGAAATCGTCCGCCAGCTTCCCGAAATTCCCAAGCGGCAGATCCTGGCCGAACCTGCCCAGCGCAACACCGCTCCGGCCATTGGTCTGGCCGCGCACTTGATCCAGTCCGTCGATCCAGACGCAGTGATGGGCGTCTTCCCAGCCGATCACGTGATCGCCCGGCCGCGCGATTACGTGCGCCTGTTGCGACCGGCGTTTCAGGCAGCGCAACAAGGCAAGATCGTCGTGCTCGGGATCCAGCCGCGCTGGGCCGAGACCGGCTACGGCTATGTCGAATTTCCTGAGGGCGGGACGCCGGGCGCACGCGACGTGGCCGCTGTTCGCAGCTTTCGCGAAAAGCCCGATGCGGCTACCGCCGAAAGATTCCTCGCCGCCGGGAACTTCTATTGGAACGCCGGAATGTTCTTCTGGCGGACCTCGGTATTGTTGGACGCGCTGCGCCAGTTCCTTCCAAAAACGGCCAGCCTCCTGGCGGGCTTGCCTAATCTTTCCAGCCGCGATTTCCCTGCGCGCCTCAAAGCCATCTTTCCGAAATGCGAGAACATCTCCATCGATTTCGCCGTGCTCGAGCGTGCCTCTAACGTCGCCGGACTGGCGGCGGGCGATATCGGCTGGAATGACGTGGGGAGCTGGAACGCCGTCTACGAACTGGATCGCCGCGACCCCGACGGGAATGCCTCGCGCTCAACCCTCTTAGCCCAGTCCGCCACCGGGAATTATGTCGACGCCGGCAAGAAGCTGGTCGCGCTGGTAGGGGTCAAAGACCTCGTGATCGTTGACACTCCTGACGCCCTCCTCATCATGGATCGCCATCAAGCGCAGCGCGTCGGCGACGTGGTCAAGCTCCTGGAAAAAAAGGGCCGCGACCACTTGCTGTAAGGCCTTCTTGGGCTCGTCACCTCGGTCAAACCCCCTAAACTCAACAACGTAGTCGGCCGATAGGATAGTGTCGTCGGAAAAATCCGATCGCCAATGACTAACTCTGTGTCCGTCGAAGCCTCGATTCATCTCCCCGCGGGTGCAGCGCCTCGCTCCGCTTCCGCACGGGCCGAAATCGAGCAGCTCAAGGGCATCTTCCTGACGAGCTTGAACCACGAAATCCGTACGCCTCTCAGCGGCATCCTCGGTATGACCGACATGCTGCTCGAGACCCAACTCGACGAAGAACAGCGCGACTATGTCCAGGCCGCCCGCCTGTGCGCCGAGAATCTATTCGAAATTCTCAACGCAACGCTGGAGTATGCGGCCATGGAAGCCGGACAATGCAGCCTGGACGACAGTGAGTTCAGTCTCCGGGAACTGCTGCAATCGGCGCTCGAGCAGCACGCGCTAAAGGCCGCCAACAAGGGACTTAAGCTGGTTTCGACCATCGACACTGGACTGCCGGAGACCGTGATCGGCGATGCCCCTCGGCTGCGCCAGTTGCTCGGCCACCTGCTGGCAAACGCTGTGAAATTCACGCCTGCCGGCAGCGTGGAGTTGCATGCTTTTCCGGAAGCGGACTCCGAGTTGGAATGGCTGGTCGTCGAAGTTCGCGACACCGGAATCGGAATTGCGCCGGATCACCTCGACACTATCTTCGAATCTTTCCGTCAGGTGGATAGCGGCTTGTCGCGAAGCTACGCGGGCATGGGCTTGGGGCTCGCGCTGGTGCAGAAAATGGCAGGGCTCATGCACGGCGCGGTAACGGTGGAGAGCCGCGTGGGCGTGGGTTCCACCTTTACGCTCCGTGTGCCGTTGCGCCGTTACTGGGAGCCGCCCGTCGAAGCTCAGCCTCCCGAACGTGGCGCCCGCGGACCCGCGATTCTGGCGGTCGAAGATAATCCCGTGGGACTCCTGGTGCTTCGCCGGGCGCTGGATCGTCGCGGCCAGGTGGTCTACGCCTCGTCCGCCCGCGAAGCCATCGAGATTGCCTCCCGCTGCCGCTTCGACCTGATTCTGATGGATCTCCAAATGCCCGAAATGGATGGTCTCGAGGCCACCGCGATTTTACGAGAGATTCCGGGGTATGAAAATGTCCCGATTCTCGCACTCACCGCCAATTCGTCCGACGAGCTGCGTGAACAGTGTCGCTTGGCAGGCATGCAGGCGTTTCTCTCCAAGCCGGTGGACGCCGCGTCGCTGTGGGCCGCTGTGTCCCGGTTCGTTTGATTTGGGGGGCGGACGCCCTCGTCCGCGCCGGACCCGGTCCGGCTTCTGAGCCGCGCCTGAAAGAAGCGGTTGCTCGAATCCTAAGCGACATAACGAAACCCCGCCCGCCTCGGTCTAACCTGGAGAATGGCATCATTCCTCCAGGACCTCCGATTCGCCCTGCGATCCCTGCGCAAGAGCCCCGGCTTCACTGCCATCGCGGCCCTGACCCTGGCGCTCGGAATCGGCGCCAACGCCGCGCTCTTCACCGTCGTGAACGCAGTCCTGCTACGCCCGCTCCCTTATCGCGATCCCGCCCGAATCGTCAATATCTGGAACGATTACGGTGATCAGGGCCAGTCGCTACCCGCCGTTTCGCCGCCCGATTTTCTGGATTATCGGGAGCGAGCGCGACTATTTGAAGGTTTTGCGGCCGCGCAGGGCTTCACGACCAGTCTCACCGGCGACGGCGAGCCGGAACAGGTCCGCGCCGCCGCGGTCACAGCGAATTTCTTCCCCCTGTTAGGCGTCCCGGTGGAACGCGGCCGGCATTTTCAAGCCGGTGAGGACGTGCCCAATGGTCCCGCCGTAATGGTGCTGAGTTATCGACTCTGGCAGCGCCGCTATGGAGCCGACCCGAATATCCTCGGCCACGTCGTTCGCATGCAGGGCGCTCCCTTCACGGTAGTCGGCGTAATGCCCGAACGCTTCGAGTTGCTCCTGCCCGCCGAAGCCTTTCAGATCGATGATGCCGATCTGTGGGTTACCCAACGTGGCGACCCGCGCCAGGTCCCACGCAATCTCACCACGCTCTCCGTGATCGCGCGAATCAAACCCGGCGTGACGATCGCCCAGGCACAGCAGGAAATGGACGGCATCGCCGCGCAGCTTCGATCGGAACACTTGGTCCATCGGACCTCGGGCTTGCGCATTCGCGCGGTGCCTTATCAACATGACGTCGTGAAGGGCGCGGAACCCGCCATGCTTGCGCTATTCGGAGCCGTCGGATTGCTGCTGCTGATTGCCTGCGCCAATGTCGCGAATCTCTTGCTCGCCCGCAGTGAAGGCATGTCTCGCGAAACCTCCATTCGCGTAGCGTTGGGCGCCACCTTCGGACGACTGGTCCGCCAGTCGCTGACCCAGAGTTTGTTGCTGGCGCTGTTGGGTGGCGTGGGTGGAATCCTCCTAGCCGAAGGCAGTCTCGATCTGTTGCGTCTGCTCCGCCCGGCGGGATTGCCGCGGCTGCATGAGATCCAGCTCGATCTCGCGTCATTCCTGTTCACCCTGGGCGCGTGTGTTTTGACTGCGCTGCTGTTCGGACTCCTTCCCGCACTGCAGGGCTCGCGCGAAGGCACTGGAGAGCGGCTCAAATCGGTTCGCCTCAGCGGAACTCTCGACCGCCGTCGCTCGCAGAATCTCTTAATCGCCGGAGAAATCGGACTCTCCGTCGTGCTTCTCGTTGCAGCCGGACTTCTGTATCGCAGTTTCGCCGCCCTGGGACAGGTGAGCCCGGGATTTCGCGCCGAAAGCGCACTCACCTTCGAAGTTTCCCCGACCAATCAGCGCTTCCCCAATTCAGCCGGTGCCGTGAGATTCTTCGAGACCTTCGAACAGCAACTGGCCACGCTTCCGGGTGTCGAAAAAGTGGGCAGCATTTCCAAACTCCCACTGACCGGATCGGGCGCGCAGACTCCCTACGCCTGGGACGCCGATACCGCAGCGAAGTGGGAAAGCATCTCGGCCGACTGGCGCTGGGTTACGCCCGGATGGCTGGACGCGATCGGTGGACGCCTCGCTGCGGGCCGCTGGTTTACCCCGCAGGACGACCCCGCACATCCGCCGGTGATCGTCGTCGACGAGGTACTGGCGCGACGCGCATTTCCAGGCCGCAGCGCAGTCGGCCTGCGCCTTTTGACGATGGCGATTGGCCAATATCCACGCGATTCCGACGGAAGAATGTGGGCGGAGATTGTCGGCGTGGTCGCGCACATTCGCAGCCATGACCTGCGCCGTGATGTGCGCGAGCAGGTCTACATGCCGGCCGCGCAGATCGGCAACCGCCGCATGGCGATCGTGGTGCGAACCAGCGTCGCACCGGAGCGGCTGACGGCGCCCGTGCAGCAGGTGTTGCGCTCGATAGACCCGGATGTTCCGCTGGCCAAAGTTTCGACGCTCGAATCGCTGCTCGGATCGGCGCGCGCTCAGGCCCGCTTCACGCTGTTAGTCGCGTCACTGTTTGGCATGTTGGCAGTGGTGCTGGTAGTCGTGGGTCTCTACGGCGTGGTTTCGTATGCGGCAGCGCAGCGTCGCCAGGAGATGGGAATTCGGATGGCGCTGGGCGCACAGCCTGCGCAGATCCGCTGGATGGTACTCGAGCGCGGTCTTCGCTTGGGCGCGTGGGGATTACTTGCGGGCCTCGCGGCAGCGATGATCGTTACACGCCTGGGCGCAGGATTTCTCTACGGTGTGCAATCCACCGATCCGCCGACGTATCTCGCGGTCGCGCTGTTGGTGTTGGGCGTGTCGCTCGCCGCGGCGTATGTGCCCGCCCGGCGCGCCATGCGTGAGGATCCCGTCAGCGCCCTGCGCAACGACTAAAGCATCTTGGCCACTCATTCGTGTTCATTCGTGGCCTAACTCTTAGGTGCTAACCCCACGGCGATCTTCGCGAATCGATTGGGCCTCGCTTTGGAAAGTCGAATCGATACTCGGCCGCAGACCGTTGGCCGTTTTTGGCCCGACCCTAGTTGCGATTTGCGCTTAAAACGCATGCGTCTGTATGAACCGTCTTGGTCTTATCTGCGTTCATCTGCGTCCATCTGCGGCTTGTCTCTCTTTGGCAAGCCCGCCGCCGCGATCTGCGCGATATCCAGCAACTTCGGCGGCTGCGACGACACCGCCGACAGCGCATCGCGGAACATCGTATTGCAGAACGGGCACGCCGCACCGACGATTTCTGCCCCGGTCGCGACCAGTTCCTTCGCGCGATTATGGCTCACCCGATCCCCCTTTTCCTCGCCCAGAAACGCCAGCCCACCCCCGGCGCCGCAGCAGAAACTTCGCTCTCGCGATCGCTCCGGATCGATCACTTCACCTGCCAGTCCCGCGACCGCTCGCGGCTCGTCGTACACGCCGCGATAGCGGCCCAGATAGCAAGGATCGTGATACACGACTTTCTGCCCGCTCGCTGCACTGCTCGGCAGCCGATCTACGTGACGCGCCATGAACTCGCTGTGATGCTCGATCGGCGGCGCTTCGCCGTACTCTTTCCAATCGGTCGAAATAGTGCGCACGCAGTGCGGGCAAATCGAAACGATCTTCGCCGCTTTACTCTGCTTCAGCGATTCGAGATTCTGTTCCGCCAACTGCTGGAACACCAGATCGTTGCCCAGCCGCCGCGCCGGGTCGCCCGTGCACTTTTCTTTCTTCATCACGCCGTACGTAGTTCCCAGATGCTCCATCACCCGTGCAAAACTCGCGACGATCTCGCGACCCTGCGGATCGTACGCGCCCATGCAGCCCAGCCACAGGCAATATTCCTGCGTGCCGTCGAAAATCGGGAATTGCTGCTTCTGGATAAACTTGTCGCGCTCGCTGGAACTGAACCCCAGCGCGTTGCCGTTCCGCTCCAGCGCCAGGAACAGCTTGGTCCCGTAGTCGTCTTCCCATTTGCCGGTGTTGACCGCGCCGCGACGCAGCCCGATAATCATCGGCAGATGCTCGATCCCCAGCGGGCACTGAAATTCGCACGCGCCGCACGTAGTGCACTGAAACGCGGCTTCCTGCGAAAGGTGCGTGCCCAGCAAGGGCTCTTCCGACCGCGGACCCAGCTCGTTCAAATAACTTCGCAAGCCCAGTGCGATCTCTTTAGGGTTCAAAACCTTTCCGGTGTTGTACGCGGGACAATGCTGGCTGCAGCGTCCGCATTCGACGCACGAATACGCCTGTAGCGAGACGATCCGAGTCAGATCCTTGCCGGTGTCGAGCCCGAAATCTTCGTCGCCGGCCAGCGGCGGGATGCGACTGAATCCGCCGCGCGACAGAAACACCGTGACGGGACTCAGCACCAGGTGCAGATGCTTGGTGTGCGGGATCAGCGGCATGAAAATCAGTAGCGCCAGCGTGTGCGACCACCACAACGCCTCCGCGCCCGGATCTCCGTCGTGGATCCAAAAGGTCGCGAGATACGTGACCATCAACGTGAAAATTAGAAACGCGATGAATCCGGACTCGTAGGAAAGCTTCTCTCCCAGCCATTTTGGCCGCACGAAAAAGCGGCGGATGAACAACCCCGCGATCGAAACGGCGACGGTGACACCGAACGCCGCAGCCAGGTAGAAGTAGATTCGCGCCAGCCAGTTCTCGTGCGAGAGAAAAGGATAACCGACGCCCGTGGCGAAATGATTCAGCGTGACCAGCGCGAAAGAGCAGAACCCCCAGAACACGAAAGCGTGCGCGATGCCCACCAGCGGTCGCTCGCGAATCACCTTGCCCTGCAGCACGACCTCCCAGATGAAATCGCGAATGCGCGGGCCAATGGGAGTCAGTGAAAAATCGGCGTCCGGCTTCGACTGGCGGATGCGATCCAGCACCTTGCGGAATCGGATCCAGAATCCGCCCGCGGAAGCCACTGCCAATACCAGAAACACGACGATTTCTACCACCGTGGGTCGAAGCATCAACTGTTGAATGTAGCATGTGCCTCTGCGAAGGCAGAATCCAAGCAGCGGAATCTCAGAGGTTAGAATCAAAGCTGGGGGAATTTGTTTGCGGCATCTTGTTTCGGGGGCGGCCGGGTTCATCGGCTCCCATTTGTGCGATCTCCTGATCGGCGACGGCCATCAGGTGGTGGGTCTCGACAACCTGATCACCGGCTCGCGCGCAAATCTGGAATCGCTTCTGGCGAACCCGCGTTTCCAATTGATCGAATGCGACGTAACTACGGAACTGAGTTGTCCCGGGCCCTTCGATCAGGTCTGGCATCTCGCATCGCTCGCCAGTCCGAAGGAGTACCTGGAGCATCCGCTTGAAACACTGGAAGTCGGTTCGAGCGGCACCCGCAACATGCTCGAGATCGCGCGGCGCGATGGCGCGCGCTTTCTGCTCACCTCCACTTCCGAATGCTACGGCGATCCACTGGAGCATCCGCAGAAGGAAACATATTGGGGCCATGTGAATCCAGTGGGTATGCGCTCCTGTTACGACGAAAGCAAGCGTTATGCGGAAGCGCTCACCATGGCCTACCATCGGACCCACGGAATTCGCACCGGCATCGCGCGGATCTTCAATACCTACGGCCCGCGCATGGCGCTCAACGATGGCCGAGTGGTGCCGGCGTTCCTCGATCAGGCACTGCGCGGCGAACCGCTCACGATTTTCGGCGATGGCACCCAGACCCGCAGCTTCTGTTATGTGTCCGATCTGGTGGATGGATTGGTGCGGCTTGCGGCGTCTGACGAGCGCTATCCGGTGAATCTCGGAAATCCGGTCGAGCTGACCATGCTGGAATTCGCGGAGCGAATCCGGCGGCTGATGCAATCGGATCTCAAGCTTGTTCACCACCCCCTGCCTGAGGACGATCCGCGCAAGCGCCGCCCCGATATTTCGAAAGCCAAGCAGGTGCTGGGTTGGGAGCCGAAAGTTTCGCTCGAAGAGGGACTGCGCTCGACCGTCGCATATTTCAGAGGTTTGAATGTCCACGCCGGCGCCTAAATCCCGAAAGCCGCGTGTTCCACCAAAGCCGCCGGCTCCCGCCACCGGAACTGCGGCGCTGCACACCATTCGGATGTTGAACCGCATGGCTGCGCAGGCGCGCCGTACGCTGGTTTCTCCCGATCCCGAGGCGATCCACGATCTGCGTGTCTCCATTCGCCGGTTGATGGCGTCGCTCGACCTGTTCGACTCCGGTCTGGGCGAGCATGGCGGAAGGAAAATCCGCAAGCGTGTCAAGAAGCTCCTGAACATGGCAGGTGCCGTTCGAGATTGTGACGTAGCTGCCAAGTATGTGGAGAAGGTTGGCACCGAGCCCTCCGCCTCGGCGCAACTTCTGGCGGCGCTCCAGGCGCACCGAAACGCCGCGGTCCCGCCGCTGCTCGCCGGATTGCAGGAACGCCTCGATCCCCAATCGCTTGCAAAATGGCGCGGCAAGCTCCGCACGGCCCCGAGTAACGGCGAGGTCGAAAAAGCGGCACGCGAGATTATCGACGAAATGTTCCGCGAGTTCATGACCCGCGGCCGGCGCGCCGCGAATCCGCATGCCTCGGGCCGCCAACTGCACCATTTCCGGCTCGCCGCGAAGAGTTTGCATTACGCGCTCGAACTGCCGGTCGCGCCCGAGAAACCTGCCTGGCTGGCTGGCGCCAAGGCCGTCCAGAAACTAGTCGGCGAGATCCACGATTGCCAGGCCGTCGGTGCACTCATCAAGGAGCTGCCCGGAAGCGCGGCGGTTAGAAAGACCTTGCTGTATCGGCAACGCAAGAAGCGCTCGCAGTTTCGCGACCTGTGGCATCGGGACCTGTCGCCGGCGCCTGCGGCCTCGCCGGAGAATCCCGCTCCATCGCGGCTTACTTAGCGTCGTTGTATTCTTCGAGCCACGCCATCTGGATTGCCTCCAGTTTGGCTTCGTTCGATTTCATCGGATCGTCGTCGAATCCTTCAAGCTCAGTGACCCATTTATGCAGATCCGTGAAGCGGATATTGGTCGGGTCGGTCTCGGGGAACTTTTCCCATAGCGCGTAAGCGATGTCGTCGATCGTCGTCCAGTTCAACTTAGGCATCGATTTTGGTTCCTTTCAGCGCCCCTCGAACCGCCGTATTCATCATGTTCTCGGCCAGGGTCATGGTCGCCGCATTGAGCTGATCAATCTTCGCGCGGATCAGCAGATGATCGTCGCCGTGATAAACGACAAGTAGCTCGTTGACAGCGCGGTCGATGGCCGCGCGCTCGTCGTCGCTGAGCGCGAAGTACGCGTCGTTCTGCCGAGCTTTCTCGGTGGCCGCTTGAATCGTGTCGGCCTCGACGCGCGCTTCGCGCACCTGCCGCTCGTGAAAATCCTCTTCGGCCTTTTCGACCGATTCGAGAATCATCGCTTCCACCTGGTCGTCGCTCAGTCCATAGGAAGGCTTGACCTCGACGCTGGTTTCCTTGCCGGTGCGCTGGTCGCGCGCCGTCACGTTGAGGATTCCGTTGGCGTCGATCAGGAAGCGAACCTCGATGCGCGCGAAACCGGCGGGCATCGGATCGATATCTTTCAGATCGAAGCGCGCCAGACTGCGGCAATCTTTGACCATTTCGCGCTCGCCCTGCAGGACGTGAATCAGCACATTGCGCTGGCCATCGACCCCGGTAGTGAACGATTCGGTTGCAGACGCGGGAATGGTCGAGTTGCGGTGAATCAACTTCGAAACCAGCCCGCCCATGGTTTCGATCCCTAGCGAGAGCGGCGTGACATCGAGGAGTAACTGATCCTGGACGTCGCCCGAGAGAATGCCCGCCTGCACCGCAGCACCCAGCGCGACCACTTCGTCGGGATTCAGTTCGGTATGCGGCCGCGCACGGAAGAGTTTCTCGACCGCGGAACGGACCAGCGGAATTCGCGTCGATCCACCGACCAGCACCACTTCGTCGATCTCTTCGACCTTGACGCCCGCATCCGCGATACAAGCGCGGCATGGCCCCAGCGTCCGGTCGACAATCGGCGTGATCAGGCGATCGAGCAGCTCGCGCGTGATTTCACGAGCGTAATGCTTGCCGTCATGACTGAGCTGCATGGTTGCGGCGGGAGCAAACGATAATGCTTCCTTGGCTTCGATCACCGCGCGACGCAGGTGCTGCACGGCGCCGGGATTCGTCGAAAGATCCCTGCCCCATTCGGATTGAATGTCTTCAAGCGCGATGCGCAGCAGCAGATTATCGATATCGTCGCCGCCCAGGTGCGTGTCGCCGTTGGTGGCGAGCACCTCGAAAATCCCGTCGTGCAATCGGAGAATCGAAATGTCGAAAGTGCCGCCGCCCAGATCGTAGACGGCG
>DASYPO010000219.1:0-3291 GCA_036006545.1 Bryobacteraceae bacterium
TTCTGCTGTTCGCGCTCGGCGTGTCGATCCTGTGCGGCGTTCTCTTTGGCCTGCTGCCCGCGTGGCGCAGTGCGCGCACCGATCCACAAGAAGGACTGCGTGGATCGAGCCGCAGCGCGACCGATAGCCGTCAAGGCGCACGAGTCCGTGCGTTATTGGTCAGCCTCGAAGTCGCACTCAGCACCGTGTGTCTGGTCGCCGCCGGTCTGCTGCTGAATAGTTTCGTGCGCCTGATGCAGGTCGATAAAGGTTTCGACGTCGAGCGTGTGCTCACCGCGAACGTCAGCCTTCCGGCAACGCGCTATCCCGATCTTCCGCGGCGCTACGAATTCTTCCGCCAGGCGATCGAGCGCGTGAGTGCGCTTCCGGGCGTAACGGCGGTGGGCGTGACGAATCGGATTCCAGTGACGGGCGAGGGTAGCAATAACGTTTTCGTCCCCGAAGGAACAGAGGCGGCGCCCGCCAGTTCGCGTGCGATCACCGATTACCGAACCGTGAGCGAAAACTACCTGGCGGCGATCGGCATTCCGCTGCGCCAGGGACGCATGTTCGCGCGTTCCGACCGTCGGCCGGTGGCGGTGGTTTCGGCGCGCTTCGCCGATCAGTATTGGCCGGGACAGAATCCGCTGGGCAAGCGATTTCGCCTGGGATCGCCCGAAAACCCGTTGCTCGAAATCGTGGGCGTCGCGGGGGACGTTCGTAATTCCAGCCTCGACAAGGCTCCCGGCCTCACGGTCTACATTCCTTACTGGCAGCGCGATCGTACCGACATGATCCTGGTGATGCGCACGGCGATGGATCCGTCGGCCATCACGCAGGCGGTGCGCGCGGAGATTCGAGCGCTGGATGCGGAATTGCCCGCGGTGCGATTGCGGACGATGCAAGAGATCGTGTCGGCGGGCGTCGCGGAACGTCGCTTCCAGCTTACGCTGGTGTTGGTGTTCGCGGGCGTTGCACTCGCGCTGGCGAGCCTCGGAATCTTCGGCGTGGTTTCGTACACCACTGCGCAGCGACGCGCCGAGATGGGAATTCGTTTGGCGCTAGGCGCAACCGCGTCCGATTTGCGGTCGTTAGTCCTTCGTCAGGGACTCACGCCGGTTGCGCTCGGGCTGGTGGTCGGAATCGCGGGTGCGCTGGCGTTGAGCCGCGCGCTCGCGGGACTCTTGTATGGAGTGCGGCCGTCGGATCCGGTGACGATTGGTGGGGTCGCAGTGGTGTTGCTCGGGGTTGCAGCGGTCGCGTGTTACATTCCGGCGGTTCGGGTTTCGCGGGCGGATCCGATGTCGGCGTTGCACTATGAGTAGTGGGACGCGTTGCAAAAAAACCGGGGGACGTCGGCTGAAGCCGACGCTGCGGGCTGAAGCCCGCGCCACGACGGCTCGCGCCACCTGCTTGTTTTCAACCCGAGTGGTGGTTTTCAACCACTCCCCAGCCATCTAATGAACGTATAAGTGGCTAAACATCAATAAGATAACTTTGGACAGGGGATTGCCTTAGATCCAGCGAGAAGTTAGCTATGAAACGACTAATCTTGGGCCTCCTGATGCTGGCAGTGGTTCCCGTTTGGGCGGCCGACGATGGCGACGAAACCGGCGACGCTCCCGAGCGCGGCGTAGCGCGACTCAGCGTCGTGCAAGGTAACGTATCCATGCGCCGCGGCGATTCCGGCGAAATGATCGCTGGCGCGCTGAATGCCCCCATCGTGATCGAAGACCGGCTCATTACTGCCGAAGGCGCGCGCGCCGAAGTGCAGTTCGATTGGGCCAATATGATCCGACTGGCGCCGGGAACTGAAGTGCGATTCAGCCAGTTGCAGGATCGTCAATATCAGATTCAGGTCGCCGTCGGCATGGTGACCTTCCGCGTGCTGCGCGATAGCAACGCGCTGGTCGAGGTTTCAACTCCCAGCGTTTCGATTCGTCCGTTGAAGAAGGGTGCGTATCGCGTCCTGGTGCGTCCCGACGGAACCAGCCAGGTGATCGTGCTCCTGGGCGAAGGCGAAATTTTCTCGCCGAAAGGTACCGAGCGTTTGCAAGCCGGCCAAGCGATGGAAGCACGCGGCAGCGCTTCCGATCCTGAATTTCAGGTTGGCCCGGCGCCGCAACAGGACGAGTGGGATCGCTGGAATGCGGATCGCGATCGCGACCTCGAGCGCGCCGGTAGCAGCTATAAGTATGTGAGCCCCGATATCTACGGCGCCGAAGAATTGGACGGGCACGGCCGTTGGGAAAATGATCCTCAATACGGCAATGTGTGGGTTCCGCAAGTGGATGCCGACTGGGCTCCGTATAGTGTGGGCCGCTGGAGCTGGATCGATTACTACGGGTGGACTTGGGTGAGCGGCGATCCGTGGGGCTGGGCTCCGTATCACTATGGTCGCTGGTATCACGGCCGCTATGGCTGGGCCTGGTGGCCGGGCGCGATCGGTCCGCGTTACTACTGGCGTCCGGCGCTGGTCGGGTTCTTCGGCTGGGGCGGCGGAGGCGGCTTTGGCTTCGGATTCGGCAATGTGGGCTGGGTTCCGCTGGCGCCCTACGAGCGTTTCCATCCCTGGTATGGACGGAGTTTCTACGGGAATTACCGGCGGGGTTCGTTCGGCCAGGCGAACATTATCCACAACACGAATATCTTTAATACGTACCGCAATGCGAACGTCCGCAACGGCGTGATTGGCGTCTCGGCGAGCAACTTCGGACGCGGCGGAATCAATACCCGCAATTTTGTGCGTCCGACAGCGGGTGACCTTTCGCGGGCCGGTGTAGTTCGCGGCCAGGTGGGCTTGGCGCCGACGCGCGAAAGCAATCGGTTTTCGGACCGAAGTGTCAGTACCGCGGGTATGCCGCGCAGCAACTATTCCGGTAGCTTCGTGTCGCGCAGCGGCTCGGTGAGCGGGCAGCGCATGGGCGGCTTCGTGAACGGTTCGGGAAATCGCGGTTCATCGATCAATAACGGTTCTGCGATCAACAACGGTGGATCGGGTGGCGGCAACTGGCAGCGGTTTAATCCGAGTGGACAGAATCGGAGTGGCCAGAATCCCTCGTCGTCCAGCGGTGTCGTGAATCGTGGAATCGATTCGGGCGCGTCGCAGCAACGCGGCGGATCGCAGGGCGGCTGGCAGCGCTTCGATCCCAATCAGCAGCGTGGGCAAGCGCAGCCGCGCGGCGGTTCGTTCGACGGCCGTTCGTTAAACAACGGTTCGGTGAATCGTCCGGCGAGCCCCCAGATGCGTAATGATCCCCCGGCCCGCACCTATGCGCCGCCGATGCGTAATGATCCTCCGGCTCGTACTTA
>DASYPO010000220.1:0-8076 GCA_036006545.1 Bryobacteraceae bacterium
AGTGCATACGCCACCACCAGCGGCGGCGATGCCAGATAATTCGCCCGCACCAACGGATTCACACGACCTTCGAAATTGCGATTCCCCGAGAGTACGCTCGCGACGGTCAGGTTGTGTTCCTGCACCGCTGCCCCAACTTCCTCGGGCAGCGGTCCGCTATTACCGATGCAGGTGGTGCAGCCGTAGCCTACCAGGTGGAACTTCAGAGCTTCGAGATACGGAATCAGCCCCGCGTCAGCCAGGTAGTCCATTACGACTTTCGATCCGGGCGCGAGACTGGTCTTGACCCACGGTTGCGATTTGAGCCCACGCTCCACCGCTTTCTTCGCAAGCAATCCGGCCGCGACCAGCACCGACGGATTCGAGGTGTTCGTGCAACTGGTGATCGCGGCGATCACCACGCTGCCGTCGTGAATGGTCGCGCGCGATCCGTTCGTTCCAATTTCAGCAGTCTTTGCGGCCGCACCCTGCAGGGATTCGACGAAATTCTTCCCGACGTCGGGCAGGTTGATACGATCCTGCGGGCGTTTCGGCCCCGCCAGCGACGGAACCACGCTCGCAAGATCGAGCGTCAGCGAGTCATTGAACTCGGGTTCGGGCGCGCCGGCTTCGAGGAACAAACCTTGCTCGCGCGCGTACGCTTCCACCAGCGCGATCAATTCCGGCGGGCGATTGGTGAGCCTCAGATATTCGAGCGACTTTGCGTCAATCGGAAAGACGCCGATGGTCGCGCCGTATTCAGGCGCCATGTTGGCGATCGTGGCCCGATCAGCCAGGCTTAACGCAGCGACACCTGCGCCATAGAACTCGACGAACTTTCCGACCACGCCTTTCTTGCGCAGCATCTGCGTGACGGTCAGCACCAGATCGGTCGCAGTCGCGCCTTCGGGCAAGCGCCCGGTGAGCTTAAAGCCGACCACCTCGGGCAGCAGCATGGTCGCCGGCTGACCCAGCATGCACGCTTCGGCTTCGATTCCACCGACGCCCCATCCGACAACACCCAGGCCGTTAATCATGGTGGTGTGCGAATCGGTTCCGACCACGGTATCGGGATACGCTTCGCCATCTTTCGCGAAGACCACCGGTGCGAGATATTCGAGATTCACCTGGTGCACGATGCCCGTGTCGGGCGGCACTGCGCGGAAATTCTGAAATGCCGATTGACCCCATTTCAGGAACGCATAACGCTCCTGGTTGCGCTGGAATTCGAGCAGCGCATTAGCCTGAAACGCGCCAGTGGTGCCGTACTGA
This sequence comes from Bryobacteraceae bacterium, assembly GCA_036006545.1. Taxonomy (GTDB): domain Bacteria; phylum Acidobacteriota; class Terriglobia; order Bryobacterales; family Bryobacteraceae; genus Palsa-187. The sequence continues at coordinate 1,252 of DASYPO010000220.1, forward strand.
TCGACTTGCACCGAGTGGTCGATCACCAGGTCGACGGGGATCAGCGGGTTGGCTTTTTTCGGATCGGCTCCAAGCGCAGCGAGCGCATCACGCATGGCGGCCAAGTCGACAATACAGGGCACGCCGGTGAAATCCTGAAGCAGCACGCGCGCCGGTCGGAAGTTGATTTCGCGCGCGGCAGCTTTCGTATCCCACGCCGCGACATATTCGATGTCGGAGTGCTTGACGGTCGAGCCGTCTTCAAAGCGCAACAGATTTTCGAGCAGGATCTTGATCGAATAGGGAATGCGCGATAGCTTTGCGAGCCCGGTTTTCTCAAGGGCTGCCAGGCGGTAAATCCGATAGGATCGGTCGCCCACGCGCAGCTCGCCCGCGGACCCGAAGGAGTTCTGACTTGGCATGGATACTTTCAGTTTAGCTTGCACACGCGGACGCCAGCGGTGCTACAAATAGAAACATTACGTGGGGTCCGCAGATCATCTATCAGTGCTGAGTCTGCCCGCAAAAAAATCCATAAATCTGTCCACCATTGCCTGCGCAATTGTCGTTGGACTCTGCGCCGCTTGGTACATCAAAGCGAACCTGCTCTTTCCGATGCGGTACTTGAGCCACGAAAGTGATTTCAGCGCTTACTATCGTGCCGCGAAGGTGGTCCTGAGCGGGCAAAGTCCGTACGAAAATCCTGCCTATTTTTATCCTCCGGTGGTTGCCTTCTTGACCGCACCTTTTGGGCTGACGGATTACGTCACAGCACGATGGATCTGGTTCGCGCTGTCGCAAATCTTTCTTGTGTCGGCGGCCTGGCTTTTGTTGCGCGCGAGCGGACCCAGCCGAATCGCGATGTGCTGTATCGCCGCGGTGTGGGCCTTCGGAGGAGCCGCGCAGGAATCCTTAAACATTGGCCAGATGGGCCCGCTACTGGTGCTGGTGATCGCGCTCGCCTTTTCGCAGCGCGAACGTTTACAGGAAGCCGCGGTGGGAATCGGATTCGTTCTGAAATATATTCCGGGTGTGCTGGCCGTCGCGCTGATCCTGAATCGCCGTCGAGCTCTGGTCACACTTGCATGGGTGGTCGCACTCGGAACGATCCTTCCTTGGGCTGTACTCTTCTGGGCATTTTCCGGAGCCAAGACTCCCACTAGCGCAACTTATTGGATGGGTACGCCCGACATGTTCAGTTGGTCGATCCCGTCATTGTTGTTGCGCCTGCTCGATCCGATCACGCCCGGAGCGAGCCTTCCGCAGAATTGGCTATTTGGTCACGAGGCCGCCGAGCTTCATCTCGCTCCGGCGCTGCGCTGGATCTCGGTGAGCGCGGCGATCGTTACCCTAGCCGTGGGAATCGGTGCGTTGCTGCTGGTGTGTCGCGGAAGATTGACCCGCCAGCAAGTTCCCTGGGCTCTGGCCGGGTTAATTTCGCTGAGCCTTGCCGCGAGTCCAGTGTGCTGGACCCACTATCAAATCTTCCAATATCCCGGCGTGGCGCTGCTGCTGGCCGATTCGATACGGCGTCGTTCGTGGGGCATGCTGGCAGCCGTGATTGCGTGTTTCGCGCTGGCGTATCAACTGCCACAAACGATTCTTACCGCCTATCACGACCAACACTCCGGCTGGACAACCGCGTCGCCCGCCTTACTTTACATCTGGACTTCGGTAGCCCCACTCGCCTGTGTTGCGCTGTTCGGCATCGCGCTGTGGAAGGTGCGGCGCAGCGGGATCGAAAAGTCTTCCAGCGTTATGATGGAAGCCTTCACGATTGCGGAATCGCCAGTAGCAGTGGCAAGTCAGCGGACCTAAACCCGATCATCCCATTCGACTCGTGCGGCAATCGGCATGTCCCGGTAACCTTGTCCGATCCCGGCTGTATGATCATCACGGATTAGTGCATGCATCAACAATGGCTCGCCGACCTTCGACACGATCTCGTTTACACCTTTCGCACGCTGCGCCGCGAAGCCGGCTTTACCACCTTTGCGATTCTCATTATCGGGCTCGGAATCGGCGCGAGCGCCACCATTTTCAGTGTCGTGAATGCGCTGCTTCTTCGGCCGCTTCCTTTCGAAGAACCGAAGCGACTGGCGTGGATCGCCAACGGCGGTCCCGACGGAAATCTTTCCGCGCAGACCACTCAGGTAGGTTATCTGCTTGATTTGCGCGCGCAAAATAAATCGTTCACCGATCTCGCGGCCTACATGGCCTTTTATGGCGTTGGCGACAGCAAGCTGACCGGCGACGGCGAGCCCGAACGCGTCAGCGAAGTCCCGGTTTCGCAGAACTTCTTTTCGCTCCTCGGTGTGAAGCCGATATTGGGACGACTATTCACCGACGAGGAGTGTCGCTGGAACGGACCTAAGGCTATCCTGCTGAGCCACGAACTCTGGGAGCGCAGATTCGCCTCCGATCCGAACATCTCTGGGCGGAAGCTCACGATCAACGATCGGCCGGTGACCGTCGCTGGGGTCCTGCCCGAATCGTTCAGTTTCTCTTCCGTGTTCGCGCCTGGCTCGCGCATCGATCTCTATTCGCCGTTTCCCCTGACACCCGAAACCAATCGTTGGGGAAATACCCTCGCGATCATTGGACGATTAAAACCCGGAGCGACCATAAGCAGCGCGCAGGCTGAATTCGAAGTCATCGCCGACCCGATCCGGCAACAACATCCCGAGTGGAACGGCTTCCGCCCGCGACTCCAACTTCTCGACGAACACGTGGGCGGTCGTCTGCGCGGTCCGCTCTTTGTGCTGGCGTGCGCGGTGGGTGTCGTGATGTTAATCGTCTGTGCCAATCTTTCCAATCTGCAGCTGGCACGCTCAGCGGCACGTCACAAAGAAATGGCGATCCGCGCTGCGCTGGGCGCAAAGCGGAGCCGTCTGATTCGACAGACGCTGACCGAAAGCGTCGTCTTGTCGTGCGGCGGCGCGGTGCTGGGTCTGGTTCTGGCCGTGGCCGGAACGCGCGTCCTGACCACTCTCGACGGCATCAGCATTCCGCTGCTGGGCAACGTTGGTATCGACACCAGCGCGCTCGTCTTCACCGTGGCGATCTCGATCCTCAGTGGCTTGATTTTCGGTCTGATGCCCGCGCTGCAGGCGCCCTCAGAATCGGTGCACGGAGTGTTGAAGGACAGCCCGCGCGGGGCGAGCGACGGCAAGCGGACTACTTGGATCCGTGGCGCGTTGGTCGTATCCGAAATCGCATTCGCGTGCGTGCTGCTGGTCGGCGCTGGGTTGCTGATTCGAAGTTTTCTCCGCGTGCTCGACGTAAGTCTCGGATTTCAGCCCGAGCGAGCCGCCGCGCTGCGCATCGATCCGAGTTCGCAGTATTCCACACAAGCCCAACGTAACGCTTATTTCGACGAAGCGCTCCGACGTGTGAAATCTCTACCTGGAATTCAAGCAGCGGGGCTCACCGACGTGCTTCCGCTCGGGCGGAATCGAAGCTGGGGGGCGGGCGCGAAGGGCGTGGTTTACGAACGCGGCCGTTTCCCCACCGCTTTCGTTCGAATCGTGAGCGACGGGTACTTCGGCGGCATGGGAATTCCGCTGCGCGCCGGTCGCGATTTCACGGAACTGGACACGCCCGCGAGCAAGCCCGTCATCATCGTCAACGAAACGCTGGCGCGCACGCTGTGGCCGGGTGAGAATCCGATCGGGAAGATCATGCTGCGCCCCGACCGTGAAGTGGTTGGCGTCGTGGGCGATGTCCGGCACATCGCACTCGAACAGGGTTCCGGATCCGAAATGTATCTCCCGATTCGTCAAACCAACGATTATCCGTCGGTCGACCTGGTAGTCCGCACAGCTCTTGCCCCCGCAGACCTTGCCGCCGCGGTTCGGGGCGCGCTGAAGCCCATCGAGCCGAACCTCCCCTTGAACGAATTTCGAACCTTGCAGCAGCTGGTCGACAAGTCGGTCTCGCCGCGACGATTTGTGGTGATCTTACTCGCCGGTTTCGCGGGGTTCGCGTTGATTCTCGCGTCGCTGGGAATTTATGCGGTGATCTCGTACTCGGTTCAGCGCAGAACGCAGGAGATCGGAATTCGGATGGCACTCGGCGCATCGGCGCGGGACTTGCAATCGCGCATCGTCACCGAGACGCTGGTGCTGGCCGCGATCGGAATGCTGATCGGCAGCGTAGCTTCACTGCTGCTGGCGTGCGCGATGAGCGGCCTGTTGTTCGGCGTGACGGCGACCGATCCAGTCGCATTCAGCGCAATGCTGTTCGTACTGACTCTGGTGTCGATGATTGCCGGCTACTTGCCCGCGCGTCGCGCGTCTCGGCTGGATCCGATGTTGGCCTTGCGGGCCGATTGAGGCTCCCCCTAACTCGGCGGTGTGATCCACGCGCTCTTCTGATCGCGTGCTCCGTGAATCACGCGGGAAATCGAAATGCCGCCGCGGACCTTGCGGTAGTAGATCACGTACTCGCCAGAGGGAAAGCTTCGGGTGCCTGGAAAGAAATCGTCGCGAAGACGGCCCACTTCAGGCATGCGGCTCAGCATCAAGAAGCAATCACCCAGGGATGCTAGGAGGCGGTCTGCCCTTCGCGGGCTTGAATCGCGCGCCACATAGGACCAGATCTGATTCAGATCCGTCCTCGCCGGTGACGCGAGGCGGTAACGGCTCATCTGTGCGCGGTTTTTGATCGCTCCTTCTTGAGCTGCAGTCTGCCGCGCGCTCCAATTTCCTTCACGAGCTGCTTAGTCGTGGTCGCGTCGTACTCGACGTAGTTACCTTTCTCGATTTCCGCAAAACCTGCGAGCACATCTGCCTTTAGGCGCTCATGCGCTTCATCGCGCTCCTTGAGCAGCCGAAGTCCCTCTCGGATCACTTCGCTGGCGGTCTGGTACATCCCCGTTTTGACCTTGGCATTTACCAGCGCCTCGAGCTCGCGTGTCAACGAAACGTTCATAAACTCAGGATAACAAAAGATAGCAAAAGTTGTTATTTGCTCGCCGTCAGCGTCCGCGCCGGGACGCACCACAGCCAGCTCGTCGGCGATAGCTCGACGTTCTTCGCACCCGCCGCGCGCAGCGATTCCGCGTACTCGCCGGTCCGAAGAATATCGTGAATTACCAGCTTTCCGCCTGGCTTCAGCACCCGATACATCTCACGAATCGCCTGGTCGCGACCCTCGTGATCCTCGATGTTGTGAATCGCCAGATTGGACACCACCACGTCGTAGGAATTCTCGGGATAAGGCAGCTTGCGCGCGTCGTGATTCTCGATGCGGACTTTCTCCGAAACCCCTTCGAGCTTGGCGTTTTCCTTTGCCGCCTCCGCAGAGTTCTTCGAAAGATCCTGCTTATTCCAGATGTCGACGCCGGTGGCCTTGCCGGTTTTCAACCGCTTGGCGGCAGCAATCATCAGCAGCCCCCGTCCGCAGCCCACGTCGAGAACTTTCTCGTCTCCGTTCAACGCGAGACTATCGAGAATTCGATCGCGCAGTTCCAGCTTCGCCACCTTGCTCGACCACAGCATGAATGCGCCCGCTGCCAGAAATGCAAGACCCAGTCCGCCCAGAACGCCGAGCAGTTGCCCAGCAGGTCCCGGATATTCGGCGCGGTTGATCAGGAACACCAGCAGGCCGATCCCGATCGACCAGGCGGCGCGCGAGAACATTCGGCGCACCGCGATCGGTGCATCGATTCCGTAGTCGGGGGACTTGCCTGGATTCGCCGCGGCTGCCATTTACGCTTTGACTTCGACCGGTTCCTCGGCCGGCGGCTCGGGCGCGATTTCAAGAGGCTTCTTGAATTTGCATTCGTTATTAGGACACTGCGCCACCGGACCCGCCTTCAGGTACTTCTCGATCAAGTAGCTGCCGCCGCAGTCCGGACATTTCTCTGGAATCGGTTTGCCCCACGCGACGAAATCGCAATCTGGGTAGCGATTGCACCCGTAGAAAGTCTTGCCGCGCTTGGAGCGCCGCTCGACAACTTCGCCCTCATTGCAATTCGGGCACTTCACGCCGATGGTCTTCTGCTTGACGAACTTACACTTTGGATAGTTGCTGCACGCGACGAACTCGCCGAAGCGCCCGAACTTCTTCACCATCTGGCTGCCGCAGTTGGGACACTTCTCGTCCAGCGGAACATCCTTCGGCTTCTGTGCTTCGCCGAGCTGCTTGGTGGTTTTGCAATCCGGATAGCCGGAGCAAGCCAGAAACTGCCCGAAGCGGCCTTTTTTCAAAACCATCTCGCGGCCGCAGTTATCGCAGTACGTTTTCTCGTCCTGCTCGGTCAGATCCGCCTTATCGATATCCGGAAGGTCGACCGTAAGTTCGCGCGTATTGGTGCACTCTGGATACCCGGTGCAGGCGATAAAGCTGCCGTGGCGGCCCCATTTGATCACCATAGGCTTGCCGCACTTGTCGCAGATCAAGTCGGTGGGTCGTTCCATCCGCTTGATGTTGGTCATGTTACGTTCCGCGTGGTCCAGATCTTTTGTGAACCGCTCGTAGAACTCGCTCATGGCCAGACGCCAATCCAGCTTGCCTTCCTCGATCTCGTCGAGTTCCTCCTCCATGCGAGCCGTGTAGCTCACTTCGAACAGATCGCTGAAGCTTTCGAGTAAGAGGTCGGTCACCACCATTCCGAGCTCGGTGGGAATGAATTTGCCGCCCTCCTTGTTTACATACTCGCGTTCCAGAATGGTCGAAAGAATCGACGCATAGGTCGACGGCCGGCCCACGCCGTCCGATTCCAATTCCTTTACAAGCGTGGCTTCGGTGAAACGCGGCGGCGGCTCGGTGAAATGCTGCTCCGGTTCGATCGACTTGAACTTCAGCGTCTCGCCCGCGGTCACCACCGGCAGCTTGCTCTTC
>DASYPO010000221.1:0-3316 GCA_036006545.1 Bryobacteraceae bacterium
GCAGCCACGCCGTCGACATACACTTCGTAACCGTCGCGACCGATGCCGCGGCCAGTCATTTCAAATCCAATTAGTTTTCTGGTAATTCCCTGTGCTTTTTGCTTGACGAGTGCCTCGCGGCCGACGAATTCTCCCTTGTCGAGCTTCACCATCCATGCCAGATCGGCTTCCCAGGGTGTAATCGTCGAGTGAATTTCGTGTCCGTAGAGCGCCATCTTAGCTTCCAGGCGCAATGTATTACGCGCGCCCAAGCCGCACGGCTTGATTCCGAATGCGGCACCCGCCGCCAGTAATTCGTTCCATACGCGCTCGGCGTGCTCGGGCGCGATGTAGACTTCGACACCGTCCTCACCCGTGTATCCGGTGCGAGCAACACGCGCGGGGACGCCGCAAAACGTTCCGTCGGCGAAGTGATAATACTTGATCGGCGCGATTTCGATTGGCGTCAACTGCTGCGCCGTTTCGATAGCACGCGGTCCCTGCACGGCGATCTGCGCGTAGCGCGGCCCGGCGTTTTCGACCGTCGCGTTGAAACGATTGTGCGCTGCGATGTGCTCGTAATCCTTGTCCTGATTGGAAGCATTGACGCACAGGAAGTATTCGTCGTCGGCGACCTTGTGCACCAGGATGTCGTCGACGAAACCGCCGTGCTCGTAGAGCAGCGCGGAGTATTGAGCCTGGCCGATTTTCAGTTTCGACGCGGCGTTGGTGGTGACGTACTCGACCAGCTTGAGCGCCTCGGGACCGCGCACGACGATCTCACCCATATGGCTCACGTCGAAGATTCCGACCCGCTGCCGCACGGTTTGGTGTTCGTCGAGCACACCCGAGTACTGCACCGGCATGTCCCATCCGCCGAAGTCGACCATCTTACCGCCCGACTTTCGATGGACGGAATTGAGCGGAGTTGTCCTCAGTGCAGACGCGGCCTGGGTCATGAAAGATTCAGCCTAACACAGCGTCCTGAGTTACTCGCGCAGAAAAGCGCCTGCGGTTTTCACGAACTCCGGCCAGCGTTCGCCGCCGATAGGCCCGTGGCCGCCGCCCCGAATGATCCACAAGCTCGAATTGGGAATGGCACTTGCCATTTCGGTCGAGATTTCGAGCGGATAGAGGGGATCGCGATCGCCCTGGACGATCAGCGTGCGAGCTTGGATCGTCGCGAGTAGCAGTGGGGTGAAGTTGAGATCGTCGTAACTGTCGGCGAAGGCCGCGGTGCTCGCGAGCAAGGCTTTGATCTGTTCGTCGCCACCCGGATGCCGACGCCGCAGAAGCTCCCAGTCGGCTTCGCGGAGACGATCCGGATAGGCGCGCATGATGGGGCGCGATTGCTCGGGGAAGTACGGCGTCGCGCTGACCAACACCATGGCCTTCACGCGATCGGGTTGTCGGGTGGCCATGTGCAGCAGGACATTTCCGCCGCCGCTGACGCCCAATCCTTTACACACGCGGATTCCCAAGCGATCCAGCAGTTCGAAGAGATCTTCCGCCGCGTCGTCGAATCGAAAAGGATTCGAGAGAGTGCCGGAATGCCCGTGCCCGCGAAGGTCGGGAACGATCAGTCGAAAATCGGCGGACCATTCGGCGACCAGCGGCGACCAATCCTGTCCGCATCCGGAGAAGCCATGCAGCAGCAATAGCGGGTCACCGGACCCGTGAACTTCGTAATGGAGTCGCACCCTAACGAGATTCTAAAGGAGTCCGAGGGCTTGCTCGATAAGCTTACGGTCGATACCGCGCAGGACCTGACGCATCACTTCGATGGTCTTCGGAGAATCGAAATACGCGGAGTGAACGTCGCGGTCGGGCCCGACGAGCAGGTTAGAACAATCGATCTGCCAGACATTGTCCGGGACTCGCGGGTAATCCAGGCCGCTGCGGCCCAGGCGCCGTTTGCCGAAATGTTTGAGACCCGCTGAGACGCCCAGGATGGGATCGCGGCCGCTGAACAACGCGGTGATGCGATAGGTGAGATTCGCCATGGCTGCACCGTCGCCTTTCTGAATGTTCTCATCGAACAGATCGTTATCGACGTCGGCGGCCACCATCAAAAGTTGGTTCACCAGCGAAATCAGCAGAGGCTGATTATTACGCGTCCAGGTATATTGCATGGCCTTCTGCAAAACGTAATTGCCCATGCTGTGAGCGATGATCGAGGTTTTGGCCTTGCACGCGGCATTGGGGTCGCGGGCCGCCAGTCGTTGTTGGACCAGCAGCCAGTCGTAGAACTCGTTAAGGACCGCGGCCAAATCCGGCGCAGTAGCGCGGGCGTCTTCGCGATCCGGCAGGTAGCCAAACGGCTGGCCATTCGAGGGCCAGGTGAATAGGATGCACAGCCCCATGGACTGCTGGTCGGCGAACAGTCCGTCGCACAGGCTTTGGTAGCGCTGGGCGGCGTCCTCCCAAGTATTGTTGAAGCCGTGAATAAACAAGGTGACGTGCTTCTGGTCGGCATGTTCCTCCATCGGAACATCCGGAAAGGCTTTGGTGGCGTCGAGAATGGCGCGTTTGAAATCGTCAGCCGGGATGGGTCCGTGCCAAGCGGCGAACTCGGTAACCTTATCGCTGTCGGTGATCCAGAAGGTGAGGTCGGCACGCTGGTTGCCCAGCCGGTCCGGCTCAACGTTGCGGTTCGTAATCATGTAGCGGGTCATAAGGGCCCTCCCGTTAATGTGGCGCGGGGGGTGTCGAACGAATCACTGCTATTCAACTTGTTACTTCATTTTTGAGAATAATTCGCCGTTTTCGCGTAGGACACGCTCGGTGGTCGCGGGGTCGACTTCGAGGTTCCAGTCACGGCGCTCGTGACTGCCGCCCAGGAGAATCCCATCGCGGCGCGGAAACATATAAATATCGCCCGGGCCCAACGTCATGTACTGGACTTCCGGCTGGGGGAGTAAAAAGGTGAGCTGGCCGCGGATCGGAATCAGTTCCTGGTCGTTGAAGAGTGTTCGCGAGCCGAGACCGGTGCAGTTGAAGAGCAGTGTTTCGCGCAGCGATTGGAGATCGCGAGCTTCGGCGAATTCGCGCACGACGATCCTTCCGCCGGCGATCTGAAAATCGCGCAGGAGCGCCGGTAGAAAAATCGCCGGTTCGATCAACATCGAGTAGTGACGATAGGCATAGGCCACGTCAAACGGATTCTCTTCACGCGGGAGCTGGCGAGCTTCCGGGAAAAGCGGGTCCACGGCGCTGAACGGACTCTCGGGCGGCGGAATACGATGGGGCGCATCGTTCGACAGTTTGTAGACCGGCAGCCAGCGTACGCCGTAGACGTCGCTCGTAAGCGATTGGTAATAGCGGAACGCAAAGCGGG
>DASYPO010000222.1:0-6877 GCA_036006545.1 Bryobacteraceae bacterium
GCACGTCGTAATAGGCACGCACGCGGGCGGCGCCGCGCTGGGCCCGCGCGCGCCAGTCGTTTAAGAGATCGTCGCCGAGGAGCAGCTTGCCTTGGTCATTTCGCAAGCGCGGCTGACGGCCGGCGCCCGATTCCCAGACACGCAGATCGTGTCGAACGAACGGCTGATCGGCAGCGCAGCGGAAGTATTGTCGCGATACGAGTCCATACTGCTCGTTCATGCCAGGGAAGATTTTTGCGTCGAGCTCGATTTGCGCGGTGAGAAACGAATGGCCGTTCATGTAGCGCCCGACCACGCCAGATCGATTCGCCAAGCCATTCGGAAATCGCGAATTGCGCGAGAGCAGCAGCAGATGCGGCGTCCAGGTGTATCCGGCGGCGATGACAAATTGCTTGGCGCGATATTCCACAGGCTCGTCGGGATTCCGCCGGTCACGCGCTTCGGCAAGGGCAATGGTATTTTTCGAATCGTCGAGGATCAGCCGGCGCACGAGCGTCTGATCGTGCAGCGCAATTTTTTTCGCCGCAAGCAATTGCTTGAACGTGAAGTCGGGCGAGTAGCGCGCGCCCGTGGGACAAATCGAACAAGTGTTGCAGCGGATGCATTGCGCGCGGCCGCCGTAGGGCACGGTGTTCTTGGCCTGCGGAGTGCCCCAGAACGGAATGCCGCTCTTTTCGGCCCAGCGCTTGAGCTCGACCAGATTGTGGCTGAGCGTCATGGGCGGCATGGGATAGGGCTCGCTGCGGCGATCTTCGGGGAACGGGCCCGGGTCGCCGGAGACCCCCAAGCGGCGCTCCGCCTCGCAGTAGTAGCGCTCGAGTTCGGGCCACTCGATCGGCCAATCGACGTACAGACCGTACATTGATTTGAGACGCAGATCTTCGACGCTGAAGCGGTTGCAAGTGCCGCCCCAGTGCAGAGCCGATCCGCCGACGGCCATGGTGCGCGAAATAATTCCCTTGGCGGTTTGGTCTTCGATGAAATCGTCGGGCCAGGGATTTTCGCCGTAGGCGGCGAAGCGCTCGCGATACTTCGCGCGATTTTCCACATCGAAAATCGCTTTCCCGGCTTCGACGATGGTGATGGAGACGCCCGGTTTCAGCTCGCTCAGTTTTTCGGCGAGCATCGCGGCGGAAATGCCGCCACCGATTACGCAAACGTCCGTTTCGTGGCGTTTCATCGTCGTTACAGGCCTAACGCCGCTGGAGGGCGATCTGAGCCGTCAAGTCCACGGCAGGCGTCGCGGCCGATGCGGGCTTGGTAGCAGAGATCGTTCGCGTCGCTAGAGGTGAAGTAGAAGCTGAGCAGATCGGCAGCGATGTGCGTGCCGTTCGGCGATTGCGGTAATGCGACGATCTTCGCGTCGTCGAGCGCGCGACGGACGGCGTCGGCGGTGGGTGCTTCTCCGAGCGCGTCAAGTTGATCAAGGTAGCGCGCGACGGGAAGATCGGGCTTTGAACGAATACGCGGGAATCCGTAACCGTGTTCCAGATCGGCGCCGGGGCGATAGCCGCGAACCCAAGCGGCGAAGCGGTCGGCGACGCGCTCGGTTTGATCGCGGCCGAGCGAAGAAGGGAGAATCGCGGCGGCGAGTGCGCGGAGATGGGTCGCGCGGCGGTCAGGAAATGCAGCGGCTTGAGCCCAACCTCGCAGAGCGGTAAAAGCCGCGGCGAGGAGCTGAACCCAAGTTCTTCGAGTGTTCACACGCGCCAGTGATCGGGGCGCCAGGTCACGATGGCGGCCTTGATTTCCTTGCGCGGCAGGCGACTTGCGAGCGCCTTATCGACCAAGCCGGGAAGTTCGTTGTCGGATGCGAAGCGCAACCCGATGAGCTGATCGATGGTCAACTGGTTTGCGCGCTCTGCGCCGCAGAGTTTTTCGACGCGGAGGCGCTCTTCGAGGCGGATCACGCGGTCTTGGACTTTAAGCGAGTAAAGTCGCATTTTGAAGACCGCGACGATTACCCAGATCACGAACAACACGCGCCCAGCGTTGTTCCACGAGGCATTTTGGACCAGCTGGTAGACGGTGCCGGTCAGGAACAGCAGGCCGAGCGGCACCAGGAAAAAGTGAAACGGCGGATCGTATTTTGCGTGGCTTTTGAGATCCTGCACCTGTTCTGGCATGCAGAGATTCTAACGCGACACGGAAGCCGACGTGGGCGGTCGGCTGCGGGCCCGCGGGCCGCCCTCCATTTCAGAGCCGTTAATCGTCGGCGCGGACCCAGCCGTAGGCCTTATTGCTGCGCATGCCACCGGCGTCGTGATACGCAACCTTCATCTTGTCGAGCTTGTCGAATGTATCGGCGGGCAGCGGATTGCGCTTGGCCTTCACGTCAACGTTGTAGATCTTGGCTGCGTTCAGTCCGAAGATTTTGGCTTTGTCGTCTTTGGTGATTTTGGTGTAGCCGAAGCGCTCGCACATTTCATCCGAAATCTGGAAGCGTTTGAACGCGTCGATGGCCCACTGCGGCGAGCCCCACCACAGACAATCCGTGCCCCAGATCACGTGATCCGAGCCGAAGTTCTTGATGTTCTTGCCCATGCCGTGCATGCACATCAGCGGGTCGGCGATCACCAGCACGTTGAAGAAGCTGCCGATCTCGGCATGGAGATTCTTCATGGTGGGATTGCGCTTCTTGATGTCCATCAGGACGTTGTGCCACCCGAAATCGCCGGTGGTGGGATCGTACCACTTGGGATCCTTGAATTCGGGCTCGCTGGGCCCGTGCTCCAACGCCGAGTGATACACGATGAAGTTGAAGTCGGGATTGTTGAGCGCGGCCTTTTCCATATCCTTCGGATTGGCCAGGTGGCCGAGCGTGCGCGACTGATACGAGTAGCCTTTGTGCACGCTGATGGTTTTCAGGCCGCGCTTGCGGGATTCTTCGTAGAACCAAGCAGCGTTATCGTCATCGCACTGGAAGCCCCCGCCCGACCCACCCGGATCGGTATGGCAATACCATTTCCAGCTCTGCATGCCGTAGGTTTTCAGCTCGCGATCCATCTGTTCGATGAGCGCGGCCTTGTTGGGTTTGTTGTTGACCTTGTCCCAATAGTGATTGGGCGCGAGATTGCCCTGCCACAGCGCGCGCTGCGTTCCGGCGATTTCGTTGATCGCGCGGCCGGATTGCGCCATCAGCCAGCTGGGCAGCACGCCGCCACCGCGAGCGCGGCCTTCGAGCGTATTACCTTGCGCGTCCTTCTGCCGCTCCGCACCGGGGACGCCCGAGATCACCACCATGTTGGTGTCGGAGTCGAAGAACATCTCCTTGACGAAATTCTTGAAGCTAAAGGATTCTGCATCGGCCTTCAGGTTGAACCCCATGTTCTTGACAAATTCGTTGTCGCGAAAACCGGGGATCGCAAAACCGTTGGTGAAGTGCGCCTGCACGTCGATGATGAAGTACTCGTCCTTGGGCCACTTCTCGGCGGTTGGCTCGGGTTCCATGGACTCGACTTCGTCGACTTCGAACGCCTGTCCGTAGACCTTGTTCATCGCGAGCCAGCAGGTCGCGAGACCCATGGAGCTCGACATGAAACTGCGGCGATCCATATTGAGCTTCTTGGATTTTTCGGCGGACATTTCGCCGATGAGATGCTCGACCTGCTTCTGTCGCGGCGTCTGGCGGCGGGGCAGCAACTCTTCGTTGGACACAAGCTGCGTCGGGACGGGCGACTCGACGCCCTTCAAATGATCGCGAACACCTTTACGAATCCACATATGATTCCTTTCGTGAAGAACCGCTGGTATGGTCGGAGATGGTGGAAAAAAGCAGAGGAAGGACGGGGATCATCACGGTCCGCCTAGTGCATAATAGAACGGTTCTTGAAACCCACACAAGCGCGCTATTTTCGGAGCCAGTAAAGATATGTCAATGATGAATCGCCAGTTTGTGCTCGCCGAACGTCCGGTAGGCATGCCGACCGAGTCTACGTTCAAGATGGTCGAGACGCCACTTCCGGACTTGAAAGACGGCGAGGTGCTGGTCAAGGCGCTGTACCTTTCCGTGGATCCTTATATGCGAGGGCGGATCAGCGGGATGAAGAGTTACGCGGCGCCGGTCGAGGTCGGAGGACTGATGGTCGGCGGTGGTGTGGCGCGCGTGGTCGAATCGAAGAATCCGAAGTTCAACGTGGGCGACGTCGTCGAGATTTATATGGGTTGGCAGGAGCACGCGATTTCGGACGGCAAGGGATTGCGCAAGCTGGACCAGGCGCTGGCGCCGGTATCCACCGCGCTGGGCGTGCTGGGCATGCCGGGGCTGACCGCGTATTTTGGATTGCTGGACGTGTGCGCTCCGAAGGCTGGCGAGACGGTGGTGGTATCGGGCGCGGCCGGCGCAGTCGGATCCCTAGTGGGCCAGATCGCGAAGATCAAGGGCTGCCGCGTAGTTGGAATCGCCGGCGAGGACGACAAGATCGAGTGGATCAAGCGCGAATGCGGCTTCGACGCGGGGTTCAACTACAAAACGACGGAAGACTACGGCGCGGCGTTAAAAGAACTGTGTCCCAAGGGCGTCGACGTTTATTTCGACAATGTCGGCGGGGCGATCACTGATGCTGTGATGTTCCAGTTGAACACTCACGCTCGGGTTTCTATTTGCGGGCAGATTTCGCAATACAACAATGCGAAGCCCGAGATGGGTCCGCGATTGTTGGGCATGCTGATCGTGGCTCGCGCGAAGGTGCAGGGCTTTCTGGTGTCGGATTACGCGTCGCGTTTCGGCGAGGGGTTGCTTGAAATGGCGGGATGGTTGAAGACGGGGCAGATTAAGTATCGCGAGGATATTGTCGACGGGTTCGAGAACATGCCCAAGGCGTTCATCGGGTTACTAAGTGGAGCGAACACGGGCAAGCGGCTGGTGAAGGTCGCGTAACGCGTCGCGCAGTTCGCTGAGGTCGGTGAACTCCCGGACGACTCTTTCCAACTCCGGCGAACCACCCTGCGAACGAAACTTCTCGCCCAGGTCCTCCCATGACAGCATGTTCGCGGGATCGCCCAACGGGTGCCGAACCGAGGCAGTGTAGCGGTCGCCAGAATTCATTTCGACGGTGGCACGCGCAGGCCACTCGCGTGGGAAATTCTGTTCGAGTGTCGCGTCGCGGGTCATGATCACCTTGCGGAGCAGGCCGCGAACACGCGGGTCGCGCAGGCCGGCCTCAGAGTATTCGTTCAGCCCCGCGCGACCGTGAACCAGCGCCAGCGCAGCGCCGAAGGGCATGGAAAACTGCGCGTCGACCACCGACTGCGGATCGAACTTTCGCTCCGCCGGCTCGGCGATCAGACCCGCACCGGCTTCGAGAATGGTGACCTCGATGCGACGCACGTCGCGATAATCCACGTGGTGTTTCGCGCGAATCTGCAACAGCGCATCGATGGGTCCTTGTTTGTAACGACAGCAGGCGTGCGGTTTGATGCTGGTTTCGAGAATCGCGAAAGATTTGCCCAGGTCCGCGGTGAGCAGCTCCGGGCGCGGAGCGTCGGTATAGCCGTGGAGGAATCCGTTGCGGCCTTCGAGGATCGTCGACGGGCCCCGAAAGCCGCGCGAGGCGAGCTCGGCGGCGAGAATTCCGTTCTGCGCGGCGAGGCCGGCGTGCAGTCGCTTGGTCCATGCGCCGTCGGCGAGAAATTCGAGCGAACCCGCAGCCATACTGCCCGCGATCCCGACGGCGGAAAGCATCTGCTCTTCGTTCAAGCCAAGCAATTTCGAAACGGTGACAGCCGCGCCAAAAACGCCGCAGGTCGAAGTGGGATGAAAGCCGCGTGCGTAATGATATTTCGGCTGCACGGCCATCGCGAGTCGCGCGGCCATTTCATAGCCAGCGGCGACCGCGGAAAAGAACGCGGCGGGATCGTGCAGCCGGCGTGATTCGGCGATGGGGAGCGCCGCGGAAAACATCACCACGCCTAAGTGGATTGATCCACCGTTGTGGGTGTCGTCGAGCTCGACGCTGTGCGCGGCGGTTCCCATGGCGAGCGCGCGTCCACGCGGCGAATCGTCGCCGAGCGCGACCACCGACGCGGCGGATTCGGTCCGCGAACCGGCAGTGAGGCATCCCAAGTAATCGAGCAACAGGTATCGCGCGCGATCGGTCACCTCGTCCGGCAACTCCTGCATCGCGTGAAGGTACTTCACCAATTCCCGGGTGATCATGCGTCCCTCTTCGGGGCGAGGAAGCGGCGGCGCAGGACCAGCACGCGCTCGCCGCGCTGATTGAACGCGCGGGTTTCGATGTGGACGATTCCGCGGTCGGGCTTGCTTTCGGATTCGCGCATGTCGAGCACTTCGGATTCGGCGTAGAGGGAATCGCCCGCATAGAGCGGCGTCTCGAACACGACCCTCTCGAAGCCGAGATTCGCGATGGTTTTGCCGCTGGTATCGGCGACGCTCATGCCGACGGCGAGGCTGAAGATCAGCGTGTCGATGACGGGCGCTTTCGGGGAATCGTGTCGATCGATGAACATCGGGTTGTGATTCATCGAAAGCAGCGCGAACGAGGAATTGTCGTGATCGCCGATGGTGCGGCCGGGCCAGTGTTTGTAAACGTCGCCGGGCGCGAACTCTTCGTAGTATCGGCCGTAGCGCATGCGCCCTTCTTCAGCCATTGGGCACCGCGATTTTTCGCTCGAGCGACAACACAACTTCGCCGCGCTGATTGACGCCTTCGGACGAAACGGTGACGATGCCATCGTTCTTTTCCAGAATCGTCGAGTGCGCGTAAATGGTATCGCCGTGGAACACCGGCGCGACGTGGCGCACGTCGCGATATTCGAGCGTCGCCGTCGCGCGTCCGCCCACGTCGGCCTGCGACATTCCGATCACCAGCGCGATCACCAGCGGCCCCACCACCAATCGTTTCCCGTGTTGCGTACC
>DASYPO010000223.1:0-4816 GCA_036006545.1 Bryobacteraceae bacterium
TTGCTTTCGGCACTGCACTTGAAGAGAGTCCCGCTGTTGCGCTGGGGACCCATGCGCACGCAGCAATTGAGCGAAGCGCGGGCGGGCGGATTTCGGCTGATCGGTTATGCGGGAAACTCCGCACCGGACCACGTGGACCAATTGCACTCGCTCGCCGAATATCTCGAATGGCTGAAATGAGCACTGCAATTGTCTCGTAAGGTACCGTTGGCTCTTGATAAGCCTGCTGGAAAGCAGGCTCGCCAGCAGAACTGCCGGCCCCACACTGCTAAGTCAGCCTTTGCTGTTCCTGCGATTCCTGCGCCTGGTGGTCGAGCTGGCGCGTGCGCTGCAGCGGATCGGCGGAGAGTTCCTGGTTGTCGAGGCCTTCGGGAGGAGGCGGCGGCGGGAGCTTGGTGGTTCGCGATCGCTTGGACGGCGTTCTGCGCCTGAGATCGTCCAACATCGCGCGGATATATTTCTTCATGCCCCTATGTAAGGGCATGCGTATGTCCGGTCGAACTGAGGCCCGTCGTTAACCCGCTGTTTCCGCTGCCTTAAAAAATTACTACTTGAATGTGACTGTCAGCGTGCGATAGCAGGTCTGACCGCTAGCTTCGTCGCGTCCGAAGAACTCGAAGAACTTCTCGACCGGAGTTATGAGGCCGCTGGTGGATGTGCGCGACAGATTTCTTGGTGTCCCGCCAATCGGAGAAGCAGTTGATGTCCACGCTGCAGGAGGCGGCGTTATCGGTCTGCGCGGGAAGTTCGCCAACCTGAGTTTGCTGGTGTGCGATGCGCCGCACACGGAACGGCGGCGGAATATCGGTACGCGAACCAGCGGGCGCGGCATACTCGATGACAGCGGATTCGCTTTCCAGAATTGCGCTCCAGAATTCGCCGTTGCCGTAAGGACCGTCGCCGGTGTAGGGACCGGCGACCAAGTCACCGGAATGAATCCAGACCTGCCCGGTTCCGACGGAGAAATCGAAGAACTCGACGCGCAGTCCGGCTGCGGCGCTGGATCGGACCGATAGCCGCCAGATGCGGCGCCCATCCGCCAGAGTCGACCACGTACCCGTCGCGAGCGAGCCATCCGGCAGTTCGCGATGCACGCCGATGCGCGGCTTTTGGCCCACCGATCGGATCCGCGCTCTCTCGTCAGCGGTTAAGGGGCCGAGACCCACTTCGCGCAGCCATTGCAGTCGCAGATTGCGGCTGGGCGGCAGCGCACGATCCTGCGCGTCGTTTTGGAGGGCGCCTGGAAACACTACCGCATCCTTACGCGGCCAGGGTTGCGCGAATCCGGGCTCCACGCAATTAATTGCGACGATTACGAGGGCGAATATCCGGAGAAGAGGCCGTGGAGTGGACATCCGCCGTAGAGTGGACATCCTTGGTGTGGTCGGATATTCAAACGGTGGCCTTTATGGTACTAACCGGTGCGAGTAGGAAACGTCTATTCGACACCATGAATCGCCTCGACGAACTTGTGCAGAACCTGCGCTTTAGCGCGCGCACGCTGCGTCGCAGCCCGATGTTCACGACTATCGCAGTGGTCTCGCTGGCGCTCGGAATCGGCGCGAACACCGCCATTTTTTCGTTCGTTCGCGGAATCGTATTGAAAGAACTGCCGGTGGCGGGGGCCGATCGCTTGTCGATCATTCGCCAGTCCAACGAGCAATTTCACATGGAGAACTGCTGCTTCCAGTTCGGCTTCTATCGCGAACTGCGGCCGGAGGCGCGCGATTTCGAAGACCTCGTTGCCCTCACTACGCCAACGATCCGATTCTCCGATCGCGACCAAATCGAGCGGCTGGAAGCGGAGGTTGTTTCGGGGAACTACTTCCGCGTGATGGGCGTGAAGCCCGCGCTGGGGCGGCTGCTGGATGAGAACGATGATGCGGCGGAAGACGCGTCGCCGGTGGTCGTCATTAGCCATCGCTTGTGGATAGAGCGCTACGCGGGGGATCGCGGCGTGATCGGTCGCGGCGTGAAGTTGGACGGCAATGCTTTCCAGATCGTGGGAGTGACCGAACAGGGCTTTGCGGGATCGTCGCTGCACCATGCGCGCGATTTGCAAGTGCCCTCATCGATGGTCGGGAAGTTTTTCGGCATGAAGCGCGAGGCTTTCGGTTGGGCGCAAATCATCGGAAAGCGCAAGCCTGGGGTTTCCGTGGCACAAGCCGAGGCGAGCTTAAGCGTGGTGGCGCGGCGGATCTACACGAGCCGCGGTTTCCTGATGAGCCCGCGGGATCGCTTTCTGTTGCGCGACGGCAGCCAGGGATTGAACTCGAGCAAGGAGCAGTTCGGCAAACCGGTGTTGGTGCTAATGCTCTTGGTCGCCGTGGTGCTTCTGGTCGCGTGCGCGAATCTCGCGGCGCTATTGTTGGTCCGGTCAGTGGAACGCGGGCGCGAAGCCGGCGTGAGACTCGCATTGGGTGCATCACGAGGAGCATTAGTCCGTCGATTTTTGACGGAGAGCCTGCTAATCGCGGCGGTGGGCGGCGCGGCGGGCTGGTGGCTGGCGCGCGGAATGACGCAGGTGCTCCTCGGAATGCTCGGGCAGCAAGGCGCGGGATTGGCGCAACACGTTGTCCCCGACGCGACGGTGTTTGCATTCTCCGCAGCCGTCACGATTCTCGCCGGCCTGCTGTTCGGAACGCTGCCGGCATGGCGCACATCGCACGCCGATCCGATCCAGGCAATTCATGGAGTTTCGTCGTCGAGTCCACGACGGCAATCATTTGCGTCGCGCGGGCTGATGGCGGCGCAGATCGCACTCTCACTCACACTGGTGTTCGGTGCGGGACTGTTTTCGAAAACGCTTGCGAATCTCCGGGCGATCGACTTGGGATTTCGACCGGAGAACGTGGCAATGCTGCGTGTGGACCTGAGCCAGACCACGCACGCCGGTAAGGCCGCCGAGCCGTTCTTCACGGAGTTGATCCGCCGCATTCGCGAAATGCCCGAAACTAGATCCGCAAGTTTCTCGGACTTCAGCCTGCTCTCCGGAGCCATGACAGGGATCACCGTCAAGGTTCCGGGATTCGTTCCGGCGAATCGCATGGCGCCGGTGGTTAACATGATGCGTGTCTCGGCGGGATTCTTCCGCACACATGGAATTCCGCTGGTGGCGGGGCGCGATTTCATTCCTGAGGATCACGCGCCTGAGGATTCCGGCGTGATCGTAAATCAGCAGTTCGCGCGGCAATTTTTCGGCGGCGAGGCGCTGGGC
The DNA here is from genome assembly GCA_036006545.1 of Bryobacteraceae bacterium. Classification (GTDB taxonomy): domain Bacteria; phylum Acidobacteriota; class Terriglobia; order Bryobacterales; family Bryobacteraceae; genus Palsa-187. The sequence goes on from DASYPO010000223.1 coordinate 3,218, forward strand.
AAGAACTTCTCCTTCGGCGGGAATATCAAGGTACACGTGGTGGGAGTCGTGGCGACGGCCAAGTATCAAACCGTGCGCGAAGAACCGAAACCGGTCATGTATCGCGCCGTCACGGAGCGAAATTATCCGGAGAGCCTGATGCTGGAAGTTCGCACAGCCAATGACACTCCGGCGATGCTCGAACGTCTACGGGCGACGGTGCGCGATTTGGATCGGAGCGTGCCCGTCAGGGAGCTGACCACGATGGCACTGCAGATCGATGAATCGTTGAGTCGCGAGCGGCTGCTGTCGTTCTTATCGATGCTGCTAGGCGGGCTGGCGTTGACACTGGCGGCGATCGGACTCTACGGGGTGCTGTCGTTCTCCGTGGTGCGGCGGACGCGGGAAATCGGAATCCGCATGGCGATTGGGGCGCGACGCGGAGAGGTGCTGGGGATGTTCCTGCGCGAGAGCGCGTGGATCGTGGCGGCGGGGGTCGCGATGGGAATCCCGCTGGCGCTGGGGGGCGGGAAGCTCGCGTCGTCGCTGCTGTATGGGCTGGAGGGGCAGGATGTGCGGACGGCGGCGATCGCGACGGGGGTGCTGACGATCGTGGCGTTGGCGGCTGCGCTGATTCCGGCGGCTCGAGCGGCTAGGGTGGATCCGCTGATCGCGCTGCGGCATGAATAGGCCGGGGCATAAAATGGCAGGCGGCTAAGCGACCGCCTGCCCCACAGGGCTGCATCACAGGCGAGGAAATGCAGGCGACAAGATCGCCTGCGTTACAAAAAAACACGCCCACAGGTACAGGCGACAAGATCGCCTGCGTTACCTATTTCTTGTCGGCGGCTTTCTTGAGCAGCGCTTTGACCTCGGCGGGCGGCTCGAAGCGGTCGACCGGAAGGGACTCGTTGACCTTCACGTTATCGATAGTGATGATGAACTCCTGGCCCGCGGCCTTCTGGACGGTCTTGGTGGGAACTTTGACACCACCGAAATCCTTGTAGTCCGAAACAATTCCCTCGGTTTGAATTTCACCCATCGGAGACACGGCGGTGATCAGGGTCTTCACCGCGAGCCCGGTTTTCTTGCTGTAATACTGGGTCTCCGGCTTGCCTTCGTTGGGAGTCATCACCAGCTTGTAGCAGTCCTCGCCTTCCACGGTTTCGACGCCGGTGTTCTCCACCTTGGAGTACAGTTCGCGCCAGCGCAGCGGCGAATTGAAGCGCGCCTCGCGCAGCGACTGGATTTTTTCCTCGCCGGTCTTAACGCGCGCGCCCATGATGGGATCCTTGCCCCACACGACACCGCCGCTGGTTCCAGCTTCGATCTTCCCGATGCCTTCCAGCTCCATCACCAGATAGGTCTGATTCGGGTCGGCTGAAAAGCGGGTGACGGTGCCCTTGAGTCCCTGCGCCGGAAAAGAAATGGTGCCGGTCGCGCTTTCCGTTTTTCTCTTTTCATACGCGGCCTTGCCGCCGGTGACTTCGACGTAACGGTCGAGCACCGCTTCGGCTTTCGGAAGGGCTTCATCAGCGGCCCAAGCGGCCGAAAAACTCAATAAAAGGGCAATGGTAGTGCGTCGCATCATGATTTATTTCCTCTGCTTCTTAATCCACT
>DASYPO010000224.1:0-51014 GCA_036006545.1 Bryobacteraceae bacterium
CTCGATGGAATTCATCGAAGGCGAAACGCTTTCCGCGCGCCTGCGCCGCACCGGAGCGATGCCGCCCGAAGAGGCACGCGAGATCGCCCGCCAGATCTGCGCCGGACTCGCCCAGGCGCATCAGCAGGGCGTGATTCATGGCGATCTGAAGTGCGGCAACATTCTGCTGGCGAAAACGACGGATGGCGCGACCCGCGCGGTGATCACCGATTTCGGTCTGGCGCGCGTCAACTTCGGCGGACGGGCCGGATGGGACAGTGGTGGCGGACCCGCGGAGTACATGGCGCCCGAATTGTTCCTGGGCGAACGCGCCAGCATCGCGTCCGACATTTATGCCTTGGGCGTGATGTTCCAGGTGATGCTTACCGGCGTGCCTCCGAAACGTCTCGGCGAACCGCCCACGGCGCAGACGCAAACCTGGGCATCTGGGTCCGCCGCCAGCACGAAAACCGTGGGCGCGAAAATCGCCCCCGCCGATTGGCAGCGTGAGATCGCCGATCTGCCCGCGCCGTGGAAAAAGATCGTCACCCGTTGTCTTGCTGCAAAACCTGAGCAGCGATTTCATTCCGCCGAACAGGTTTCCCGCGCATTTGAGCCGCGGCGGCTTGCGCTAAAGATCGGCACGGCAGTGGTGGTGACCGCCGGGCTCGCGTTCGGATTTTGGAAGTCGCAAGCGCCGGCTCCTGAGACGCCGGTGCGGCTTGCCATCTTGCCCTTCTCCACCGAAGGCGACCCGCTCCCCGCCGCAGCGGGGGTCGCGAACGACGTAGCCGATCGGCTCTCGGGCGCGCGCCGCAACTTCGTGGTCATCACACCGCGTGAGAATCAGAACCAGCGTGTTGATTCATCGGAAAAAGCTCGCCGCATCGTCGGTGCCACGCACGCACTGCAAACCCGGCTGCGTACCACTGGAACCGAAGTCACCGCCCAGGCGTCGCTCACCGACGTCGTCTCGGGCCAGCGCATCGGCGAGCCGCTCCGCGGCGTGTATGCCGTCGCGGATCCATCGGCGCTGGCGAAAGCGCTGATCGCGACAGTAACCCAGGGTTTTCGATTGAAGTCGCGCGTACCGCAGGAAACCGTAGCTCCGGGGGCGTATGCCGATTATGCGCAGGCCATCGAACTGCTGCGGCGCGACGGAAACAATGCCGCGCAAGCGATTCCTTTATTGGAGCGCGCGGTCGAACGCGACCCACGATCCGCCTTGCCCTATGCCGGCTTAGCTGAGGCGCAATTGCAGCGGTTTGGCCGCGGCGAGGGCCCTGAATGGCTGGATCGCGCAGCCGCCAATGTCGCCAAGGCGAAGAGTCTCAATCCGGATTCGCATCCCGTGCTGCTGGCGTCGGGCTTGGCGGAGCAGGAGCGAGGACAATACGAACGCGCAATTCGCGATTACACGCGCGCCACCGAATTAAACCCTACCAGCTCGGACGGCTGGCGGCGCCTCGCGAACGTCTACAATGCGACGAATCGTCCGGAAGAAGCTATTGCGACATATCGAAAAGCGATCGCCGCGCAACCCGATTACTATCTCCAGTACATCGCCTTCGGGAATTTCTATCTCAATCGCAACGAATATTCACAAGCGGAGCAGCAGTATCGCCGCGTCACCTCAAGCGCACCTGAGTTGGCGGACGGTCATATGAATCTCGGGCTGGCACTGATGCGCCAGGGACGTTTCGCCGATGCGGAAGCTTCCATGACCCGCGCGCTGAGTCTGCGCCGTACGCCGTTGCTGCTTTCCAATCTCGGATCGCTGTATTACGCACAGGAACGTTTTACGGAAGCCGAGCGTTTCTACAAAGAATGCGTCGAATCGCAGCCCTCCGCGCTGCGCTACCGAAATCTGGGCGACGCCTACCGGCACCTTCGGAAAAGGAAGGAGGCGCAGCAGGCATACTTGGCCGGTCAGAAACTAGCGGAGCAGGAAGTCGCCCGCAATCCACGCCAGGCATCGGCCCGCGTGCGGCTGGCAATTCTGTGCGCTTTTCTCGGCGAGTCGCGGCGCGCGGAAAGTGAACTTTTGCAGGCGCTCTCGCTCGACCCGGAGAACGCGGGCGTGATGCGCGAGAGCTCCATTGCTTATGAGTTTCTGCGCCAGCGCGAAAAAACGCTTGCCGTGTTACAGAACGCACCCAAGTATCTACTGGAGGATCTCAATCGCCAGCCCGATACAGGTCAGTTACGGAAGGACTCGCGTTTTCTGGATTTGCTTCAGAGAAAAGCGACACAATAGAAAAGGACAAAACTCATGCCCAACGCTCCAGTGCACCACGAAGTAACCCTCAACTATGGCTCGCCGTTCTCCGCGAACCCGCCCAAGATTCAAGTGAAGCCTGGCGACACCATCTCGTTTAGGTTGGGCCAAGGCCCCGCAAACGGCAAAATTCGTGTGACCTTCAAGGCTAGTGACCAGGCACGCTTCTCGGCGCGTGTATTCAACGGGGGAGATCCGAACGTTCGGGTCACTGCCAGCGTAGTCCCAACGACCTACCACTGTGAACTCCTGGTTAACGGCGCAGTAGTCGCGGAGAGCCAGGAAAACGGCGGCGAGATTGAGCCGGCCCCCGGCAACTAAATACCGAAGATTCCTGCGAACCTTCGCGGGGCTGCATCGTACTTAGTTGCATGCATTCCCTGATGACGCAGGTCCGCCTGGTCGGGCGGCGCCTCGCCCGCACGCCGATGTTCACGTTCATTACGCTGCTGACGCTGGCCATCGGCATCGGAGCTAACAGCGCGATATTCAGCGTCATCAACGGAGTGCTCCTGAAGCCGCTACCTTTCGACCAGCCCGAAAGACTGGTCGGTGTGTGGCACACTGCGCCGGGACTGGGTTTCAAGCAGCTCAATTCGTCGCCGTCCACTTATTTCACATACAAGGACGAGACGCAGACGTTCGAAGATTCTACCGTGTGGCAAAGCAGCTCGGTGACCATCACCGGATTGGCCGAGCCCGAGCGCGTGCAGGCGTTGTACATTACCTCCAGCTTCCTGCCGATCCTGCGCGTGCAGCCGACGGTCGGCCGCGCATTCACTGCCCAGGACGACGCACCAAAGGGTCCCAACAACGTGATCCTGACGCACGCCTACTGGCAGCGCAAATTCGGCGGCGATCGATCCGCCATCGGCAAACGCCTGCTGATCAGCGGTGAAGCCTACGAGGTCATCGGCGTGATGCCGGAAACATTCCGCTTCCTGGATACCACTCCCGCGGTACTGTTACCGCAACAGCTCGATCGGACCAAGGCCTTCGTCGGTGGGTTCAGTTACCAATCGTTCGCACGCCTTAAGCCCGGCGCGACTATCGAACAAGCCAATGCCGACGTCGCGCGCATGCTGCCGATGATGCTCAACAAGTTTCCGATGCCGCCCGGATTCACGGTGGCGATGTTCAACGACGCGCGCATCGGACCAAATGTTCATCCGCTCCGGGATGACGTGGTCGGCGACGTAGGCAAGACCCTCTGGGTGATCGCCGCGACAGTAGGGATCGTGCTGTTGATCGCTTGCGCGAACGTCGCGAATCTTCTGCTGGTGCGCGCCGACGGCCGACGTCAGGAGTTGGCGATTCGTGCCGCATTGGGTGCCGATCGCGGACGGCTTGCCCGCGAGCTTCTGGGCGAAAGCATTACGCTGGGCCTCATTGGCGGCGCACTCGGGCTTGGCCTCGCGTGGGCGGGACTACGTTTGCTGGTGCAAATCAATCCCGGAAATCTTCCGCGGTTGAACGAAATCACGATCGATCCGCTGGTGCTGCTGTTCACGCTGGGAATCTCGCTGATCGCGGGCGTGCTGTTCGGACTGATTCCGGCGTTCAAGTACGGCGGTCCGAAGCTCGAAACTGCGCTGCGCCAGGGCGGACGATCGTCGAGTCAGGGTCGCGAGCGGCATCGCGCGCGGTCGGTGCTGGTGGTCTGCCAAGTGGCCATGGCGCTGGTGCTGCTGATCAGCTCCGTATTGATGATGCGAACCTTCCAGGAACTCCGCAAGGTCGAGCCGGGATTCAAGAATCCCCAGGAGGTGCTCACCCTCCGCATCTCGATTCCGCAGGGCATGGTGAAAGACGACGGGCAGGCGACGCGCATGCATCAGGAAATCCTGCGACGCGTATCGGAAGTTCCGCAAGTCGTCTCCGCAGGACTGACGACGTCGGTGACCATGGACGGCAATACCTCTAACGATCCGATTTTCTTCGAGGACTACCCGACGCCTGAGGGCCAAATCGCGCCACTGCGCCGCTACAAGAGCGTCGCACCTAATTATTTCCACACGATCGGACGGCCGATCGTGGCTGGGCGGGATTTTACCTGGAACGACATTCTGAACCTGACGCCGACGGTGATTCTGACGGAGAATCTGGTGCGGGTGCATTACAAGGATCCGAATCTAGCCATCGGCAAGCGCGTACGTGAGCGGCCCGGCGGCACGTGGCGCGAAATCATCGGTGTGGTGGGCAACGAGCATGATGACGGCGCCGATCAGAAAGCCACCGCCGTCGCCTACTGGCCGATCATGCAGCGCGATTTCTGGGGACAGAAGATCCAGACGCAACGCAATTTGTTGTACGTAGTGCGCAGCCCGCGGGTGGGTACGCCGGCGCTGCTCGACGACATTCGCAAGGCGGTGTGGTCGGTGAATCCGGATTTGCCGCTGGCCAATGTGCGGACACTCGAGGAAATTTACAAGCGCTCAATGGGACGCACGTCGTTCACGCTGGTGATGCTGGCCATCGCCGGGATCATGGCGATGCTGCTGGGCATTGTCGGAATCTACGGCGTCATTTCGTATTCCGTCGCCCAGCGCACTCGCGAGATCGGAATCCGCATGGCGCTTGGCGCGCGCGAGGAATCGGTGCGCGGGATGTTCGTGCGCCATGGCTTGCTTCTGACGGGAATTGGAGTGGCTGCGGGGATCGGTGCGGCATTCGCGTTGACGCGGCTGATGTCGTCGCTGCTGTTCGGAGTCAGCCCACTGGATCCGGTGACATACGTGCTGGTTCCGATCGGTCTGCTGGGGGCCGCGTTCGTGGCGAGCTATCTGCCGGCGCGACGGGCTACGGTGATCGATCCGGTGCAGGCGCTGCGGTCGGAATAATGGGGGGGCGGATCCCCTGATCCGCGGCCGGCCCCCTGGCCGGCCTTCTGCGGGACGAGGGCGTCCCGCGCGGGCGAGGGCGCCCGCCCCCCAAAAGTCAGTGCTTGCCGGTAACCAGCGGGACCAGCTCGACCAATAGAATCACGATCACGATCACTTCCAACAGGAAGCTGCGCAGCTCGCGAAACTCGTTGACCATGGACTGGTAAATCTCACCCGCCGTGTGCAGCTTGGATTCGACTAGACCGCGATAATCCGCCGCGCCGATCTTCACCGTGGCCAACTGAAACGCCCGCGCGTAGTACATGTCGCTCAGGAACTTGATCGCGTTCTGGGTGCGTTCTGAAAGCTCACGCACTTCGAGGCGCAATGTGTCCAGGCGTTCTGCTTCTCTCGCCAGCCGCCATCTGGCGAAGAATCCCCGCCGATTTTCCAGACTGTCGTAGCCCTCTTCCAGAACGCGCGTGAGAATGTTGTCGTAATGCCGGTACTCGATTAGCTGCACGTTGGCGTATTCAAGCAACTGCAGCACCGGCACCGCGCCTTCCGGCGTGTCGTAGACCACCGCCCCCATCCAGGCGGCCAATAACAAATCGGAAGGATAGTAGGACATGCTCGAGCCCATCAATTCGCGCTGCTCCCCGGCAGCCAGCGGCGTGGTTTCGCCGCGGACGATCTGCGCAAGCTCCGAGCCGTAGCGCTCGATCATCTCCGCGCCGCCGAGCATGCGACCCTCGGCAGTTCGAACCGAGCGCAAGTGAATCACGCTGTAGGTTTCGTCGAGCCACTCCGCATAGGGTCCCTTCAGCGCGCCTTCCGCGCGCGCCACGTGGCTGCGCACGCGCTGGGCCGCAATCTTTTCCAATTCAGGCGCATTCATCCACTGGCTGGACCAGGCGATCACCTGGTCCCATCCGGCTTCGAATGGGAACTCCAAATCCAGGCTCACCACGCCCTGCTCGAAATAGCGCAGACAGGCGCGAAAGGTCCTCCCGTCGGGGGTCTGGACCGGTTCTGTGGGCGTCATCACCGGCGGGCGGACGAATCTTACGTAGTCCGGAACAGGCAATTTGAACCCGAGCGGCCGTTCCGGCTTACACCCCGCCAATTCGGAGAGACTTTCCAAATGGATCTCATCCGCGATATCGTAGAAGTAGAGCGCGTGGAACGACCCTTCGCAGATTGTAGGGATAACGCGGTCCTCTGGCACGGTGCTCCCAGCATACGTACTTTTGAAGCTTACTGCTTGGAGCTATCTTGTTGAATCCTTTTGACGGTTTGACGCATCTATTAATCAGGGAACGGTCCAGGTTTTAACCAGGGACACAGGTAAGTGTTTGCATGGAATGGCACATCATTAATCACAAGGACTACATCGACGGTCCCTTCGATACTTTCGAAGCGGCCCTGAAGCATGCCTGCTATCTGGGTGAAGACGCCCGGGTGGAGCCGCGTGTGCGGCGCAAAGCAAAGGACTTCTACGTGTACAACCCACCCTACGACCGCCGCGAACGGTGGCAGGCCGAGTACTGGATCTGTACGCGGGAAGCCGCCGTTGCCAAGGGCGTCCACGAGACAATTTTCTCGCAACCCCTCCAGGAAGCCTGGCTGTAAGGTCGTAGCGGGCGAGGTTCGCTGGCTATCGGATCGCGACCGGCGCAGAGCGGCTGGTCTGTCCGGCGACCGTCAGAGTGATCGGCACTGCCGCGCCACTCACCCCTGCGGGTACCACTACGTTCACTTGGTACAAGCCGGTGGAGCCGGGTGTGAGTCCCGCGAATCCCGCGTTCACGGTTTTGTCGCCGATGGTCACCGTTACGGGCGAAACCGTGTTCGCAAGCCGATCGAGCGGCGCGGGCGAGCCTGCCGCAACACTCACATCGGTGGGGCCGAGGCCAGTGCAATAAATCACCAGCGTGTCCCCCGCTTGCGCCGGCGAGGACGACGAAACCAGGAATTGCGTCCCGTCGCTGCGCGCCGCGACCACGATTGCATTGACGCCGCCCGAAAGAAAAATTCCCGGCTGCGCCGCCGCCACATCCACCGTCACCGGCGTCGACAAAGTTTGCCCGCGCTGGATTTGAATCTGTTGCGGCGTTTCAGTGTTGATTCCGTACGGAACCAGGAAATTGATCTGGCCTTCGCTGACGATATGCAGCGGTGCAATCTCACCGGCGATGACCACGACGGTGTTGCCGAGCTTCTCAGGCAGCGGTACCGACGTGGCTTGCGCCAGTCCGTCTGCCAGGCGGTTCCCGAAGATCGAAACGAAACTGCCCGGCGCGATGGGCTGATACGGCACCGGATACGCCGCGCTGCCCAGGGAGCCCTTCGTGAACGCGGGAGGATCCTTGTCGGATTTGAGCGACCCATCCACTTCGCGCGAGCCGCTGATGTTCAGCTTCGGATCGATGGCGTCCAGGCGCAGCACCAGGTTCCCACCGCCGCTGTGAGTGGAGGTCCAGGTGGCCTGCCAGGTTCCATCGTTGAGCGAGTGAAGCGGAACCGGAGTATCTCCGTTCGAGAAACTAACGGTGACATCGCCGGCGACTAGCGGATTAAAGCAATCGTCTGTGACCTTGGCAGTGATTGCAACCGGCCAGCCCGCATTGGCTGCAAAAGCCGTGCCGATCGAAGTCATGGCGGGGACCAGCCGCGTCGGCGAGCATCCGCTTGCCGCACGCGTGTCGGAACCGTCTTCGACTTGATTCCCACTTGCCGCAGCCGGGGTCGCGATGACGGTGAGCTTCACCGATTGAACGCGTCCATCGGAGAATTGGAAGTTCAAAATCTGGGTCGACGTCCCGACGGGGAAAGTTCCGCTGGGCTGAATCACGACCGGCGACGGCTGGCTGGGATCGAGCGCGCCTTCGTGCGGCAATACCAGCACGCCGAAGCCCGGCGGGCGGCCGATCGCGAAAGTTTTTGCGCCCGCGCCGATGCTATAAACCAACAGCGTCTGCGAGCCGGGCGTCAGACCGGGCGTGGCGTTGAACACTAGTTCCTGCGGCTGCACCATCGCGCCAGGCTCGGACCCGGCGGGCAGCACCTCCAGAAAAATCGTGACCACCTGCGGGCTGTTCGCGGCGCCCGGCGCGGTGATGCGCACGAGGCCATAGTAATTTCCGGCCGCCAAACCGGTTGCGTCGACACCCACCGTGACCTGCGGCGCGACCGCGGCGGCGCTGCTCGCGCCGGTGCGCGGACTGATCTGCAGCCAATTGGGACCGCCGGCGAGCGTGGACGTGCTGGCAGTCCAGTTCAGCACGCCGGTTCCGACGTTCACCACTCCGAAGGTCTGCGTGGGAACCACGCCGCCTTTCGCCACCGCGGTGAAGCTGATGCCGGTTTGGGTGAGACGCAGCGCCTGCGTCAGCCTGCTGATGGTCATGACGACTGGAATGACGACCGTTCCACCGGCGTCGCCCCGGATTTCGATGGTCGCCGTATAGGTACCGGGCGCGAGCGTGCCCGGGTTGGCCGTGACTGTGAGCGAGACCGGTTTTCCCGGCGTAAGTTTTCCGGATGCGGGCGAAATCGCGAGGAAGCTGCCGCCCGAAACCGCTGGAGCCGTCGCGGTGAAATTGATTGTGCCGCCGCCCGCGTTCAAAACCCGCAAATTCGCGGAAGTGGCTGCCGTGCCGCGCGGGAAAGTGAAAGAAAGATTCGGCTGATCTGTGGCAAGCTGTGGCGGCTGCGGCGGGCCGACATCAAAGGTCACGCCGATCGTGATTTTCGCGGGTGTGGCTGCGGTCGGCGTGATGGTGACGGTGGCCGAATACGAACCGGGAGCGAGATTGGTCGGATCCGCGGTAAGCGAGATTACGCGCGGGGTGGAACCGGTAGTCGCGTCGGCAGTCAGCCACTTGGTCGGGCCGGGGGTGTCGATCGCGACGGCGAAGTCGAGACCTGCGAGCGAGCCAGTCACGGTGACTGATTTCGACAGCGGCGCTCCGCCGCTGGCAGCTGAAAAATTCAAATTCGACGGGAACGCCTGCATGCTCGGCGTCGCGGCCGGAACCACACGCACGCGGTAATTGTATTCGTCGGCGATATAGAGATTTCCCGCGGCGTCGAAAGCCATCTCATTGACCACCGGGATGGATGCCGCGGTCGCGATCTTGCCGTCGCCCAACTGATCGGAGGGGCCGCCGCCGGCGACGACGGAAATCGCTCCAGCCTGCGTTACCTTGCGGACCCGACCGCCGTGATCGGCGACGAACAGATTCCCCGCGGCATCAAAGCGCAGCGCGCTGGGCGAGCCAATGCCGCTCGAAACAAAAGTCGCGATCATGCCCTGCGCGTCGATTTTGCGAATCAGATTGTTGTCGTGGTCGGTGACGTACACATTTCCCGCGCGATCCACTTCAATGCCCGCCGGATTCGCGATCTGCGCGCTGACAGCGGGTCCTCCGTTGCCGGTGTTGCCCGGCGTGCCGGTACCGGCGAAGCGCGTGACTTTCCCGGTTGGATCGATGCGCTCGACGCAACAGCCCGAGCGCGCGACCAGCAGATTACCGGATGGGTCGAACGCCAGCGCGATCGGATTACTGATACCGGACGCGAAGGTGGTGATCAGACCGAAGGGACTAACCTTGCGAATTCGGGAGTTGTCACGATCGGCGATATACAGATTCCCGGCGGTGTCGAAGGCAAGTCCCTGGGGGCTGTTCAGCGTCGCCTGCGTGGCAGGACCGCCATCGCCGGAGAATCCCGGGGTGCCGTTTCCAGCAAAGGTGGTGAGGAATCCATCCTTGACCTTGCGGACGCGATATCCGTTGCGCTCCGAAAAATAAACCGAGCCTTCCTTGTCGACGGCGATGCCGTAGGGCAGCCCCAGAGGCGCGGTGAGCGCCAGCACGCCTTCTCCGGAGTAGCGATAATTCCCGTTGCCGGCGATGGTGTTGACGATTCCGTTCGAGATTTTGCGCACGCGCGCGTTGCCGCGGTCGCCGACGAAAACGTTCCCGCTGCGATCCACGGCCAAGTAGAGCTGGCCTTGAAAACGTGCGCTGAGCGCCGGCCCACCATCGCCCAGAAATCCTTTGTTGTTGGGATCGCCCGCGATCAGCACGTCGGTCGTCGCACCGGGCGCGAGCTTGTACACGGCGTTGCCGCGACTGTAGTAGAGCGTGCCTCCGCTATCCGCCGCCAGGCCGTCCACGCCGTAGTTGGTCAGCGATGAGATTCTTCCGTTCTTGTCGATTTTGCGGATATGGCCGTTCTCCGCAATGTAGAGGTTGCCGGCGCCATCGAGGGCTAGATAATTCGGTGAGGATAGTTGCGCGTTGATCGCCGGTCCGTCGTTGCCGGCAAATCCCGCGGTGCCGGTCCCCGCAATGGTCGTGATGATTCCGTCCAGTCCAACTTTGCGGATGCGATTATTGCCCGAATCGCCGATGTACACGTTGCCCGCGGCATCCACCGCGATCCCGTTATTGGGTGCGATCTTGGCCAGCGTGCCAGGGCCGTCGTCGCCCCCATAGCCCCCGAGCACGCCGGTGCCGCCCGCGATTCGCGTGATGATTCCGGCAGGTGTGACCTTGTTCACGTTCGAGCCAGTCAAAATGTACAGGTTTCCCTGTGCGTCGAAGGCGGCGGCGCGAGGCGAAAAAATTCCGGCGCTGGTAGCCGGGCCACCCTCGCCCGAGTTCAGAAACGTGAGCAGGCAAAAACCGTTTCCCGCGAGCACTTTGAATTTTCCGTCGGCTTGCACACGCCCGACCATGCAATCGTTGTTGACCACGATCACAGGATTTCCGTCGGGATCGAGCGTGATCCCAGAGAGGTCGCCGATGGGCGCGTTCAGGGCGGGTTTGCCGTCGCCCGGAAACACCCAATCGGTTCCGGCGAACGTAGTCAGGACGCTCTGCGCTTGCAGCAGCCCCGAGAGGCAAATCCAAAGAACAGTTTGCTTCACCAATGTAAGAATACGTTCCTTATCCAGAGGTTGGATGGGCTCGCCTATTTGTAAACTCCCACAGCTTTGAAATCGCCGGCCTTGACGATCGAAACGGCTTCCGGATCAATGTGTTTGCGGAAGGCGGCGTTGATTTGCTCTGGTGTCAGCGACTGGATTTTCGCTTCGAGCTGTTCGTCCCACTTCATGGTTCGGCCGTCCTGCTCGTGCTGCGCGAGAACGCCCAGCAACGCGCCGTCCTGTGAGCGGCCTACGCTGCGCGAATCGAGATACGCTTTCTTCGCGTCGGCAACTTCCTGCGCGGTGAAGCCTTCCTTCAGAGTGCGCTTCAGCTCATCTATGTAGCTGAATTCGACCTTGGGACCGTTCACCGGATTCAGGCTGACTGTCGCCGAGAGCATGGCCGAATCGCCTTCAGAAGGAATCGCGACGCGGGCGTTCGCGCCATAGCTCAAGCCTTCGCGATTGCGGATGCGATCGGAAACGTGCGACGTGATCGGTCCGCCGAACATGTAGCCGGCCAGCAGCATGGCGGGATAATCGGGATGCTCCTGCGACATTGGGAAACGCACGCCGGCTTCGAATTGCGCGTTGGCCTTGTCGGGAGTTTCGATCTTGGTGTTGATGGGCGCGGCTTTCTTGAATTTCGTATCGATGCGCTTGTACGTCATCGACGTGTTCCAGTTGCCGAGCAACTCCGCCGCGAGTTTCTGCACGTCCGCGGCCGGCACGGGACCGACTTCGGCGAACACGCCATAGTTCGCGCCATAGAACCGGGAGTGGAACGCTTTTACGTCGGCGAGCGTGACTTTTTTCAACTCGGCTATTTGCTCCTCACGCGTGGGGCTGTAGAGCACGTCGCCCTTGGTCCATGGCGTCAGGTGGCGCTGCAGTAATTCGGTCGCGAGCTGGGTGGGCTCGGTCGGAACGTTCTCTAGTGCCTTGAGCCGCTGCGTGCGCGCCAGTTCGAATTCGGTTTCAGGATAAGCCGGCTCCTTCAGCATCTCCACTGCGAGTCGAAGTGCGGGCGCGAAATTCTTGGCTGGCACGGTGATGCTTGCGCTGGCGCTTGAAACGCCGCCGCCCCCGCCAAATCCGCCGCCGCGTCCTCCACGACCGCCGCCTCCTCCACCACCACCGCCACCGCTGACCGCGATATTCGCGTCCAGCTTGCGCATCTCATCCTGCAACTGCTGACGCGTGTGGCTCTTCGTTCCGCCGCGTTGGATCAGCGATCCGGCGAATTGAGCCGCGGCGTTCTGACCCTTGAGGGTGGTCGCGTCACCGAAACGAAGATCGATGGTCGCGAGCACCATGCTGTTCGCGGTTTCCTTGGGCAGCACGACGACCTTCATTCCGTTCGCCAGTTTGGAGCGGACGACGCGTGCTTCGATATTCGCGGGCGTAGGATCGAATCGCTCGGCCTTCGAAATCGTAACCTTGCTCGAGTAGTTGGCGAACAGCGAACTGAAGGTGGGCGTCGGCGGAATCACCGTGCGATCCGGCACGGCGTCGGGAATGTAGTAGCCGACGGTGCGGTTGGACGCTTTGAAATACGCCTGCGCGACGCGGAGCACATCGGATGGACCGATGTCTTCCAGGCGATCGTGTTGCAGGAACATCAGCCGCCAGTCGCCCTGCGCAATGGCGGCGTTGAGCGCGCCGGTGGCGATCGACTGCGGATCGCTGAGGCTGCGTTCGAGATTGCGGAGCAGACCGGTGCGGACGCGATCGACCTCTTCTTTGGTCGGCGGATTCTTGAGTACGTCGGCCAAGGCGTCGATCAGCGCCTTACGCGCCGCGTCGAGCGACTGGTCCTTGTTGAGATTCGCGGTGAGGAAAATGAGACCGGGATCGTGCTGCAACTGCGCGTTCATGCTAGCCGATTCCGCGAGCTTGGTATCGACGACGGCTTTCGTCAGCCGCCCTTCTCCGCCGCCACCGCCGCCGCGTCCACCTCGGCCACCGCCGCGTCCGCCACCACCGCCGCTCATAATTCCCGAGAGCACCTGCAGCGCCGCCGAATCGGGATGGCCAGCTGCGGGGCCATGGTACGCGATTACCACTTCCTGACCTTGACCGACGCGACGCAGTTCGACATAGCGCTCGCCATCCTGCGCGGGCTCGACCGTATAGGTCTGTTCGACGGGGGTGCTCGGACGCGCAATCTTCCCGAACGTGTCGGCGACCATCTGAAGAGTCTTGCTTTCGTCAAGACGACCGGTGATCACGAGCACGGCGTTGTCGGGCCGGTAGTATTTCTTGTAGAACGCAGCGGGCCGCTCGATCGGCACCCGCTCGAGATCTTCTTTGGAACCGATGGTCGACTTGCCATAGTTGTGCCACAGGTAGGCGGTAGCCTCGACGCGCTCACGCAGCACTCGCTCCGGGCTGTTCTCGCCGCGCTCGAATTCGTTGCGCACTACGGTCATTTCGGTGTCGAGAATCTGCTTGGTGAACTTGACGTTGACCATGCGATCGGCTTCGAGGCCCAGCGCCCATTTGAGATTCTCATCAGTGGCGGTGACGGTTTCGTAATAGTTGGTGCGATCGGACGAGGTGGTGCCGTTCCACTGCGCTCCGCGGTCGACGATTTCTTTTTTGATCTGACGGCCGTTGGTGGTCTCAATGAAGTTGAGATGCTCGAGCAGATGCGCCATGCCAGTTTCGCCGTAGCCTTCATGACGCGAGCCGACCAGGTAGGTGACGTTGATGGTGACCTTGGGATTAGCCTGATCGGGATACAGCAGGACCTTGAGGCCGTTGGGGAAATTGTATTCGGTGATGCCTCCCATGGAGGCTTTTTTCTGAACCCCGGTCGGCAGCGTTTGGGCCAACGAGATCGACGCGAGCGAGAGGGCGATGGCAAGAGCGCGTGTGTAAGTCATGGGGGCCTTTCAGCGAGCGAATAGAGGATTATAGCAACCGTGGAAACGCGCACTGAATTAGGGGAGCGCGCTGAACGACTCAGGTGGCTGACAACCGCTCCACTGAGTTTTCCGAACCAGCTCGGCTCTGCGGTTCGCGGCGCGATGCTGGTCGGTGTCACTAATCCAGTAGGGACGAGAAGCCGCGCAGCCTTCGGTCGTAAACCGCTTGGGATCGACGCCGTGACGGACCAGCCAGTCCCGCACAAGGTTGGCGCGTTCGAGCGAAAGTTCCGGCGGACGCGACTCGGTTGAATCCGCGTGAGCTTTGATGAACAGGTTCAAGCTGGGATCGCGCCGTAACTCGGAGAGTACAAGATTGAGCGCGGATTCAGAATCACCGGTCAGTCGCGCCGCATCTTGCGCAAAACGGATTTTTCCACCGCGGAACGGAAGAGTATCGTCGTGCAGCTTGCGTCTGCGCGCCAACTCGAGGGCCAACGCGGACTGAGGATCGATGCGGATGGGAACGTTCGAGAACTGTGCCGAGGTCAGGAACAGAAGCACATCCAGATCGTCCTGAATCCGACCGGTGGACAAGCGAAACCCGACATCACGCACGTCGGCTGCACCCAGCCAGGTTCCACTGACTTCTGCAGCGGAGGGGACGGGCCAGCCGCGGATTCTGGATGCGATCGCGGGCGTGGCTCCTCCCGCGGCGAGAGCTTGCACTACGAGGGTCTTCCCAGGAAAGCGCGCATCGAGAATATGAATGAGGCTGTTCGGCAGCATTACGCGGCGCCCGATGTGCGCACCCCCGATGAACAGCAGCGCCTTGCGGCCTTTGCGCAGCACCTCCTGTTCGACCACCCAGGCGAAGTGCGCGTCACGCCAATCGTTCATGTCGTCGTCGGCCGGGCCGGTTACGCGGGTCCAGTCGACGGGAGGATCGCCGAGCAAAACACGGATTCGCCGCGGTGCAGGAAGGGTCCGGTTGAGCGCGCGGACACTGGTAAAGAAATCCCGGTAAATCGGTGAGGACCAGACGCCGCTGACCTGCGTCGTGTTCTCCCAGGCGGCGTTGAGTTCGTCTTCGCGCACATCACCGCCGTCGATGTATCGGTCCATCACAGTCTGGTAGCGGCCATTGCCGAACTCGACGACGATGTCTGAGACCTTGCCTGCGAATCCCGGGTGCCGAATCAAAGCGGTGATGAAGTCCATCGTTTCGGGCGAACCGTGAGCCTCGCTCAGCGCAACAATGGGATAGCGGTCGAACGCGTCGACCAGGTATTGCAATGCCGGCCGCGGAGACGGATCGCGTAGCTGCGCCGTGAGACTCGACAGAAGCGCGAGCGCGACGACCACTAATCGCTTCGGCATCGCCAATATTCTAGTGCTACGTTCGTCGCAACATTGCGGCGATGGATGCGTGGCCCTTCTTCGTGGCCCAAGCGAGGGGCGTGGCCCACGGCTCTGCGTCGGGTTCCACGGGATCGGCGCCACGATCGAGGAACAGACGCACCAGTTCGTCGCGACCCCAGCGGCAGGCCCATCCGAGCGGCGTGCTCTTGAGCAGATCATCGCGCAGGTCCATGCGCGCGCCGGCATCCAGCAGCGCGGTCGCGAAGGCCACGCGTTCGTCGGCGGTAACGTGGTCGCCCATAGTTACGACGTTGTGGAGCATCGTATGTGGTTCTGCGGGCTTTCTGAGCGGGAAATCGAACTGTAGCAATCGAAGTGCGACGGGCTGAACACGACCGGCATCGCGCACCGTACATGCTATGATCGTCCCGCCACCCGGCGTGACACGGGCCAAACCAAATGATCGACGCATTGGTCGTCGGACAACATTACTCCAACGAAGAGATATTTAGTTCGCTACGTGTGTCGAATGCGGGCGGCATTCGTGTCTCGCTGAATGGTCGAGCTGTCCTAAGAGCCGTCGTCATGACGTCGGTGCAAGGTATTCATAGCGCCGGAGAGAACCCCTACCATGACAGACTTGAGGGCGACGTCCTCACCTACACGGCTGCAGGAAAGCTCGGCCAACAAACGCTTGCAGGCGTGAACAATCGGCTGATCGAACAGAAGACTTTCAATTTCCCGATACACGGTTTTGTTTTGGTCGCGAGCAGAAGAGACAGGTCGGTGGGACCAAAACGCTGGAGGTATCTGGGGTTACTCGAATACGTCCGCCATTATCCAGACACCGAACTCGACGCAGACGGCAAGGTTCGAAAGGTCTGGCTATTTGAACTCAAGATTCACCACGATCGAGGACTCATCCCCCTTGAGAACGAAGCTGCAATATCAAATGAGCTACTTGTAATCTCCAGGCTCAAGGCTGCCGCTAGTGCTGACGATGATGTGATTATCGATGAGAACCGCCAAGAGGGAGCAGAGAACGTCGAACGGATCGAACGCGTTCGAAGCAAATTGCTGGCGTTGCCACCGCAGAGCTTTGAGTTGTTTATCAAGGATCTGCTCGTGCATTGTGGATTCTCAGACGTCTGCGTTACTAAGTTCAGTTCCGATGGCGGCGTGGACGTGAATGCCCGAGTTGGCGGCCGGATTTGGGTCTTCGAAAACACGCTGGTCCAGGTGCAGGCTAAGCGCTGGCTTCATTCGGTCGGACGCAAGGAAGTCGCCGAGTTGCGTGGGAGCCTGCAACCGTTCGCGAAGGGTGCGGTCCTCACAACGAGTCATTTTTCAAAGGCAGCTATCAATGAGGCGAGCGAGGCCGGCAAGAACCCAATTACCCTTGTCGATGGCTTTCGCTTGTCCAGAGTTGTCCTTGATGAAGGATTCCCTCTCGGAGTATGAATACACCTCCAACGGAGGACACGAGCGATCAGCTAGCGACGCGATCGCAGGAAGGGATTCATGAAGATCGACGAGAAGAGCGACCAATGGTTTCGCTCACGCGCCACTGAACTGTATCACGAAGACGGGGAGATCGAAGTGGCCCACGACGCACCCGTCTCTAGGGGGGATGATGAGGGGGCGTATGTGCAGGCGTGGGTCTGGATACCGCTAGACGAGGAAGAAGACGACGCGTAGTTGCAGCGTCGCGAGCCTAATTCATGAAGTGTTGATCGGGCTCGTGCTACGTTCGTCGCAACGTAGCGGCGATGGATGCGTGCTGCTTCTTCGTGGCCCAGGCAAGGGGCGTTGCCCACGGCTCGGCGTCAGGTTCCACGGTGTCGGTGCTGAACTAAGAGAGGTCGGGGCGCTCGGGCAGTTTTCGGGTAGGGATCGAGCGGTTCACAATGAGCTCCTTTCGGGGCCGCGCGGTTCCCGCGTCAGCCGCTGCGCCCGGTGTCCGCTCGCTCGGGCAGAAAAGAGTTCATTAACGCAAAACAATCTTCGGAAACTCAGGGGGACTCAGTCCCTTTCCGCGGACACGGTGGCATCCTGATGAGCCACCGCCAGAATATCACGGGAGGCCCGCAGAATCGAGTCCGTCGCGATGCTGGGATCGATCGAAAAAATGCAACGTTAGCCCGATTGTCAGAATCTTCCAGGAGAGGGCCGGGGGCCTCCTGCGCACAGATGGGGCTTGACAAGCTTACGGCTCTGAATAGAATAGGGATAACCTCCAATCCTATGCCGGGCTGTGAACACAAGCGCACGGAATTCCTGATGCGTCGTGACGGGGTCGATTATCTGACGTGCCTCGACTGCGATCAGGTCTTCGAATCAGATGACCTCGAGCAGATCCCCTCTTTCGATGAGGCAGAGGAATCGGAGGAGCCGCAACGCAAGCGGGCTTCGTAGTTATCGCTCGTTTTGGCTGCTGTTCCGAATCGGCGTTTCGCACCCGTGAGATCCTCGTTAGAGGATGGCAGTTCCCTTGCGCATCGTCTCGATCGGCGGAGGCTCCGGCCTGGCGACCCTGTTGCGCGGGTTGAAGCGCTACGTCAAAGCCGGCGAGGGCGGGGTTGAGATCACGGCCGTAGTCACCGTTACCGACGATGGAGGCAGCTCAGGCCGCCTGCGCCGCGAATTGGACGTGCTGCCGCCCGGCGATATTCGCAACTGCATGGTCGCGCTTTCCGAAGACGAGACGCTGCTCTCGCGGTTGTTTCAATACCGCTTCTCGAACGGCCGCGGTTTGAAGGGTCACAGCTTCGGCAACTTGTTCCTTACCGCGATGTCGCACCTTACCGGCGATTTCGGGCAAGCGGTAAAGCTCTCCTCTGAAGTTCTTGCAGTGTTGGGGCGCATTTATCCATCGACCGCTTCGAACGTGACGCTCGAAGCCACGCTGGCCGACGGCCGGAAGATCACAGGAGAAACGCGGATCAGCCGCAGTAGTTCGCCGATCCGACGAATCCAGATGCTACCCAGGCGCCCGCGTCCGCTGGCCGATACACTCGATGCGATCGCCCAGGCAGACCTGATTACACTAGGGCCGGGATCGCTCTACACCAGCGTGATTCCGAATCTGCTGGTGAGCGGAATCCCGCAGGCCATCGCCCGATCGACGGCGCTGAAGGCATACTTCGTAAATCTGATGTCGCAGCCGGGCGAAACGACGGACCTGTCGGCGGCAGAACACGTGGCGGCGATCACGCGGCATTGTGGACGGCTGGACTCACGAAGATTGATTGACGTGTGCGTAGTGAATTCGCGCCCCATTCGAGGTCGCGCGCTGGCACGCTATCGCGCGAACGCCGCCCAGCCGGTAGAGAACGATTTTGAAAAACTCCAGGCCCTGGGCTGCGAAGTCCTGGCGACCGATTTGCTGCGTACCTCGGGCGATCTCTCAAAAGAAAAGATTCGGCACGATCCGAGCGTGCTCGGCGCAGTCGCGATCAACCTGGCACAACAAGGACAACGGAGGAAGAGCCGAGCATGAACACGACGGTGGTGATTCTGGCAGCAGGATTGGGAACGCGTATGCGCTCGCGACGCGCCAAGGTGCTGCATCGCGCGGGCGGGCTGGCGCTGGTGGAGAACGTACTCGATTCCGCTCGAGCAGTCGCGCCGCCGAGTCGCGTAGTGGTCGTAACCGGTCACCAGGCGAATCAGGTAGAGGAACTGCTGGGGCCGCAGGGCGTGCGTTTCGTGCGCCAGGTGGAGCAGAAGGGCACCGGCAACGCGCTGGCCTGCTGCCGCGAGGCGATTTCGAAAAACCCCGGCATGGTGATGGTGCTGTACGGCGATACACCGCTGCTTTCGGGCGATACGCTGCGGCGGCTGCGCGATCAGCAAGCCAAGTGCAAAGCGGCTGCCACGCTGATCACGACCGACCTACCGGATCCGACCGGATACGGCCGCGTATTGCTCGACAAGAGCGGCGCAGTGACGGCCATCGTCGAAGAGAAAGCGGCGACTGCGACGCAGCGCAAGATTAAAAGAATCAATTCCGGCATCTATTGCTTTCGCGCCGAGCTGTTGTGGAAGTATCTGGGCGAAATCAAGCCCAACAAGAAGTCGGGCGAATATTATCTGACCGACATGGCAGAGATCCTGACCAAGCACGGACATCGCGTGGAGCCGTTGCACATCGAAGATTCGAGCGAGCTGCTGGGCATCAACACACGGGTCGAGCTCGCCGACGCCGATCGTTTGCTGCGCCGCCGCAAGTGCGAAGAGCTGATGCTTTCGGGTGTCACGATCGAGCGACCCGAGACGGTCACCATCGACGGCGGCGTGCGGGTGGGACAAGATACTGTGATCGAGCCGTTCGTACGCCTGCTGGGTCCGACCGAGATCGGCGAAGAGTGCCACATCGGCGCGGGCGCGATCATCGATTCTTCGGGGCTGGCACATGGGGTGACGGTGAAACCGTACACGCTGATATCGGAGTCGCATATCGATACCGGCGCTCAGGTGGGACCGTTCGCGCGGCTGCGCATGGACGCGCGAGTGGGGCCGCGCGCCAAAGTCGGCAATTTTGTCGAGCTGAAAAAAGCCCGGCTCGGCGCTGAGGCGAAGAGCCAGCATCTCGCGTACCTGGGCGACGCCGAGATCGGCGACCATGCGAACATCGGCGCGGGTACGATTACCTGTAACTACGATGGCGAGCTGAAGCATCGCACCAAGATCGGGTCGGGCGCGTTTATCGGCAGCAATGCGACGCTGGTCGCTCCGATCGAAATCGGCGCCGACAGCTACGTGGGCGCGGGCAGCGTCATCACCGATCCGGTTCCGACCGGGGCGCTGGCGCTGGGGCGCGGACGACAGGTAGTAAAAGAGGGTTGGGTCGCGAACCGGAAGAAGAAAAAACCTACTTCTTCTTAGGGGCGGTGGGCACCCGCACGACAATCAGTTTTGCGATTTCGCCGTCGTCGCCTGCTACGTAGCGGACGGTGACGCGCACGCGGGGTCGCAGCTTGCCTTCGACTTTGGTCTCTGGCGTGATCTTGAACTCGCGTTTCTCGGTCTTGCCGAGGACGGTACGTGACACAGTGATCTTCTGCGCGGTGTAGACCTCGACGGTTCCGGCGAAGAACGTAGCGGCGGGCGGGGCGGGCTCGGAATCCTGTGCTTTGGCGCGCGAGATCGCCGCGGGCGCTGCCACGGCGATGGCCAAAAGGACGCACAGAGACTTGAGATGGCTCAACGTCACTAGGATACTTAAACCCGAGTCGCGTTTATTACTCTCTAATATGAATTTTCCTTCACGGACCTGCTGAATTGCGACCAGGGGTCGCGCGCGGGTCAGGGGACCCGCCCTCCACAGGTGCGAATGGAGGGCGGACGCCCTCGTCCGCAGCCGACGCCCTCGTCGCCCTTCACAACTTGCGCGACCAGGGGGTCGCGCGCGGGTCAGGGGACCCGCCCCCCAACGTGTGCGGGGTGCTAAGATGCCGCCATGCGAGTTTGGTGGATGATCACGGCGTTGGCGCTGCTGCCCCCTGCGGCGATGGCCTGCAAGTGCGCCACCGAAGGCTCGGTATGCACGTCGCTCGAAAGCGATGCGGTCTTTATCGGCACCGTGGAATCGATCGAACCGGCCGTGAATCCCTGGGACCCCGCGATTACGTCGCGTCTCGAAAAGCTGATTCCCGAGTCGCTGCTGGCGGACAAAACCGCGGCTGGTGTCGCGCGCCTCAAGCGAATTTATCTTCAGGCGCTGCCCGATCTGCCGGCGCGATTCAAACGCGAACTCGAGAGCGTCACGACCGCGGCCGAGTTCGACGCATTCTGGGAGCGTGTCGCGGAAGAGGGCATGCGCGCGCGTTTCAGGATCGTCGAAACCTTTCGCGGCTCGGTGCGCGGCATTGCCGACGTATGGACGGAGTTCACCAGCTGCGGCATTCCATTTCAGAAGGGCGAGACGTATCTGGTTTATGCCGGCGCTTCGAAGAAAAAGGGCGGGCGGCTGGAAACCTCGGTGTGCGCGCGAACCGCGCGGCTGACAGACGCGGGAGAAGATCTGACGTATTTGTATTTCTTCCGAAAGGGCGGCAGCGGATCCAGCAGGTTGTACGGATTCGTGACGACGTCCGAAGAAAGTTCGCGTGCGACTCGCGCGGAGTCGGTCGTGCAGCCCGCGCCGGGACGGATCGTGAAGGTAACGTCGGCGCAAACTTCGCGTTTCGATATCACCGACGCGAAGGGACGATTCGTGCTGGACGGCCTGGAGGAAGGCAACTATCGAGTCGCAGTTTACGATTCGCCGGGAGATGAGCTGCCAGTCACCGCGCCGCAGACGGTGCAGATCGCCGCGAATTCGTGTACCAATCGTGTGCTACTGGTCCCGAAGCGTGTCGACCCGCCGAAATGAAGCTGCTGGATTATCACCGCCTCTACGACGAAGAAAAAAAATCCTGGGATCTGGCGGGAATCGAAAGCATTGCGGCGCGTGATGACGCTGCGTTTCCCGCAAAAGTCCGCGAGTTGCTCCCGCGCGAGGACCAACGATTCGACGGCGACCTACAGGACGTGAAAACGGGCGAGCTGTTCGACCGTTTGTCTCGATTGTGCGGAGTGTACCGCGACGGCACTGCGGCACAACAGGTCTACATCCGCTCTCGCATGACCCAGCGCACGGGCCGCCGGATGGAGAGCTTCGGCTTGCGCGCTGCGGTCCTGGGCGCACGGGAAGCGTCCGTCGAGCAAGTCCGCCTGGGATTGACCGGGTTCGCGGTTGCCGACCTCGCGGGCGGCGATGTGCGCGAAACCCTCATGTCACTTGCCGTGATGTTCGATTGCGCGCGGAAAGCGGGCGGCGATCCCGCAGAGGAATTTAGCGCGGTTGCGTCGCTCTGCGGCCCGGCGATGGCGGCTGTATTCACCGATTTCGCCAGCCGGCCGCCCGATCTGCAGTCGCTCAGATGCATGGGATGGCACGAGGTGCAGACGCCGCAGGGGATCGGGTATCGCCACGGCCCGCCGCGCTAGAACGCGGCGCAGACGCCGGCGCTTTCCCACAACACCGATTCCTGCTGGAACATCGCCTTGTAGCGGTCCACCAGCTCGATCAGCGACTGTTGCGATTTCGATTTTCCGTCGTGCACCACCAGCAACACCTTGGCGCGTTCGCGGCTGATGGTCGCGTCCGCGGCGCGCCACTGGCCGTCGGCGTCCCAAACGGTAAGCCCGTTGGGGAAGCGCGGGGTCACTTCGTCGCGGAGGTATCCGGCCCATTCGGCGTCGGAAATCGCACCGCTGCTGCGCGACATACCGAAATACAATGTGGTACGTACGTGCGACTTGCCGTTTTTGCCGCAGGTGGGCTCGGCCGCGTTGACGCTTTGGCGGTTCATCGGAATCAGACTCGCTGCTACGAACCCCACCACCACGGCGATAAACGTTCGCATCACGTTTGCCTCCTCAGGCAAGCATTTTTTGTACGACGTTACCTTCGACGTCGGTCAGCCGGAAATCGCGACCCATGTAACGATAGCTGAGTTTCGTGTGATCGAAACCGAGCCGATTCAAGATGGTCGCCTGCAAGTCGTGCACGTGGACTTTGTCTTCGACCACATTGAACCCTAGATCGTCAGTTTTGCCGACAACTGTACCGCCCTTGATGCCGCCGCCCGCCATGAAAATGCTGTAGCCGAACGGATGATGATCGCGACCGGCATTCTCAGGATCCGACGTGACGCGATTCTCGACCATGGGCGTGCGCCCGAATTCCCCGCCCCAGACCACTAATGTCGAATCCAGCAGCCCGCGCTGCTTCAGATCGCGGATCAGCGCCGCGGTAGGCTGGTCGGTAATCGCGCAATTCTTTTTCAATTCCCGATTCAGATACGTGTGCTGATCCCAACTGGCATGCATCAACATGACGAAGCGCACGCCGCGCTCGACCATGCGGCGCGCCAGCAGGCAATTGGTGGCGAACGGGCGCGTGGGTTCCTGGTTGACGCCGTACATATCGAGCGTCGCCGCGGATTCCTTCGAGAAATCGATCAGGTCGGGCGCGGCGGATTGCATGCGAAACCCGAGTTCGTAAGACGCGATGCGGGAAGCGATCTCGACGTCGCCCGTTTTTTTCAGCCGCTCCTGGTTGAGGTCGCGAAGCACGTCGAGTTCGGCGCGCTGTTGCTGCGCGGTCACGCCCTCGGGGTTCGACAAGTAGAGAATCGGCTCGGGGCCGCCGCGGAACATCACGCCACCGTAGGCCGACGGCAGAAATCCGGGCGCGAAATTCGACGCGCCGCCGCTGGTGCCAACGCCCGAGCTGAGCACCACGAATCCCGGCAGGTTTTGCGATTCCGATCCGAGCCCGTATAGCACCCACGCGCCCAGCGTCGGGCGTCCAAACTGCTGGCTCCCGGTGAATAGCAGCAACTGGCCGGGATGATGATTGAAGGCGTCGGTGACCATGCCGCGGACGAGGCAAATATCGTCGGCGCAGGAGGCGATGTTGGGGATGAAATCGGAAAATTCGATGCCGCTTTGTCCGTGCGGCTTGAAGATCCGCGGACTGGCGAGCACGGCGGCGCTGGGCTTAATGAACGCCAGGCGCAGATCCTTGGTCATCGACGGCGGCAGCGATTGGCCGTGATACTTTTGCAGCGCCGGCTTGGGATCGAACAGATCCATCTGGCTGGGCGCGCCTTCCATGAACAGGAAAATGACGTTCTTGGCTTTGGGCGCGAAGTGCGGCGCTTTAGGTGCGAGCGGATTGGTCGCCGACGCAGTTGAATCGGCGGCGCGGCCGTCGCCTGCGAGCAGGTTCGCAAGCGCGATGGTTTCGATTCCACCCGCGCAGGTGCGGAAGAAATTGCGGCGGGATTGGATACGGAGATAGTCGTGGATGTTCATGACTATTCCCTCGTGATCAGTTCGTCCAGATTGAGAAGAACCCGTGCGACGCCGACCCAAGTGCCGCCCTTCGATCGAAACTGCTCGATGCGCGCGCGCTCGCTGGGCGACGGATCGCGGCCCACCGTCAATCGGTACGCGTACGCCAGCGGATTGTCGCCGCCTTCGGCTTCGATGCGCTTGGCCAGCGCCTGCGCGGTTTCGTAGAACACCGGATCGTTGAGCAGGTTCAGCGCCTGCAGCGGCGTATTCGATCGCCGGCGCCGCGCGCACGCGACGTTCGAATCCGGCTCGTCGAAATTCGCAAGCTGCGGGTAGGGCGCGGTGCGCTGGTAGTGGATGTAGAGGCCGCGCCGGTAGCGATCTGCGCCTGTGCTCTCGCGCCACTTCACGCTGTTGGCGTAGGACAGCTCGGCGACACCCTTGGGTTGCGGAGGACGAATCCCACGGCCGCCGATGACGGAATTGAGCAGTCCGCTTGCCACCAACGCTTGGTCCCGAATCAGTTCGGCGGGCAAGCGCAGGCGAGCTTGGCGAGCGATCAGAGCGTTCTCCGGATCGGACGCCTCAAGATCGGGACGCGAGTTCGACGATTGCCGATACGCGGCCGACATCACGATCATCTTCTCGATCTTCTTCATGCTCCAGCCGTTTTCGACGAACTCGCTGGCCAACCAATCGAGCAGCTCGGGATGCGTCGGCTTCTCGCCCTGCGTCCCAAAATCTTCAGAGGTGCGCACCAGGCCGCGTCCGAAAAACTCCTGCCAGATGCGGTTCACTGCGACGCGCGCGGTCAGGGGGTGATCGCGCGACACCAGCCAGCGCGCGAAATCGAGCCGGCTCGCATTTGCTCCAGCTTCGAGCGGAGGCAATACCGCGAGCGTGCCCGGTGATACCGCCTCACCCAGCGTTTTGTAATCGCCACCCAAGCGGAGGTTGGTCGGGGGAATGGTCGGGTCGTCACGCATGGCAGGGGCCTGCGTGTAGGGCGGGAGCGCGGCAAACAACGCGTCGAGTTTTTCGCGCGCCTCGCGCATTTGCCCGGCGGTCCGCTTGTCCTTCGCATAGTCGGGACCGATGTGCCCCACGAACCACCCGATCATGCGATCCCATTCGCGGCGCGACCGTTTTGCGGGGTCGTCGCTCAGCAGATGCAGCGCGTGATCGACTGCGGCGCGAAACTCGGTGGCCTGGAAATCCCATTCGAGATTCAGGCCGGGATTATTATGCGCCTCGCGCAAACGCCGTTCCCAGGGGCCCATCAATTCGCGGACCCAATACTGTTCGAGAATCTGATCGCGCTTGGCTTGATACTCAGGCGGGGGCGCCTGCTCGCCGGGCAGCGGCGCGTCGATGTCCTCTTCTTCTGCGTGATCGAAGAAGGCGAACATCTTGTAATATTCCTGCTGCGAAATCGGATCGAACTTGTGGTTGTGGCACTGCGCACAGCCGACTGTGAGACCCAGCCAGGTGGTGGCGACCGTATTGGTTCGATTCACGATTTGCTCGAACCGCGCCTCGATGCGATCCACACCGGCTTCGCGGTTGGTGAGCGTGTTCCGTAGAAAACCAGTGGCGACGCGCTGCTCGACACTGGGTTTTTCAAGCAAATCTCCGGC
Source organism: Bryobacteraceae bacterium (assembly GCA_036006545.1). Lineage (GTDB taxonomy): Bacteria > Acidobacteriota > Terriglobia > Bryobacterales > Bryobacteraceae > Palsa-187. The sequence continues at coordinate 25,737 of DASYPO010000224.1, forward strand.
GAGCTGTTCGATGGTGAATTGGTCGAAGGGCTCATCGCGATTCAGCGCTTCGATCACCCAGTTGCGATAGCGCCAGGCCCACGGGCGCGAGTTGTCTTTTTCGTAGCCGTCGCTATCGGCATAGTGCGCGAGGTCGAGCCACGCGCGCGCCCATTTCTCGCCATAGTGCGGCGAAATCAGCAAGCGGTCGACCACGCGCTCGTATGCATCCGGTCGCTTATCGGCAACAAACTCGGCGATTTCCTTGGGCGTTGGCGGAAGTCCCGTGAGGTCCAGACTCAGACGTCGGATGAGGGTGTAACGATCGGCTTCAGGCGAGGGCGCGATTTTTTCCTTTTCGAGGCGCGCGAGAACAAATCGATCGATCGGCGTGCGCACCCACTCGCGCTGTGACACCAAGGGTCGCGGCGGTTTCACCACGGGTTGAAATGCCCAGTGCGTCGATCGCGCGGCAGTAACTGGGCCAGCAGAGGCTGTGACCCACTGCTGGATTTTGGCGATCTCGCTGTCGCTGAGCCGAGGCCCCATCGGAGGCATGAAAAAACCCTTCTGCGTGCTGGTCACCCGATCGAGCACTTTGCTGGCGGCACGTTGCGCCACATCCGCCGAATCCAGCCGCAAACCGCTCATCTGTTGGGTGGGGCCGTGGCAGCCGAAGCAGCGCTTTTCGAAGATCGGCTTGACGTCCTTGGTGAAGTCCTGCGCGGCGCAGGCGATGCACCAGGCCGAGAAGATCGCGACACGCAGCAGCATCGTTGTTATTTTATAGCGGCCGGACCAGGGGGTCCGGCGCGGACCTCACTTGATTCGCCGGCTAAAGCCGCCGCTGCGGGCTGAAGCCCGCGCCACAACAGCCTAAGCCCGCGCCACGGTTCTAGAATCAAGAAATGCTCCGACGAATAGGGTTGCTGCTGCTGGCTGCGTCGATAGGCGCCGCGCAACCGGGGAAACTGGAGGGCACCTATCAGGGCACGCTCGACACCGGCGCGGTAAAGCTGCGGCTAGGTCTGCACGTTACCCGAAGCAGCGCGGGCGCGTACAAATCGACGCTCGATAGCATCGATCAAAGCGCCATGGGAATCCCGGTGCAGCAAACCACCGTCACCGGCAACAAGCTGCGCTTGGAGATGCCCAACATGACCGCGACCTTTGACGGAACGCTGAGCGACGACGGCGCGCAGATTACGGGCACTTTCACGCAGGGCGCGCCGCTGGCGCTGGTCTTCAAACGCGTCGAGAAGATCGAGGCGCCGAACCGCCCGCAAAACCCCAAGCCGCCGTTTCCGTACGAATCGGAAGAGGTGACGTACACGTCGGGTGCAGTGCGGCTGGCCGGCACGCTGACCATTCCGAAAGGTGTCAGTCCGTTTCCAGCGGCGCTCCTGATCACCGGCAGCGGGCCGCAGGATCGCGACGAGTCGCTAATGGGTCACAAGCCATTCTGGGTGATCACGGATTTCCTGACACGACGTGGAATCGCCGTGCTGCGCGTGGATGACCGAGGGATGGGTAAATCCACCGGCAACTCGGTGCGTTCGACGCTCGAAGATTTTGTCACCGATGTTTTGGCCGGAGTGACTTTTCTCAAGGGCCGCCGGGAAATCGACTCGAAGCAGATCGGCGTGATCGGTCACAGTGAGGGCGCCGTGGTGGGACCGGCGGCGGCTGCGAAATCGAGTGACATCGCATTCGTGGTGATGCTGGCGGGAACCGGTGTCGACGGCGTAACACTGCTGTATGCGCAGGCTGCCGCGATTTCTCGCGCCGGCGGAGCGACCGACGCCATGATCGCGGAAAATCGCGAATTGCAGACCATGCTGTTCGACGTTTTCCGTTCGGAGCCGGACGAGAAGAAAGCCGCGGCGAAAGCTTGGGCCGCCTGGGAGGAACGCAAAGCCGCAATGCCGGAGGAGAAACGCAAGCTGGCCGCGACCGCCGACGGCACCATGAGGTCGCAGATCGCGCAGTTCAATCAGCCGGAGATGCGATCGTTTATGTTCCACGATCCCGCAGTGTCGCTCCGCAAGCTGAAGACTCCAGTATTGGCGCTGAACGGATCGAAGGACACGCAGGTGCCTGCGGGGCAGAATCTGCCGGCGATCGAGGCGGCGTTGAAGGCGGCGGGGAATCCGGATTTCACGACCAAGGAACTGCCTGGGCTGAATCATTTGTTCCAGCACTGCAAGAAGTGCACGCCAGCCGAGTACGGCGAGTTGGAAGAAACGTTCGCGCCAGAAGCGCTGGAACTGATGGCGGATTGGATCCTGCGGCGAACTGGAAGGGTGAAGTAGGAGGGTCGACGAGGGCGTCGACCGCGGACCAGGGGGTCCGCGCCCCAATTCGGTCCGCCCTCCAGCTATTGGACGGCGAGCATCCCAGCGCCTGTGCGAGCGGTGGTCGCTTGCGTTCGGAACTCGTATTGTTGAATCTCGAGCGCGGCGCGTCCGCTTTCGAAGCGCACGACACGGCCTCGCGCGACCAGTTTAAGCGCGCAGCGGTTGTTTAACTGTGCCGGCCAACTGATGGACAGCTCCAGGCGCCGTCCCGGCAAGAGGATGTGCTCGGACGTGAACAAGACTCCGGAGCTAGAGATATTGATGGTTTTGCCATCGCCCACCTCTTCGCCACTGCGTTTATTCAAAACGCGATACCGCACTTCGCGCTCGATCGGAAAGCGATCCGAGTGGCGGCGGTCAGCCTGTGCGTTCCCCTGTTGACTCACGGTCATGGCACCTCAATTCTGCGCCCACGGTTCTGTTCCGGGGCTCCATGTTGAGTTTCGCTTGTGGGACGCGCAGCAACAATAGGGTACTTGGCCCATTCGAGTACAGTACACGGGTACCGGTCGACCTAACTATCCGCCTAGGCATGAGATATGATTCGTGAATGCGTAAAACCTTACCGTGGCTGGAGACAGTGGTATTAGTACTTGCCTTAGGGGCAGCGATGCAGGCGGCGGGCCCCAAAAAGGTGGTAACCCCCAAGGATTTCCCGACGGGCAGGCCGTATAGCGCGGGGATTCTAGTAGGCGACACGCTATACGTCGCCGGCCAAGTCGGCATGGCGAATGGCGCTCTGCCGGAGAACTTCGAGGACGAGGTAAAGCAGTGCCTGAAGAACGTCGGGGCGATTCTGGAGGCGGGGGGGATGAACTTTTCGGACGTAGTCTCGTCGACCGTGTACCTCACCGACATGAGCATGTTCGAGCGAATGAATGCGGTCTACACCGGGGTGTTTAAGGAGCCGCGGCCGGTGCGAACGACAGTGGGGGTCGCGAAACTGGTGGGTGCCGCGAGGATCGAGATCACGGTGATCGCGCACAAGTAGGATTGCTTCATTCGCGCGATCAGGAGGTCGCGCCATCCAAACTAAACCGTGATCGCTTCGCCCTCGCGCGCGGCGATGGTGTTGGGGAAGCGCACGCGCGCATCCTCTACGATGTTCATCATCGCGGTGTAGTCATGATTAGGATCGTGGTGCACCGACTGCCTGTGAGATCGTGAAGATTCGCGCGGTGTGCGACATAATGGTCGCATGCAGTTGAAGCCTCCGTTCGACCGGATTACCGTCGAGCCCGGCAAGATGGGTGGTCAATAGTGCATTCGCGGCCTGCGCATCACGGTACGCCGGGTGCTGGAAATCCTGGCGGCTTATCCGGAACGAACGGCGCTGTTCGCGGATTTCCCGGACCTCCAAGAGGAAGACCTGCAACAGGCACTTGCATTCGCCGCTGCGACCGTGGACGGCACCATCGATCTTCATTTCGACGCGGCATGAAGCGGGTCCTTCTGGACCAGGGCTTGCCCGCCGGCGCCGGTTCGACCTTGCGCGAGCGTGGTTGGGATGCTGTGCATGTCCGCGAAATCGGCATGCACGACGCTTCGGACGTGGCCATTCTTGATCGAGCTGCAGCTGAGTCGCCGGTCGTCGTGACACTAGACCGGGATTTTCCCCAAATCCTGGCGCTGACGTCCGCGACCTGGCCATCAGTCGTGTTGATTCGATGGCAGAGGCTTCAGGCTGCGGATTTCGTTGCGCTACTCACGTCGGTCTGGAACGACCACGAAAACGCTTTGGATGGAGGATGCGTCCTTCGGGTAAGCGTGCGAGGCACAAGGATCAGGTCTTTACCTCTGAAGTGACGCTGAGATCCGAGATAGTCGACGAAGCTATTGGAAATACCGGCGATATCCCGGAATCGCAGATTCAGGAGACACGCCGCGCGACTTAGCACGCGTGTCCTCAAATGAGCGCCCTAAACGGTGATCACTTCGCCCTCGCGAGCGGCGATCGTATTGGGGAAGCGCACCCGCGCATCCTCTACGATGTTCATCATCGCGGTGTCGTCGTGATTCGGGTCGTGGTGGAACAGCACCAACTGTTTCACCCCGCATTCCTGCGCGACCTTCACCGCTTCTTCCCAAGTGCTGTGGCCCCAGCCTTTGAAGCGCTCGTACTCTTCGGGTGTGTACTGCGCATCGTGGATCAACACGTCGGCGCCTTTCGCGAATTCCTTCAGCACGGCGTCCATCTCCGGATTGCCATGCTCGCGATCCGTGGCATAGACGATGACCGCGCCGTTTCGCTCGACACGGTATCCGCCGCAGCCCTGCGGATGATGCAGCGGGAAGGGCGTAAGCGTGACGTCGCCTAGCCGAACCGGATCGGCGCCCAGGTCGACGAAGCATAGCTTGGAAGAAACCAGGCTGAGGTCCACCGGAAAGTAAGGCCGGCTCATCTGACCTTCGAGCGTTTCGCGCAGCGGCCCCGAATACACCGTCGAATACAGCACGACCGGACACTTAGGGTTATACAGTGGCGAGAAAAACGGAAGACCCTGGATGTGGTCCCAGTGAAAGTGCGTGAAGAAGATATGGACCGGCGCCATACCCTTCATGGCCAGTCCGAGCGGCCGGATGCCAGTACCCGCGTCGAGCACGATCGGCTCGCCATTCGGCACCCGCACCTCGACACAGGACGTGTTGCCGCCGAACCGAACGTTCTGCGGTTCTGGAGTCGGGATTGATCCCCGCACGCCCCAGAACTTCAACTTCAACCGCCATAGATCTTCTGGCATGAATCGGTTGTTTCACCCTAACCTAAAATGTCATCCTCACGGAAAGCTGCAGGACGCGCGGGGTCTCGTTGAGCGGACTGGTGGCGGGGAATCCGTTGCCCGCGCCCGACCTCCCGTAAAATGCGACTCCGAAATTTGGATCTCTCAGCTGGGTCACCGGGTTTCCAAGATTCGCGTGGTTCAGGACATTATACGCATCCACGCGTAACCCCACGCGGCCCGATTCGCCCAGCCACGGCAGCGCGAAGGACTTGGAGATCGCCAAGTCGACGTTATAGAATCCCGGACCCGAGAGCGCATTGCGTCCCATATTCCCCAGTGTGCTGATAGCGGGCACGGTGAAGTTGTCGGTGTTCAGCAGCTTCTTTCCACCTGGGACTGGCACAGAAGGCGATAGAAAAACCGCGTTCGGATCCAGCACGTTCGGACGATTGTTGGCGATCACGCCCAAGGGCTTTACCGCATTCGTAGGCGCGATCAGGTTGTAGGGGAAGCCGGAGCGGAACGCCGCCATCTCGCTCACTCCCCAGTCGCCCAGCACGGAGTTGAGCGCTCGTCCCATGCGTCCCGTGCGGGATGGCGAGGGCAGCGACCAATACGAGAACACAATGAAGTTGTGACGCTGATCGAAGGTCGCATTGCCGCGATCGATTTGCGAGTTGAACTGCTTAGTAAACGCCGCACGTCCGCCGGGACCCTGATTCGCTGTCGCATCGGTGAACTTGAGATTGAAGAAGTCGCCCAGCAGCGGCTCGCTCTGGTTGTCGATAGTGTGGCTCCAGGTGTACGTGGCCTGCAGGAAGCCGCGGCTGGCGCGATAGCGAGCCACCGTGGTCAGCCCGTTGTAGTTCGAAAATCCCTGTGCGGCGCGATAAGAAACGTCCTGCGTGAAGGCGGGATTGATGCGGCCGGCGTTGGTGGTGAAATCGCGATTCACCAGGTCGGTAGTGATCAACCGGCGACCGTAGGAACCGGAGGCGTTGACTTCGAGCGTGAAGGAATTGCTGAAGCGATGCAGTACCCCACCGAAATAACTCTGCGCGTATCCGTTCTTCAGATCGTAGGGCACCAGCGTGAGGTCGGGGAAATTGCTGGAGATGGTGCGTGGCGCGAGTGCAGCGACCTGCGCCGCGACGGGCCCCAGGAAGTGGGTTCGCGCGCCCGAGAGCGAGGCCTGCATGAGCAGCAGGTTGTTGCTCCGCAGGTTCTCCCAGAGGTTGTCGAAGGGACGATCGTAAAAGATTCCGTAAGCGCCGCGGAGCAGTGTGCGGCCTGTTCCGAACAAATCGTAGGACGCGCCCACGCGCGGCGCGAAATCCTTGTAATCGGTGCCGAACAACTGCTGATCGCCGGAGTTCGCTGGCGGAGCGGTCAGGGTCGCGCCTACAAGCTGCGTCGCCAGATCTGGTCCCGGACCCAGCACGATCAGGTCGTCTTTTACCGGGCCGGTGTTGCGTGGCCCGCCGAAAACTTCCCAGCGAAGCCCGTAATTCAAGGTGAGGCGCGAAGTGAGCTTCCAGGTGTCCTGCGCGAACAGGTTGAACTGGCGGTACTTGAAGGTGCGATCGTAGCCCGGCGCCGACAACGTCGCAAGCTTGTCGCGATCCAGCGGGGCACTGAAACTGAAGGGTGCGTCGAGCGCGAAGTTGATCACGCTGCCGAACAAGTACTGTGTGTCGCGGCCGGCGGTGAGATAACCGCCCGATCGCCGCATCAGCGCACCGCCGCCGAAGGTGAACAGATGCTGTCCGCGCGCCCAAACCACGTTATCCAACATCTCCCAGCTTCGATTGACGTTCTTGTATTCGTAAAACGCGGGACTGCCGGGCAACGTTATGACCAATCCGTTGTTGGCATCGGCGGCGGCGAGCGTCGGAACTTCCGGATGCGGGCGATTCCAGTGCAGGTCGTCGTCGCTGTAGCTGACCCGCGCCTCGGTAGTCAGTCCAGGCCGGAAGTTGTGCGTCAGCGTAATGGCGGGCGCGATGGTGTTGTGCATCAGCGTAGACGTGAAATCGGGATACGGCGTCCAGATGAAGGTCGGATTGCCGAGTCGGTTGAGAATCACGCGGCCTGTGAGGTGATCGCGGCCCGAGGGCGTGATGTAGTCGAGCCGCTCGATGTATAAGCGGCGGTTTAAAAAAACGGGCGGAGCGATCAGGCTGACCCCAGTAAAAGTGCTGGGCGTCGGAATCGACGCGGGCGGTGCATACTTCGTCAGAAGCTGGTAGGAATCGCGGGCCGGCTGCGCGAATGCGATCAATGACGGGGTCGGAAAATCGAAGATCTGCGGATCCTGGAAACTGCGACTGCGGAAATATTCACCGGAGCTCGACCCGTACAGGCGATTGCGGATCAGCGGCCCGGTGAGCACGAAGCCAGGTTGGATTTGTTTCGTGGGCGTACGCGGCGCGCGCGTTGGCAGCTTGGCGAATTCGGCGGCCGGTATGAAGGGCTTGATCTGGCTGAGGATCGTGCCGGCGTTCAAGTTGTGCTGAAAACTATTGGCGTTAAGCACATCGTTTTCCAGATAAAAATACAACGTGCCGTGGTACTGATCTGTTCCCGCGCGTGTGATCGCATTGGCCAAAAATCCCGAAGTTCGCCCATACTCGGCCGAAAAATTGTTGGTCGAGATACGGTATTCCTGAATCGCTTCGGGCGCGACGGTGACCAGCGGTCCGGTGATCAGGTAGTTGTTGTTCTCTACTCCGTCGAGCAAAAAATTCGACGCCGAGGGTCGCTGCCCGATGGCCGAAAGACCGAGGCCGCGCCCGGTGGCGGCGTCCGACGTGATGCCGGGCTGTGTGATCAGCAGTGTATATACGTCGCGACCTTCAAGCGGCAGATTGCCGAGCAACTTCGAATCAATCACTTCAGAAACTGTCGATTCGAGCGCCCCGGTGCGTCCTTTGGTGGCCTCGAAAGATCCGGAGCGGCTGGTGTCGACGTCGGGACCGAAGAACGTAACGATGGTTCGCTGGCCCGGCAGAAATACGCTGTTGAACTGGCCGGTTTCCCACACGTCGCTGAGGGGTCGCATGCGGAAATCGAGCTCGATACGCGCAGCGACCGGCAGTTCGAGCTCCTGCACTTCCTGTGACTGGAAGCCCTGCGAGTTCACGCGCACGCGATAGGTGCCGGGAGAAAGCAGCGGCAGAGTGTAGTAGCCCTTCGCGTCGGCGGGCGAATTTCCGCCCTGTGTGCTGGAGGTGCTGGAGTATTCGACTACGGCGCCGCCGATGCCTTGACCGGTGACAGTGCTGACCAATCGGCCGGAGATCAGACCCTGTGTGGTTTGCGCGAAAAGCGGCGCTGCGAGGAGCAGCGTCCAGAGCAAGAACGTGGGAGGGCGGACCCCCCGGTCCGCAGACCCCCTGGTCGCCCCGGTGATTTTTGCGACTGGCGGGTCCAGGGGAACCCGCGCGGACGTGGGCGTCCGCCCCCCAATGCCCACCAGAGACGTCGCCGATTCCATCGAGTACTGCATTCTTATCGTAGTAAGATGCAGGTTAACATGGGCACCCATTGGCGACGCTGGGCGATCGTGGCGGCGATTGCGCTGGTCAGCGCCGTGGCCGCGCGTCTGCTGAGCAGCACGCACTTTTTCACCCAGCTCAACCTGAAAACCTACGACGCGCACTTCGTGTGGCGCGGGGACGAGCGGGTTTCGGACGTCTTCCTGGTCACCCTTGACGAGAGGGCCAACAACGCCTACCGCGAACCGGGGATTTTCTGGCATCAGCATTACGCCGCCGCCATCAAGGCCGCCGGACTTGGTGGCGCGAAAGTCGTCGGACTCGATTTGGCGTTCGGCATCTCCGTAGAAGAGTGGGCCAAGGACAACGATCGTCTCCTCGCCGAAGCAGTAACCCTGGCTCCCATGCCTGTCGTTATCGGCTACGCGTCGCAAATAAATGGCGACCAGGAGCGTTTGAAGGTACCCGTCAACATGATGGCCGCCGCCATGGGCCTCGCAGGATTTACGAATCTGACGGTCGATCCGGATGACTTCGTCCGTTCCCAGGAACTGATCGAGTCGGTCTCTCCCGACCCCAAGGCTCCGCCGCCCGAGCGATCACTGGCTATGCGGGTCACGGAGAAGTTCCTCGACAAGGAAGCAGTTTTCGAAAACGGGCGACTAACACTGGATGGCAAGCTCATCCCCCTCACCCCGCAGCGCAGTATTGCGATCCACTTCGCGGGCGGACCGGACACCTTCCCGCGCATGTCAATCGTCGATTTCATTGCCAAGGGGGACAAGGGCGAGGTCGAGGAGCTACGTAAATTGGTCCAAGGCAAGATCGTCTTGATCGGCACTGACATCCGCGGCATCGATACTTTCGGTACGCCGTTTTATACGGCGCTCAAGGGCACCAAGAATCTAACCGCTGGAGTCGAGATTCACGCCAACACCATCCACACGCTGCTCGAAGGTAAGTTCCTGCTGCCGGTACAGAACTGGGTGCGCAATCTTGCGCTCATCCTGGCAACGGTGATTGCCGCGTTCATCTCAGTCCGGTTTTCGGCGGGTCGCGCGGTTGGGCTCCTGATCCTGGTGGCGGCAGCGATCGCTGTAATCACACACTGGATGTTCCTGAACGGGAAGATTCTGTCGACGTCGGAAACGCTCGCCGCGCTGGTCTTTTGCCTGGTGGGATCGATCGCGTTCCGCTTCGCGACCGAAGAGAAACGCCGCCGGCTGTTCAGCAACGCCGTTACGCTGTTCGTCGGCAAGGACGTTGTGAAGGGCCTCGACAGAAGCGAGAAGATCGAGCTGACCGGCAAGACGCTCGAAGTGACGATCTTGTTTACCGACATTCGCGGCTTCACGGCGTACACCGACAAAATGTGTCAGGATCACGGTCCCGAACTCCTGGTCGAACAGCTCAACGAATACATGGCGCAGATGGTGGCGATCATCGTGAAGTATCACGGCCATGTGAACAAGTTCATCGGCGACGGGATCCTCGCAGTATTTTCGGACGACGACGAGGGTTCAACTCCTGGCGATCATGCGGCACGCGGCGTGCGCTGCGCCTACGAGATGGTCACCGCGCCTAGCCGCTTCTCGACGGGCTCGGGCCTCCATAGCGGCACCGTGGTGGTAGGCAACATCGGATCCAAGGACAAAATGGAATACACCGTTCTGGGCGACACGGTGAATCTGGCCTCGCGCCTCGAGAGTCTCAATAAGGAGCGCCACACTAAACTGCTGATGAGCGGCGCGACGCAAGAATTGCTCAACGGCGCGATGGAAACGTCGCTGCTCGGGTCTTTCGAGGTGCGTGGCAAGAGCCAGCCGGTGAGTTTGTACACCGCGACGTCGCTGCTGCCAGAACCGGTACCGGAGCCGGCGGGCAAGCAGTAGACACTTCCCCACTGATCTTGCTGGATTCGAGAGGTCGTCGTCTGCGCGGCGGCCGAGCACAGCGAAGCAGGTGTTATTTGCGCTTTTTGCTTCGCGGTGGCCGGGAGGCCAACCAGCGGCGCAATAGGTCTTGGGTCTCGCCCCGACTTGTTTCCGGCCGAGAGATCCAGCTTCAACGAGTCACCGCTGACGCGAATTGCCCGCGCCGTTGTGTCGTGGATCTGCAAAGTGCTCATGCCATGCCCTTAATAACAGCACTGCCTGTGGGGCTGCCAGTCCTGGCGGCGAGGCGACGTCCACGTCGGCTTCCAAAAGCCAGCTACCAGCCGCCTTGCCGGCAAATTGCCGGCCCCACATTTAATTGCATCCACGTCTCACCAATGCTTTATCATCCAAGAATAGCGGTAATGCGTAAACCTTACGTGAGATGTATTTGGGTGACGTTGCTCTCCAGCGTCGCCGCCCTCGCCGATCAACCTGCACAGAAGCAAGAGTCTCTGGGATTGATCCTCAATCCCGGCGGCGCGAAACTGCTGCGCGAAGGACAGGAAACGCCGCTCGACGCGCGCGCGGGCGACCTGCTTTACGCCGGCGACGGACTGCGCACCACCGCAGGTCCCGCGAAGTTCATGTTCTGCCCGTCGAAGACGCTGCAGACCCTGACGGCCGCGGGCGAAGTTCGTCTGGACAAAGCCACGCTGAAGGTCAAAACCGGCAAGCTGTCGGACGAGCCGCTGCCGCGAAGCTGCATTCTTCCGACGACGTTGCGCGTGGCGGTCGCGAGCCAGCAGCACGTCGGAGCGACGCTAACTCGGTTCGAATTCAAGCTCACCGATCGCAACAAGCTGGACGCCGCTGTCGTCGCCGAACTTACTCCGCTGGATGCGGCCGTCGCGGCCAACGATCCGACTGCGCTGGTGTCTGCTGCGGCGATCTTCGAGAAGTACAACCTGCTGAACGACGCTGGCTTCATCTACGGCAAGCTGCGCGCGGTTTTCGGCGATGATACCGCCTGGATCAACGACAAGCTCTACGTTCTCGCGCAGACCATTCAATCCCAGCAGGCCGCTGCAGCAGCTACCGGACCGCAGGGAGGGCAAACGTTCGCGCTGCTGCTGGGCGTCTCCAAGTTCAAGAAGCCGGAGCTTAATCTGTTGTTCGCCAATGCCGACGCTACTTCTATGGCGGATCTTCTGCAAACTCCGCGAGGAGGCGGCGTGCCCAAGGAGAACATTCTGCTCCTGACCGACGAGCACGCCACTACGGGTGCGCTGCGCCTCGGCTTCAACGACTTTTTGAAACGTCGTGCGGGGAAGAATGACACAGTCATCATCCTCATTGCGGGGCATGGGACGGTGGAAGCGCCGGGGTCGAAAAGCGCATTCATCCTTACACATGATGCCGATCCGCAGGATCTGAAATCCACCGCTCTGGCGGTGAACGAATTGCAGGAGCTCTTCACGCAGCAACTTGAAAAAGTGGCTCGCGTGGTTATGTTTGTCGACGTATGCAAGGCTGGTGCCGTGTCTCAAATGTCGACTGCCAATATGGCGAGCACCGTCGAGGCTCTGGGCGGAGCGCCCGGGAAGCTGTTCGGATTTCTGGCCAGCAAGCCGAACCAGGTGTCCGTCGAGAGCGACCAGTATGGAGGCGGACACGGCGTCTTCAGCTATTTCCTGCTCAAGGGACTCTTGGGCGCGGCGGACGAAAACTCAGATGGCGTGGTGGACGCCGGCGAGCTGGTGAGCTATGTCACCGCGCAAGTAACCAAGGCGACCAGCCGCAAACAATCTCCGCGCGAGTTCGGGACCTACGACGCGGAAATGCGACTGTCGGACACCAAGAAGCCCGCCGAGATGAAGTTGACGCATTTCCCAATGTTGTGGGATGCACGCAGCGGACAACCCATGTACCTGGCCAGCACCGCCGAAGGCCCGCCGCCATTGCCACCGCAAGCGACCGAGACACTGGAGCGTTACCGCGCGGCGATCGCCGCCGGACAAATTCTTCCCGATCAGCGGGGCGGCGCATTCGACTTACTGCGCGATTTCAAGAATCAGCTGGGCACCGACCCGGCGGGTCAGTACATCACCGCCGAAAACGAATTGCGCGTCGCGCTCGAGGACAAGGCGCAGGAAATTCTGCTGCGCTATCTGACCGGCGACGAGATCCCGCAGTCGCAGTCGGACTTTGCACAGGGTGCGCGCTACATGGACGCAGCTCGTACGCTGAACGAAGGATCGCGGTTCCTCGAAGCTCGCCAGGATTTCTTCCGCGGCCGCGCGCTGCTGTTCGACAAAAAGCCGGAGAGCTACACCAACGCGGCGAATCTGCTGGAACAAGCCGTGCGCATCGATCCCAACACTGCGTACGGTTTTAACGCACTCGGAATCGCTTACCTGGAGCAGGCCCAGTTCGACAAAGCACTGCCGGCGTTTCGCGACGCGGCCAAGCGCGCGCAGCATTGGTCGTATCCACTGCATAACGCCGCGCTGGCGTCGGTCGAAACCGGCGACTACAAATCGGCGATCAAATATTACCAGCAGGCCATCAAACTGACGCCGCAGTACAGCTATCTGCATTACAACCTGGGGCTGGTTTACCAGCGGCTGAATCGCAACAAGGATGCGGAGAACGCGTATCGCGAGGCCATGAAGCGCGCCAGCAGTTCGGCCGAGCCTTCGAACGCATTGGGGACGCTGAAGGCCGCGCAGGGCAAGCGTTCCGAAGCCGAGCAATTTTACAAAGACGCGCTGGCGAAGAATCCCAAGCTGTACAGCGCCCGTCACAACCTGGCGCTGCTCTTAGCTTCCGACAAGAATCGACAGCAGGAAGCGATCGACTTGTGGCGCGAGAATCTGCGCCAGTCGCCGGGCTTCACCGCGTCGCAGTTGAGCCTGGCCGAAACGCTGGCTGCGCGCGGCGACAATGCGGGTGCGATCGAGCAGTACAGGGCCGTCGTGCAGGAGAAGCCCAAGTATGTAGCGGCGCACCTGGCACTGGCGCAGCTGCTGATCAAAACGGCGGACACCGAGGGCGCGCTCGCCGAACTTCGCGCAGCTTCCGCGGTCGAGTCGCAAAACTTCGAGATTTTCGAGTTGACCGGCGATCTGGAAGCCGGCCGCAAGAACACGGCGGAAGCGAAGATCGCTTACGAAAAGGCCGCGCAACTGGCGCCCGATCGTAACGCTAAGAAGCGGGTTGCATCTAAGCTCAAAGCGCTTCCGTAAGGTTTGAACACACATGAAAATCGCCAAGAAATACTGCGCGGTGGTGGGGTTTGCCCTGACGCTGGCCGCCACCGCTCCGGCTCAGAGCATCACGATTTCGCCGCAACCGCCGCTGCCTTTCGGCTCCATCAACAGTAACTATGTCGCCAATTTGACCGCGAGCGGCGGGCAGAGCGGGAACTATGTGTATAGCCTCGCTGCGGGCCAGCTCCCGCCCGGTCTGCAGCTCTCCAACATCGCTGGCAGTCCGACAACAGCCCGGATCAGCGGTGTTCCGACCGCGGGCGGAACCTACAATTTCACGATCCGCGCCACCGACAGCTCCATCTCCGGGCAGCAGGCGTATTCGATCGGCGTGATGCAGATTATTACGCCATCGACACTGCCGGGCGCGGATGCGGGAACGCCCTACTCGCTGCAGTTCCAAGCTTCCGATGCGCCCACGCCATATAACTGGTCGGCGCCCGGCGCGCCTCCCGGATTGACGATGACTCCGGGCGGCCTGCTGAGCGGAACACCGCAGCAGACCGGAACCTTCACCTTCAATGTCACCGCAAATGCGATCGGGTTCGCGAGCGCCACCAAGGCGGTGACTATCACGATCGTGCCGGCGCTCCAAATCGTGACCGGCGTCACACTCGCTCCCACCTATGTGGGAACTCCTTCTACCATTGCCCTAACCGCGACCGGCGGAAAGACTCCGTATGTGTGGTCGCTCGCAACGGGACCGTTGCCCGATGGCCTGACGCTCTCTTCGAATGGCCTGCTCAGCGGAACTCCCAAAGTTTCCAGTCCGTCCGGAACTCCGTTCACCTTCCGAATTCAGGTGAAGGACGCGAATAACGGCATCGATGTCAAGCAGTTCTCCTTGACGGTTTACGACACGCTGTCGATTGCGACGCCCAATCCGCTGCCTTCGGGCGCACTCGGCCAGCCTTACAGCCTGACGTTTCAGGGGGCGGGCGGACTGCCGCCCTACACCTTCGGTATCGTTCCGTCAGGTCTTGGCAGCGGTGTGCCTCCAGGGTTGGTGGTGTCCTCCGCGGGTGTGCTGAGTGGAACTCCCGCCGTCGCGAGCTCGTACAGCTTCATCCTGAAGATCACCGACGCAAACCAGGTGACCGCGCAAACCACCTACAACATCAGCATCACGCAGCTCAACATCACGACTCAGTCTCCGCTGGCGGCCGCTCAGGTCGGTCGTACCTATACCCAAAGCTTCGCGACTACAGGCGGCACCGCGCCCTACACGTATACGCTCACCGGCGGATCGCTGCCGCCGGGAATAAGCCTCAGCCCGGCGGGTGTACTGGGCGGAACGCCGTCCTCGGCAGGAACCTTCAGCTTCACAATTACTTCGACCGACGCACTCCAGCAAACCTTTACCAAGCAATTTCAACTGCCGGTAGGCGTCACTGGCTCGGTGCTTCAAGTTGATCCAGGCAGCATCCGCTACAACGCGATCTCCGGCGGCGATTCTCCGCCACCGCAATTCCTGGAGATCACCGGCATCAACAACGCGGCGATCAACTTCACCGTCACCGTCGACAACGGATCGGGAGGCGCAGCGCCGCCGTGGATCACGGTGCTCCCGCTCAAGGGCGTAACGCCGGCGCGGGTGACTGTGATTGTGGACCCGTTAACTCTTGCGGGCGGAACGTCGTATCCGGCGCGCATCCGGATCGGGGTGCAAGGATCTACCACCGCTCCGCTCGATATTCCGGTCACCAACAGCGTGGTCACGGCCACGCCGGACGTGATCGCTTATCCCACGTATCTGCGCTTTGAAGCGCGCATCGGAGCGCCAAAAACGAAGGTGCAATCGCTGCGGGTGATCAACCGCGGTGGAGGCGGGCCGCAGAGTTTTCAGATGTCGGTAGTCAACAACAGCTCCTGGCTGAGCCTGACCCCCTCGAATGGAACGACCGCGCATAACGCGAATGCGGTGGTGCTGGTCAAAGTCAACACGCAGGGACTGGCGCCCGGTCTGTATCGTGACGCGATTCACTTCGTCTCGCCGTCGGTCACCTACGACATCCCGGTTTCCGCGTATGTGGCTCCGGCCGGGCCGATCCTCAAGCTCTCCACCAACGGACTCCAGTTCCAGGTAAAACAGGGTGCGGGCGGGTCCAACGCACAAACCGTCAAGGTGCTGAACGTTGGGGATCCGAACACGATCATCAATTTTCGCGCCGACATTCTGCAGGGCAGCAACTGGTTTACGATTTCGCCCAGCTCGGGAGTCGCTTCCCAGTCGTCGCCCGGGATCATCACCGTGGTACCCGGAACCGGGGCGCAGAATCTTCCCGCGGCAGGCGCTTACGCGCTGGTGCGCATTACCGACACCAGCGGCACCAATTCGCCCCAATATTTGACGGCACTGCTCGACGTGCTGGATCCGAATACTCCGTCGTCTCCGGATCTTTCGCCGACCAGCCTGGTCTTCCGCGTAGTGCCCGGCGCCGGGACTCAGACACAACAAATGCTGGTTTACACGAGCGACCTCGGGGCCGCGCCGTACCAGGCGTCGTCCAACTCTTTCGATGGCGGAAGCTGGCTTAGCGTGACTCCCGCTGCCGGAACCACGTCCACACGAGCGCCCGGGCGTCTGACCGTGAACGTGAATCCGGCGGGACTTGCCCCCGGCGTGTATCGCGGAGAGCTGGTGTGCGCGATGGCGGGCGGCGTTCGCGTGGCTACGGTGACGCTCATCGTTGCCAACACGCCTCCCATCAGCGGAGCGTCGCTAGAATCCAACGGGGCCGCGAACAGATCCGCCGCCGGACAGAGAAACGAAGATTGCACGCCGTCGCAACTGGTGGTCACCAACCTCAATACCGCCGGCGAGTTTTTCATCAAGGCCGGCTGGCCGGTGTTTCTTCTGGTCCAGGTACACGACGATTGCAACGGCTCCGTTCAGGGTGCGAACGTGGTCGCAAGTTTCTCGAACGGCGATCTTCCGCTCACTATGTTCCCCGATCCGGACGTGAACCTGTACACCACCGTGTGGCAGCCTGGCAGTGTATCGCCTTCGACCACCGTGGCTTTCTCTGCCAACCTGGGCGATCTTGCGACCGGCGGTGCAGGCACCGGAAACGCGGCAGTTCCACGCGATGCGGGCGCGAACGTCGTAACTGGCGACGGCTCGGTAACCGGCGCAGTGACCGCCAATCCAAGTCCAGCGCCACCGCCTTTCCTGAACGCCTGTGGCACGGTTAACAACACCAACGTGATTCCCTGCGGCGGGCTGGCACCCGGAACCGTGTCGTCGGTGTATGGACAAAACCTGGCACCCGCGCCGCCGGTGAATCCGAATTTCCTGCCGCTGCCGACTTCCTTCAACGGAACGCAGGTACTCGTCGGTGGGATCCCCGCGCCGATGTTCTACCTGGGTCCCAACCAGATCAATATCCAGGTTCCGACTGAATTAGTGGTCGGCCGCCAGTATCAGGTTCTGGTCACTGCTCCGGGCGGAGTGTCGGCCACCGATCCGATTACGATCGTCCCGGCCTCGCCAGGCGTTGCAGCGCTGCCGGACGGTCGCATCAACGCGCAGCACGGCAACGGGCAATCTATCACTGCTCTGAATCCGGCGCGCCGGGGTGAAACCATCGCGATGTATCTCACCGGCATGGGCGTGACGAATCCACTGGTCGCCACCGGGGCGCAGGCACCCGGAGTCGCGCCGCTGCCGGTGCTGCAGAACGCTCCCACGGTCACGGTGGACGGGCAAGACGCCCCCATCGCCTTCGCGGGTCTGACGCCAGGCGGGATTGGTTTGTATCAGATCAACTTCACCGTCCCGGCGGGAACGCGCGTCGGCGAATTGAACGTGGTCGTGACCCAGAACGGCGTCGCATCCAATGTCACCAGATTGAACGTCTCTCAATGAAATCCAGAAGTATGAAAAACAGCATTTGGTCCGGAATCGCGGCAAGTTTTCTGCTGCTTACCGCGTCGGCGCAGGCGCAACTTGTAATCTCACCGTCCACCCTGCCCGACGGTACGACAGGCTTTCCTTACGCCGCCGTACTACAGGTGGATACCGGGAGCGGGGAGGACACCTGGTCGATTTCATCGGGCGCGCTTCCGCCTGGAATCGATTTCGTCACCCCCGAGAAGACACCCGTAAACGCGCTGTTCGGTATTCCGACCACGCCAGGAACTTACACCTTCACGATCAAGGTAGTCGACAGCGGCATGGGCAGCGCGGGGACCGCCACGCAGTCGTACACCATCCGGATCACCGGCGGAGCTGCGGTTTCGGTTGCACCTGCGAGTCTCGCCTTCACCGGCGTCGCGGGCGGCGATGCGACTTCGCCGCAAACCCTAACGGTTGGCGGGGGCGCGGCATTTTTCGTCGGCCTCGATAATGGAAGCGGCGGAGCGGCCCCGGCCTGGATTTCGGCCTCTCCCGCCGCGGGCATAGCACCCGCGCTGGTTACCGTGACGGCCACACCGGGCACGCTGGCGGCCGGCACCTACACGGCGCGCCTTCGAATCATTCCTGCCGCGGGTACGGCGCCGGTCGACGTGCCGGTCACGTTTACGCTCACCGGAGGCACACCCAAGCTCGAAACTGCACCGGCGTTCCTGCGTTTTTCCGCGCGCGTCTCAGCGCCCGGGATCCAGGAGCAGCAGATCGTCGTGCGCAATAGCGGCGGCGGCGCTCCCATCGCATTCCAAGCGTCAACCGGGGGGAATGCATTTCTCTCCGTTACGCCCGCATCGGGCCAGTCGACGCCCAACACGCCCGTGATCGTCAAGGTGCGCGTCAATACCTCCGGACTAAGCGCCGGGAATTACACCGATACCGTGCACATCACTTCGCAGGCAGGCAACTCCGACGTTGCGGTCTCGCTGTTCGTCGCCGACGACGGACCCATTCTGCGGTTGTCCGAATCGGGTTTGCATTTTAAGGAACGACAAGGCGCCGGCAACACCAATACGGAATCGGTGCTGGTGCTGAACGTGGGCGATCCGGCCGCGCGAATCAACTGGAGCGCATCGATTTCGGCCAGCCCGAACTGGATCAGCGTGACGCCTGCCACGGGAGTCGCGACCACGGCGGTGCCGGGCCAGATAACTGTTGGGCTCAACGCCTCTGCTTCGCAGTTGGCGCCGGGCGCATACTATGCTCTCGTAACCGTGACGGCGCCCAATACGCAGGATTCGCCGCAGACTTTTTCGGCAGTGCTCGAAGTCTTGCCGGCCGCCACGCCCGCCGAGCCTGAGTTGGATCCAGGCGGACTGCTCTTCGTAGCTCCTGCCGCGGGAGCGGCGCCTGCGGCGCAGAAGATCACGATCTTCGACAGCAGCGCGACGCCAGTGAGTTTTCAGGCTTCGGTGTCGACCAAAGACGGCGGGAAATGGCTGACGGTTGCCCCCGCCACCGGAACGTCGTCGACGGCCGTGCCGGGCGTGCTCAACGTCAGCGTGAATCCGGCGGGACTCAAAGCGGGCGTGTATAGCGGCGAGGTCGACGTGAACCTGGCCGGCGTGCTGCGGTCGGCTACGATCACGCTGCTGGTGCTGCCGGCGGCGACCGAAGCGCGCAGCGCGACTGGCTGTACGGGCACGCGCACCGTGATCACACCGGTAGGAATACCCGGCAATTTTTCGCTACCGTCGGCTTGGCCCGAGACTTTGGCCGTGCTCCTCACCGACGATTGCGGAACACCGCTGCCCGACGGCATCGGATCGGTCGTGGCGCGTTTCGACAACGGCGACAAGCCCATAACGTTGAACGATTTTCAGAAGATCGGCAGCTTTTCGGCGGACTGGACGCCGCTGTTCCCGGCTTCGAAAGTAACCATCACCTTCGCGGCTTCGGCGGGCAGTCTGCAGCCGACCACCGCGCAGCTCGGCGGCGGTGTCGACAAGAATGCGCTCGCTCCTCCGGTATTATTCGACAACGGCACGGTCAACAATACGAACCCATTTGCGGGCGCGAGCGTCGCCCCGGGAACGGTGGCTTCGATCTACGGTCAGAATCTCGCAACCGCTACCGTATCCCCCGGCGTCCTGCCGCTTCCCACGCTGTTTAGCGGAACCAGCGTCGTCGTGGGCGGAATTTCCGCGCCGCTGTATTTCTTGAGCAACGGACAACTCAACGTGCAAATTCCCTCGGAGCTCAAAACCAACCAGCACTACCAAGTCGCGGTTTCGGTGAACAACGCGTTCGCGGTGCTGCCCGGCGGCATCACGGTAGTAGGCACGGCGCCCGGAGTCTCGGCGTTCCCAGATGGCCGTTTGATCGCGCAGCATGGCGATTTCACGCTGGTCGACGCCACACGACCGGCGCGCGCCGGAGAATCGCTGGTCATGTACCTGACCGGCATGGGACCCACGAATCCTCCGGTCAAAACCGGTGATCAATCGCCCAGCGCTCAGCCCGCCGTGGTGGTCACGCAACCCATCGTTACAATTGGCGGCGATCGTGCCGATGTGTTATTTGCGGGGCTAACGCCCGGAGGCATCGGTCTGTACCAGATCAATTTCACGATTCCCGCTGGATCACGCGGCGGCGACCTGGATGTGGTGGTTTCGCAAGCCGGAGTTTTGTCCAACGTCACGAAATTATTCGTGGCTAAGTAAAGCTATGTAGCGTCCACCAAGGCGCTAGGCCCGGTGTCGTGGCGGACAGGGTGACGTGGTCGAGAATACGACAAAACTGAAACTGGAACAGTAACGTGCGATAATGAGATTTACGCAGTTTTCAAGGTAGTTCCGCTGAAGAAATACGCCGTTAAGTTTTCGTTGTACCAATCCATTGGAAGTATCCCAACAAATGAAATTCCCGCAGGCCCTTCTACGCGCGACAGCGCTGTCCATTTTTTTCGCAGCCGCTGGCGCGGCGCAGGCCACGTTTAGCCCCGCGACACTCCCCAACGGCGCGGTGGGTAGCCTCTACCAACAAGATATTTCGGTGGGACTGAATGCTCCAGTTCACTACGCGATTGCGCAAGGGACGCTGCCGCCCGGACTGACCATCACCGATTTCAGCCCGCCTAGCAACACGGGGCAGGTGGGCCGCATCGCGGGAACTCCCACCACCGCCGGAACCTATCCGTTCACGATTCACGCCTCGGACACCAGCGGTCCCAACGTGTTCAGCCAAACCAAGGACTACACCATTGTCGTCACGGCGGCCAGCGCGAGTCCGCTAACGGTTTCGCCGACGAGCCTCAAGTTCAGCGGGATCGCGGGAGGGGATGCAACCACGCCGCAGGCTATTTCGGTGACCACACCGACTGCCGGCGAAGTGTACACGCCCATCGTCGACGACGGGAACGGCGGCGCGGCGCCGAGCTGGCTACGTCTGAATATCGCCACGGGAACGTTCGTGCGGCGCACTCCGGCCCGGATCGTTGCAGTTGCAGACCCCGGGGCGTTGAGCGCTGGAACATACTCGGCCCGTATCCGGCTGCTCAATTCGACGGGGAACGCGGTCGCCGTGCCGATCACTTTCGAAGTGAAGACAGGTACCCCGCAATTGCAAGTGGCGCCGACGTTTCTACGCTTCGCCTCGCGCATCGTTGCGCCGGGGCTTCTGGAGCAACCTATTGTGGTGTCGAACGCCGGCGGTGGTGGACCGGTTAATTTTCAAGCGACCATCGTGAACTCCAGTCCCTGGA
The DNA here is from genome assembly GCA_036006545.1 of Bryobacteraceae bacterium. GTDB lineage: Bacteria > Acidobacteriota > Terriglobia > Bryobacterales > Bryobacteraceae > Palsa-187. The sequence continues at coordinate 47,052 of DASYPO010000224.1, forward strand.
TCACGATCACCCCTGCCTCGGGTCAAACCGCGCCCAACGCTCCGGTGCTGATACGCGTGCGCGTGAATACCGCCGGCCTCCAAGTGGGCGGGTACAGCGACGTGGTCCGCATCACCTCCAACGCCGGCAGCACGGATGTGCGCGTCAACTTACTCGTCCAGCAGGATGGGCCGATTCTCACGCTCGACAAAACCGGCGTGCGCTTCACCATCCGTCAGGGAAATTCCAACGGCGCTGCTCAAACCGTCGCGGTATACAACACCGGGAGTCCGAACACGACCATTACCTGGACCACCACGCAGCGGTCCTCGTCAAACTTCCTGGCTTTCACTCCGGCGGGGGGAACGGCGACGCCGACGAATCATGGAACGATCAATCTGACGCTCAATTCGAACGCCCCGACACTGCCGGTGGGAGCGTACTACACGCTGGTAACCGTCAGCGACCCCAAGGCATTCAATTCCCCGCAGGTTTTCGTTGCGGTGCTGGAGGTAGCCGACGCGGCAGCGACGCCGGCGGCGCCCGAACTCGTCACCTCCGGAGCGAGCTTCGCGGCGGTAGTAGGGGGCGCGGCGCCGATCGCGCAAGGGATCAGTTTTAGCACCAGCAGCAATGCCGCGATCGGATTCCAAGTGCAAGCTACGACTAACGACGGCGCAGCCTGGCTAAGCGCGACGCCCACCAGCGGAACGGTATCCGCCACCAGCCCGGTGTTGCTCGTGATTTCGGTCGACCCGACGAAACTCAGCCGGGCCGGCGTTTATACCGGAACGGTGGATGTCGCGATCAATGGAATTGTGCGCTCGGTAGCGGTAGGGCTGACGCTGTTGCCGCAAGGCGCCACACTTTCGACTGAGTTAGACGAAAAGGAAGCAGCCAAGGCTCGCGCGGTCACGGGGTGCACGCCCACACGCGCGGTAATCACGCCCCTCGGCATCCCCGGTGGATTCTCGATTCCAGCGGCATGGCCGACGACGCTCGCCGCCATGCTCACCGACGATTGCGGGACACCGCTCGCCGGCGGGAATGGCTCGGTCGTCGCCAGCTTCGATAGCGGAGACGCACCGCTGACGCTCTCCGACTATCAGCAAACGGGTAGTTACGTCGCCACCTGGACGCCGGCGTTTCCGGCGGGGAATATGGCGGTAACGCTGCGGGGAGCGAGCGGGTCGCTACAGCCGGCCAGTGCGCAGGTCGCCGGGGGAATTAATGCCAACAAGTTCGCGCCACCGGTACTATTCGATAACGGCACCGTGAACAATACGAATCCGCTAGCGGGGGCGCTGCTCGCTCCGGGCGCAGTGACTGCGGCGTACGGGCAGAATCTTGCATCGAGCACCGTCTCGCCCGGCGTAATTCCGCTGCTCGAAACCTTCAACGGTACGACCATTCTGGTCGCGGGCCTGCCGGCGCCGTTCTACTTTTTGAGCGGAGGGCAACTGAATGTGCAGACACCGGTCGAACTGGCGCCCAACCAACAGGCGTCAGTGGCGGTGCAGGTGAACTCGGCCTACGCAGTGCTGCCAAACGGCGTCCTGCTGATCCCAGCGGCACCGGGGATCGCCAGTTTCCCCGACACAAAGATCATCGCGCAACACGCCGATTTCACACTGATCACCAGCTCGAGTCCATCCAAAGCGGGCGAATCCATCGTAAGTTATGTGAGCGGTATGGGCTCGACCAATCCCAGCTACGCGACCGGGCAGCAAGCTTCGCTCACCGCACTTGCGCCGGCCAAAATCCAGCCCACAGTCACGGTGGATGGAGCCAATGCGACCGTACTCTACGCGGGGCTGACACCGGGAGGGATCGGGCTGTATCAGATTAATTTCACAGTGCCTGCTTCTACCCGTCCCGGCGATGCCACCGTCGTGATCACGCAGAATGGCATCGTTGCCAATGTGACGAAGCTGCCGGTGGGTGCGCCATAATCGAGGGATCTTGTTTCGACCGACCCGTCCACCTGGCGCCCTTCGGCCCATTTTCCGCCTGACCCTGCTGACAGCGGCTTGGGCGTGCGTTTGCTCGGGACAAATCAATATCCAGCCGGATACTCTGCCGACGGCCGCGATCGGCGTGCCCTACGGGCAGCTTCTGTCGGGGAGTCCGGCAGGCAACTTCAGCTGGAGCATCACGCAGGGGGCGCTTCCTCCGGGCTTGAATGGGAATCAGATTTCCTCTGGCGACTTTACTCAGTTCGCCATTTCAGGGACCGCGACCACGCTGGGAAGCTACAACTTCACGGTTCGTGCGGTTGGCACCACGAGTACTGGACCCCCTCCGGTGGGTCAGCGCCAATATACGATCACGGTAAGCAATGCACTGGCGCTGACCACCACGTCGCCCCTGCCCGGCGGCACGGTCGCTACAGCCTATTCCACGACTTTCGTTGCGACCGGGGGCACAACACCTTACTCGTTTACTGCATCGGGTGTCCCGTTGGGGCTGTCACTGAGCACTGCGGGCGTGCTTAGCGGCACACCGACCACCGCAGGGAACTACAACCTCCAGGTTTCGGTGACTGACAAAAACTCCACGATTGTCACCAAGCCGTATACGCTCAGCATTGCCGCTCCAGTGACACCGGTGGTGATTACCACCACGTCGCCGCTGCCCATCGCCTCCACTGGAAGGTTCTACACGCTTCCGCTGGCGGCCAGCGGAGGCACCGGGCCGTACACGTTTTCATTTACCGGCACGGTGGCGCCCGGCATCTCGTTCTCCGGCGCGGGAGTGCTCAGTGGAACGCCCACTACCCCGGGGATCTATAACTTCGTGGTGACCGCCACGGATAGTTTGAGGGCTACAGGATCAAAACCGTTCCAACTGGCCGTAGGCACCGCCGGACAGTCGCTGCTGCTGCTCACCAACGGCTTGAATTTCACTGCGCCGCAGGGCGGCGATCCGACTTCTCCGCAAACGATCGTGACCCTCTCCGCGACCGGATCCTCGGTGCCCTTCGTCATAGCCGGTGACGATGGCGCGGGTGGCCCTGTACCGAGCTGGCTAACCGGCAAGCCACTCAAAGGTTCCACGCCGGCACGCGCGCAATTCATGGCGGATCCCGGCAATCTCCCGGCAGGAACCTACAACGCGCGGCTTCGATTTTTTTCGGGAAACGAGCCCGCCATTGAAGTCCCCCTGCGCTTCGTGGTCACGCCCAGCGTCCCGAAGCTTCGAGCAATTCCTTCGGTGCTTCGTTATTTCCAGCGATTCTCCCAACCGGGGACGGAGGACCAGTCCATCCTGGTGCAGAATCCCGGCGGCGGCGGCCCGCTCGACTTCCAGGCCCGGATCATCGGCGCGAGCCCGTGGGCGACGCTGTCGGCGACCTCTGGTCAAACCGCTCCGGGTCTACCCGCTGTGATCAAGGTACGGGTGAACACGCTTGGTTTAGCGGTAGGCGTGTATCGCGATACGGTACGCATCTCGTCGGTGAGCGGCACCGACGACGTGCTGATCACACTCTTCGTCACGCCCGACGGCCCGGTGCTGCGGTTGCCCACCACCGGCGTCGTGATTCCGGTACGGCAGGGACATACGCAGAGCGCGAAGAGCGTGGTGCGCGTCCTGAATATTGGGAGCCTCGGCTCGCAGGTCAACTATTCAGTCGACGTCGTGAGCAATCCAAGTTTTCTCACCGTGACGCCCAGCAGTTTTGCGGTGACTCCGTTGAACCCAGCCACGCTGACGCTGACGCTGGCTCCCGGCGCCGACGCGTTGACACCAGGCGCGTATTACGCGTTGGTGCGCGTCAGCGATCGCGCTGCGCTCAACTCGCCGCAATTACTTTCGGTAGTGTTGGTGGTGCTGGATCCCAACAGCGTTTCTTCGCTGGAGGTCTCGCAATCCGGCTTCTTTTTCCTGGCGGGCGTCGCTTTCCCGACGTCGAGTAAACAATTTACCGTTACCTCTTCGAGTGCCGATCGAACACCCTTCAGCGTCGCGGCCAATACCGACAGC
>DASYPO010000225.1:0-15051 GCA_036006545.1 Bryobacteraceae bacterium
TCCGCGGTTCCGCCACCACTGTCCCATCCGACCCGTCCGCCGAAGTTGACGCGCGCCAGACCGAAATCGGTGATCACCGCGCGGGTCGCGCCATCCGCCGTTTTCGCCAGCAGAATGTTGCCGCACTTGAGATCGCCATGAATCACGCCCTGCTGATGCGCCTGGGCGAGTCCGGCGCAGATCTGGCGCGCGATTTCGCGGGCCGCCTCGGGCGGCAGTGCTCCGGTGCGGCGCAATCGGGCGGAAAGAGTCTCACCTTCGATGAACTCCATCGAGAGGAATTCCGCGTCGCCTTCGGCAGTCGTCACGGTGTGCAGGTCGTGAACTTTGCACACATTGAAGTGGCTGACTTCGCGTGCGGCGCGCGCTTCGGGTGGAAGACGATTCTGGTGGCCCGCCTTGGCGCATTTCAGGGCGACGCGCCGATCCAGCTTTTCGTCGACGGCCTCGTACACCACACCCATGCCGCCTTCGCCCAGCGGACGCACGATGCGGAAGCGATCGCCTAGCAGGGTGCCGGACGCGAAGGTATCGCCGGACGCGGCGAGATCGCCGGCGGGAAACTTTTCGCGATCGTCGTCAGGCACGGTAGCGGCGATTATTGTAGCGCGGATTCCGTCGGATAGTGCGGTGTCCACTGAGCGGCGACGACACGCTCGCGCAATTCTGTTTCGGGCATCGGCGGTGCGACGCCGGCGTGCTGCGCTTCCAGGCCAACCGCTAGTGCGATTTCGCGCGCAACCCGGCGCACGTCCCACAATTCGGGGAGCAGCGGAGCGGCGGGATCCCTTGCGGCCGGCGAATTCTCGCCGAGCGCTCGCGCGGCGGCGAGGATCATCCCATCGGTGACGCGATTGGCCCGAGATGCGCGAAGGCCGAGTCCAAGCGCTGGAAAAATGTGGACGTTGTTGCACTGGGCGATGTGAATTCGCCGGCCTGCGAAGTCGACCGGTGGGAAAGGTGATCCGGTGGCGACCACAGCGCGGCCCTCGGTCCAGCGCAAAAGGTCCGCCGGGGCGGCTTCGGATCGCGCAGTGGGATTCGATAGCGGCAGGAATATCGGGCGCTCGACCTTGCTCGCCATTTCTCGCACGATGGGTTCGGTGAATGCGCCGCCGACGGTCGAGAGGCCGATGAGCACGGTGGCATCAATACGCTTGATCACATCTTCGAGGGTGAACCCCGCCCATTCCGCGACGCGCGCGTGGGGCTGCGCGTAGACGCGCTGCTCGTCACTCAAGTCGGTGCGGCGCGTGTGCATTAATCCGTTGCGGTCGACCATCCAGAATTGCTGACGGGCTGCGATTTCCGGGACACCGGCTGCGATCATCGCCGCGCGGAGATGATCGGCGACTCCAATTCCGGCAGATCCAGCGCCCAGAAACACGATCTGTTGCTCGCGCAGGGAACTCTCGGCGACGCGCAGTGCGCCCGTCAGCGCGCCGATCACGACCGCCGCCGTGCCTTGAATATCGTCGTTGAAGGTGAGTAGCTGATCGCGATAGCGTTCCAGAATCGGGCGAGCGTGCGGGGTCGCGAAGTCTTCCCACTGGACACAAGTCTCGGGCAGTTCCTGCTTTACGGCGCGAACGAATTGGTCGACGAAATCGAAATAGTCCTGGCCGCGGATTCTTTCGTGGCGCCAGCCCAAGTAACGCGGATCGGCGAGGCGCTCTGCGTTATTCGTCCCCACGTCGAGCACGATCGGCAGCGTGCGGCTGGGATGGATCCCGCCGATGAGCGTGTACAGTGACAGCTTTCCGATGGAAATGCCAAGGCCGCCCACGCCCTGATCGCCGATGCCGAGCACGCGCTCGCCGTCGGTGACGACGATGATGTCGACGTTCGGGTGGGAGCGGTTGCGCAGCAGCTCTGGGATGGAATCGCGCAGCGGGTAAGAAATGAACAGTCCTCGCGGGCGGCGATAAATATTGCTGAACTGCTGGCACCCGAGCGCGACCACCGGAGTGTAAACGATCGGCAGCATCTCTTCGAGATGATCCAGCAGCAGGCGATAGAAAAGAGTTTCGTTGGTGTCCTGTAAGGCCCGCAGAAAGATGTGGCGCTCCAGATCGTCGTGTTTGCGCTGGTAAGCCTCGTAGGCACGCGCTGTCTGTTCGTCCAGAGTTTCGACGTGCGGGGGCAGCAGGCCATCGAGTCCGAAGCGCGCGCGTTCTTCACGAGTGAACGCAGTTCCGCGATTATGAATTTCCGAGTCGAGCAGCGCGGTCCCGCGGAGCGTGGGCGGCACACTGGAGCCGAAACGCATTACTGCTGGTTAAATCCCTGCGCGGAGCGGAAGGATTCGACGTAGTGCCCGCTCGCGTCTTTGCGCGCGCGAAAACGCGCCTTGAGTTTTTCGAGATCGGCGGGTGCCCAGTCGGGACGATACTTATCGATCGATGGCTCGAATTGGCTGACGTGCGCAGCAGCGGCGGCGATCTTTTTGTCGATCTCCGAATCGATGTTGACGTTGTAATTCGAATCTTTGCCGGCGTAGTAGTAATACTCCTGCGGCACTTTCCACGGCTCCAATCCGTCGTGCAGGCGCTGGTTCGGAAAATACAGATGCCACTCGGCGGCGCGGATGGCGTCGATGGTATTGTTGGCGGCCATGCGGTGATCGGTCTTGTGCCAGCGCACGTACTCGCCGCCCGGATCGGGCGCCAGCACAACTTCGGGACGCCAGCGGCGAATGATGCCGGTGACTTGCTCGACCAAATCGCGCGGGCTGGCATATTCGAGCATGCCGTCGTGGAATTGCAGCCACTGAATGTGATCCTTCGGGATTCCGAGGATGCGGCAGGCTTCTTCTTCCTCGGCTTTGCGAATTCGCGCGAGGCGCTCGCTGGTCATCTCGAGATCGTTCGACCCCTTGTCGTCATTGGTGTAGATGACGATGCGCACGTTGTTGCCGTTCTTGACCAGCAGCGAAAGCGTGCCCGCGCAACAGAACGTGTCATCGTCGGGATGCGGGGTAAAGAGCAGGATGGTCTTGCCGCGCAGGTTTTCCAGGCGTTGCGGCGCTTGCGCGCAGAGTACGCCGGTAGCGATTAGAAACAGGAGAGGCTTCACAGCTTCTCAGTTTACGGATTCTTCACTCCTGCCGCAGCGCGATCAAGGGATCGATCCGGCTCGCGCGCCACGCGGGAAGCGCGCACGCAAGTCCGCTGACCGCGCCGAGACCTAACAGCACCACGACGAAGGTCCACGGATCGCGTGCGGACACTCCGAAAAGCACGGTCTGCAACAATTTCTGAAGCGCGAGCGCACCCAATGCACCGGCCACTAACCCGGCCATCGAGAGCAGCATTCCTTGCCGAAGAACCAGGCCGGCCACATCGCTGGTCCGCGCACCCAGGGCAATTCGAATTCCCAATTCACTGGTGCGCTGGGTAACTGAATACGACAGCACGCCGTACACGCCGATCGCAGCCAACAACAACGAAACCGCGCCGAAGATCGATAGCAGCATAGTGTTCGAGCGTGCCTGCGCCGAGTCTTGCTCGATCCACTGATCCAAGGTTCGGATGTTGTAGATGGGCTGTAGGGGATCGATTTGTTTCACGACCTCGCGGAGTGTGGTGGTTGCGGATTCGGGTTCGCCCGCGGTTCGAATGACCACCGTCATGTTGTTCCACAGCGATCGCGGTGACGGAAAATACATGGCCGGTCTCGGATCGTTTTCGAGAGAGTTATTGCGCACATCGGCGACCACCGCAACGATGGTGAACCTCTGGCCGCGTTCCAGTTCGAATTTCCTTCCGACAACATCCTCTGTTCCGTAGGCACGCTTGGCCAGAAGCGCGCTGAGCGCGATCGAATTACTCTTCTCGGCCTGATCCTCCGGACCGAATTGTCGCCCCCGAAGAAGCGGAATGTTCATGAGGCGGAAATAATCCGCGCTCACCATCCGCCAATCGGCGGAAACAAGTTGCGTCGGCGACTTATCGGTATTGCCCGGCGCACGACCCGACATGCCGGTGTAGTCGCCCGCTCCCATCGGAACACCGCTCGAGGTAGCGGCTGCCGTAATTCCAGGCACGCCGCGCAGCCGCTCGAGCAGCCGGTCGAAAAATGCGGCCTGGGCAGGCGGCGGATACTTGGCGCCAGGCAGAGAGATTTGCGCGGTGAGCACGTGGTCGGGCTTGAATCCGAGTTCCGACTTTTGAAGGCGCATGAAACTTTGGATGAGCAGCGCCGCCCCGATCACCAGCATGGTGGCCATCGCCACCTCGGTTACCACGAGAATGCGGCGCACCAACGGACGTCCGGCGGTGGCCCCGCGTCCGCCCTCCTTCAAACTGGATCCTACGCCAGCCTTCAGCGCCTGATGCAAGGGAGCAATTCCAAAAAGCAATCCGGTCACGACCGAGATCACCAGCGCAAAGAAAAGCACGACGCTATTCACGCCGATGTCGGAACTGCGCGGAAGAAATGTCGTAAGCGATTGCTTCAGCGCCGCAACTGCCAGATACGCCAAGCCCGTGCCAGCGATCCCGCCCAGCAGCGCGATCACGGTGCTCTCGGTAAGCAGTTGCCGGGCGAGCCGGCGGCGGCTGGCTCCCAAAGCGAGCCGGACGGAGATCTCACGCGATCGCGCAACCGCGCGGGCCAGCAAAAGATTCGCTACGTTTACGCAAGCTGTCAGAAGCACCAGCGATACCGCACCCGCCAGCACGATCAATGCACTTCGAAAACGATCCGGCACAATCCATTCATAAACGGGCGACATGCGCGTGGTCCAGCCGGTGTTGGTCGCCGGATATGTTTGTTCCAGGCCTTGCGCGACTGCCTTCAATTCGGCGTCGGCTTGCGCCAGCGAAACTCCATCGCGCAGCCGTGCGACCACCGTAATCACATGATTGCCGCGATTCTCTTGCGCCGGGTCGATTCGCAGCGGAACCCAGACAGATGCGTTGCTGGGAAAGCGCAATGCTTTCGGAGCGACCCCAATAATCTGAGTCTTGGCGCCGTTCAGCTCGATCTCCTGACCCAGGATTTTCGGATCGCGGGCGAAGCGGCGTTCCCACATGCCTTCGCTGATCACCGCCACGCGCGCGCCGCCGGGCCGCTCCTCCTCCGGTAGAAATCCGCGACCTGCCAGCATCTTGATATCCAGCATTGGAATCAGGGAAGCGGTCAATGAGCCGGCGATCAATCGCTCCGGATCACCGGTTCCAGTCAGATTGAGGTTGGCGGAACCGAACGCGCTGATCGAATCGAATGACTTGGACTGTTCCTTCCACGACAAATAATTCAGCGCGGATGCCGAGAAGAAGGGGATCTTCAGTTTCGGATTCATCTCCCAAATGCGAACCAGGCGCGCAGGATCGCGAAAGGGCAGCGGCTGCAGCATGACGGCGTTGACGACGCTGAAAATCGCGACGTTGGCGCCGATGCCCAGCGCCAAAGTGAGGATCGTCGCCAGTGCGAATACCGGCGCGCGTCCCAAGGCGCGAAAGGTGTACTTCAAGTCTTGAAAAAGCATGTGGCAGTGCTCCTTGAATGCCGAAGGGCCGAGGTCTAAGAGTGTCGCGATCCAAACCAGCAGCGCATTCTCATCGCGCAGCCGTCGCCGCAGAACGTTCGTCATTTCGCGGCCGAACTCGTTGCGAAAATCGTACGGATACAGATGCAATAGCAGCCGATAGAGAAGATGGGGGCGTGACTCTGACGTGCGGGTCACTTTTTACCCGACCCATCCAATCTGTTTGGCCTGGTTGACCAGCGCGAGCAGACGAGCGGATTCCGCGATCGCAACCTGGCGTCCGAACGTCGTCATGCGGTAGTAGCGACGGCGCTCGTTGTCCGATTCGGGATCAGGCCGCTCGGCCGTTTCGACGATCAGGCCGAGTTCGAGCATGCGGCGCATGGCTCCGTAGAGCGTCCCCGGGCTCATTTTCACTTTCCCTTTGGTGCGGCCTGCGACGTCCTGCATGATCGCGTAGCCATGCAGCTCTTCCTCGGCGAGCGCCGTGAGGATGTGAAACATCGCCGTGGGCAACGGCAACAAAGAATCGGGTGGGCGAGTGTTCTTCATCGGTTATACCGGAGGCCGTTATATCGGCTTCCATAGTAGACGCTCCGCTTCCCCAACGGTTAGCAAAGTTACGCGCGCTCGCGGTGAGTATGCTTGGCAGCCCGATTGCAACAGGGAATAAGGACACAAGGATCGCCGCAAGCATATGAACTTCAAAACAATCTGGTCGATGGTCCGAAGGACATTTTCCGCTTGGGATGGGGACGAGGCTCCGCGTTTGGGCGCAGCCCTCGCTTTCTACACGATTCTGTCGCTGGCGCCGTTAGTGCTGCTGGCAGTGGCCGGGATGGGATTCTTTCTCGGCCATTCGACCGTTCAAAGTCATCTTCTTGCCGAAGTCGATGGTTTGGTAGGCGCTCAGGGCGCGGAGTACGTGAAGGCCATCATCGAACAAGCGCAAAAGCCTTCGTCAGGCGTGTTTGCCTCGATCATCGGCTTGATCACGCTGCTTTTTGGCGCATCCGGCGTATTTGGCGAGCTTCGGACCGCGCTGAACAAGGTCTGGGACGTTCCAGTCGATCCAAAAGGCGGACTCTGGCGAACCATTCGAGAACGAATCTTTTCATTCGGCCTGGTCTTAGGTGTGGGGTTTCTCCTGCTCGTCTCTTTAGTCATCAGCGCCGCGCTGGCCGCACTTGGATCGTATTTGGGCGGATCGGTGCCCGCAGCCGTACTGAAGGTCATCAACTTGGTGGTGTCCCTGGTCGGCACCAGCGCGTTGTTCGCACTGATTTTTCGATATGTCCCCGAGGCGAAAATCGCATGGAAGGATGTGTGGGTCGGAGCGTCGGTGACTGCAGTGCTCTTCACCATCGGGAAATCGCTCATCGGCCTTTACCTGGGGAAGGCGGCGGTCGGCTCAGCCTATGGCGCTGCCGGATCGCTGGTGGTGATCATCGTCTGGGTCTACTACTCCTCGATGATCTTTCTCTTTGGAGCCGAGTTCACGCATGAGATTTACGCGTCGCGAAAGACGCCGCAGCCTCCCGTGGCGAATCCGATCTTGTCGCCTGCGAGAGTTTGGAAGCCGTCTTAACCTCTTCCGTCAGGACTATTTTCCGTAAGAAACCCGCCAGATGGTATTGTTTCCGTCCTCGGATACGAGCAGGCTGCCATCCGTCATTTGTAGCAATCCCACCGGCCGACCCCACACTTCTTTCTGGTCCTCGGCCAGCATCCAACCGGTAACGAAATCCTCGACGTCCCCCGCAGGTTTGCCGTTCTTGAAGGGTATAAACACTACCGAATATCCGACTCGCTTGGAACGGTTCGACGATCCGCGGTACGCCAGGAACGCCCCATTGACGTACCTTTTCGGGAACTGCTGACCGGTGTAAAAGATGAAATCCATCACCGAGGCGTGAGCCTGCAGGATCACGTCCGGCTCGATCGATTTCTTCACCAGCTCCGGCGCTTCGCCCTTGTGGCGAGGCTCCTCATGGGCGCCGATATACGCGAACGGCCACCCATAGAACGCGCCCTTCTTCACCTCGGTGAAATAATCCGGAACCAGATCGTCTCCGAGCCCATCCCGCTCCTGCACTGTCGACCAGAGCTTGCCGCTTACTGGATTCCAACGGATGCTGACCGGATTGCGCAGCCCCGTGGCGAAAATCTCATGGCCCGAGCCGTCTGGATTGTAAACGTTAATCGCGTTTCGATCCTTGGGATCGCCGGTGTCGATATTCGATCCTGAACCCAGCGACAGATACATTTTTGAACCGGTCTTGTCGAACGCGATGGAGCGCGTCCAGTGACCTTTTCCATAGTCCTTGAGCGGGATAATTTCCTCGCCCGCGCCGGCGCTCAGCGCAGCCACGTCGAGCTTGTAGCGCTTGATGGACTCGGCTTCGGTGACATACAGGAAATCCTTCCATAGAGCCATACCGAAAGGCCGGTCGAGATTGGCGATCAGCTCTTTCTTCGACCCGTCCGCCTGGATCGCCCAAATGCTGCCCTTTGCGACGCTGTCACTCACCAACACCGTGCCGTTCGCGAGCTGCAACATGTAGCGGGGTTTCTTGAATCCTGTCGCGAATTCGCTGGCACTGAACCCGGCCGGGACTTTGAGCATCGCGCCTGCCGGTCGCGGAATCATCTTTGGCGCATTAGCGACCGACGGCGTAGCGTTGGGCGGGGGAAGATTGAGCGGCTTCTTCGACGCGGCGAAGGCAATCAATCCAGCCAGCGCGACGGTACAAACCAGGGCACGTTTCCTCATACTGATCTGCTCAGTATAGTCGTTGGGACTTGGGTGCTTCGGACGACAGAATCTTATCGCCTGTCCGTTCGCCTGTGGAGCACGGGTCGATCCCGATGCTCTTAACTTTTTGGTTTTGGCTCGCGACGCGGGAGCGCGTCCGGGCCCGTTTTCCGCACCGCTCGCTTGATCTTCTTTCGCCGCGTCGACGGTAGCTCCTGCGAAATCGCGAGATCGGCCGGTCCCATGGGCCACACGGTAGGCGTTGCCGCCAACCTCTGCACCACTCTGTCTAGGTTGATTCGCCTCATGATCCACCGAAATAATCAGCAGGTGGAGGGCCAGCCTCGCTGCACCTGTCACTTAGACCCGACCGCGAAAATGCTGGAAGCGGTCGAGCCGCGCCCAGCCTCTACATCGTGAAGCGGCCAAGTCGATACCAGGCAATCGGGCTGCGTAGGGAGGCAAGGCCGAAAGTGAATTTCCGAATCTTTGCAGTAGATCCCGACCCGAAACTTCCACCTCAGGATCCGCCGCCCAGTGATCCCCATCCCATCAAGGACCCCCTGCCGGTTGAGCCGGATCCGGATGTGATCGATCCTTTCTTGCCCCAGCCTATGGAGATCTAAAGCTGAAACAGACCATCCTCGCGCCTCTCTGCTTGTAGCGTCGTCGCAAGCATCGGTAACTTTTGCCCTATCCGCATGGAAGTGCCGGTCCAAATAGAGACAGCCAAGTAATAGATTCTAAATAACTTCATAGTTTGGCAACACACTCGCACTACGACCACTAGGCGCGAAAGTATGTCTGCGGAACTCAGCATCCTTGTGATCGCCGCCGCGGTGGCTGCGGGAGCGACGAACGCTCCGCCTCAGGCTCCTGGCCAAGCGGCCAAGTCTGTGCTGGTTTCCTTCTTCGAGTGGTTTGGCGAACTGGGCGTCTTCTGCAGCCGCGTTTTCCGCGCCGCCATTTCGCCTCCCTTTGAATTCCGGGAAGTGCTGCGCCAGATGGATGCCATCGGGGCCAAATCCCTGCCACTCGTCGCATTGGCGGGAGCTGCCACCGGAGTCGTGCTCTCGTTGCAGACTCGCGAAAGCCTGACTCGCTTCGGAGCCAAGGGCGTGCTCCCAGCGGTCATCGTCTTCTCGCTGATCAAAGAAACCGGCCCGATCATTACGGGCCTGGTCGTAAGTGGCCGCGTCGGTGCCGGCATTGGCGCCGAGCTGGGTTCGATGAAGGTCACCGAGCAGATCGAAGCCATGGAAGCCTCCGCCGTGAATCCTCATAACTACCTGGCCGCGACGCGGGTCATCGCCTGCATTTGCATGCTCCCCTTGCTTACTCTCGCGGCAGATTTCTTCGGAATCCTGATGGGTTGGGTCGCCAGCACGTTGGCCGAGCCGATCTCTCTGCAGCTCTTCATTCAGAAGGGCACTCGAAACGTCACCTTCAACGATCTGTTGCTGCCCACGTTTCGGACCGCCGTGTTCGGCTTGATCATCGGCCTGATCGGCTGCTTTCAGGGGATGAATACCCGCGGCGGAACAGAGGGCGTGGGGCGCTCCGCGACGAGCGCAGTGGTACTTTCCTCGCTCTTCATCATTTTGGCGGACGTACTGTTGGTCCGCACCATTCAGGTCTTCTTCAGGTGATGGCTATGCCAGAAACCACTCCCAAAGAGAAAAACGACGAGACTCCGGTGGTCGCGAAAGGGGTCACCAAATCCTTCGGATCCCAGCATGTGCTGCAGGGCGTGGACCTGGAAGTAAAGCGGAAAGAAACCGTCGCGGTGCTGGGACAAAGCGGCACCGGCAAGAGTGTGTTCCTGCGACTGTTGATCGGACTACATCAACCCGACTCGGGATCCATCGTGGTGTTTGGCGAGGACATCTCGAAGCTTCCGCTTGCGAAGCTTAACGATCTTCGTAAACGAATTGGTTTCCTGTTCCAGCATTCGGCGTTGTATGACTCGATGAGCGTGGAAGAGAACGTGGCATTTCCGCTGCGCCGCCACACCAAGTTGTCCGATCAGGAAAGAGACCAGAAAGTGCGCGACCTCTTGAAGTCCGTCGGCATGGAAGCGGATCTGAAGAAAATGCCGTCGGAACTGTCAGGCGGCATGCAGCGCCGGGTTGGCTTGGCCCGCGCTCTGGCGCTCGACCCGGAGTTGCTGTTGTTCGACGAGCCCACTGCGGGACTCGATCCCATCATGTCCGCCGAAATTGGCAAGTTGATCAGTCAACAGAAACAGGAACGCAACGTGACGTCCATCGTCGTGACGCACGATATTCATAACGCCAAGTCCTTCGCTGACCGGCTAGTGGTCTTGCACGACGGCAAGATCGTGTCGCAAGGAACTTACCAGGAGCTCGAGCGGAGCCAGGACGAGTTTGTCGCCCGGTATCTGCGCGACGCCGCATAGGTGCTTTATGTCGAGTAATTTTCGTCTGGGTGTGTTCATCGTTTTTACACTGGCGATTCTCGCAGGCGGGATTTTCCTCATCGGCGACAAGGAGATGATGTTCCGGTCGACCTACCGCGTCCAAGCGAATTTCGACAACGTCTCGGGTTTGATCGAGGGCGCCATGGTACGCGTGGGCGGTGTGCAAAAGGGTACGGTGAAGGCTATCCGGCTTCCCGATCGCCCCGACGGAAAAGTGGTCGTGGCGCTGAACATGGACAAGTCGACGCGCAACATCGTGAAGAAGGATTCGGTCGCCGCCATCAAGTCCGAGGGACTGCTGGGCGACAAGTACGTCGAAGTTTCATTTGGATCTGACGAATCGCCGCAAGTGCGCGACGGGGATCAGATCGGAAGCCAGCCGCCGATCGATATCGCGGATTTGATTAAGAAGACTGACGTGATCCTGGACACGACGCAGGAAGCCGTGGGCCACGTCCGCGACGCCACCGGCGACCTGAAATCGATCGCCAACAAGATGGACCAGGGCAAGGGATCCATTGGCGCGATGATTAATGACAAGGCCCTTTACCAGCAGGCTGCCGCGGGCGCCACGGCATTCTCAGAAGACATGGAAGCGTTGAAGCACAATTTCCTGTTACGCGGCTTTTTCAGGAAACGCGGGTACGAGAGTGCGGCCGATCTTCACAAAAACCAGATCGCCAGTCTGCCTTCGCAGTCGGCTGTCAAAACATTTAGCTTTGCCCCTGCGAAACTCTTTTCCAAGCCCGATTCGGCCAAGCTGAAAAATCCGAAAGATCTGGATCAGGTTGGCCGCTATCTGGAACAGAATCGTTTCGGACTCGCCGTTGTCCAGGTCTCGACCGGCATGAAGGGCGTGAAGGATAAGAATAAGGAGTTGAGCCAGGGTCAAGCCATGGTCATTCGCGATTATCTCGGCGAACACTTCAAACTGGACGACGCTCGCCTCAAAACCATGGGAGTGGGCGAAGGCGATGGCGATCAGGGCAAGGTGGAGATTCTGATTTATGCTCCCGGCCCTGAAGCGCCCAAAGGCCGCGCCTCGACAGGTGGCGTAGGGCCTGCGTAGCACAACACTATAATCGGGGAGTGGACCCTCTCCAGCGCTGCCGCGAAATTCTTGCGCAGGCGGACTCCATCGCGGCACTGACGGGCGCGGGCATCTCCGCCGAAAGCGGCATCCCGACCTTTCGCGGTGCGGGCGGGCTGTGGCGCAGCCATCGAGCCGAAGATCTCGCGACGCCCCAAGGTTTCGCCCGCGATCCAAAACTCGTCTGGGAATGGTACGACTGGCGGCGCAGCTTCATCGCGCAGGCGGAGCCCAACCCAGGACATCGCGCGCTTGCGGCGCTCGAATCGCGGCACGCGAATTTTACTTTGATCACGCAGAACGTCGACGGCTTGCACGATCGCGCCGGCAGCACCAATGCGCTGAAAGTCCACGGCGATGTGTGGACGCTCCGCTGCACCGCCTGTCATCGCGAGCGCGAGGATCGCCGCGCACAGCTTCCCGAACTTCCGCCGCTTTGCGCCTGCGGCGCGATGGAGCGACCGGGTGTAGTGTGGTTCGGCGAATCGCTCCCGCAGGACGTTTGGAAGCGTGCGGAACAAACCGCGCGGCGCGCGTGCGTGCTCCTCGTGATCGGCACCTCCGCGGTCGTATATCCCGCGGCCGGATTGGTCGGGCTCGCGAAATCCGCAGGCGCACGCGTAATTGAAATCAACATCGGCGAAACACCGGTCTCCTCCATTGTTGACGTGTCCTTGCGGGGACCCGCGGCCGAGATCCTCCCCCAACTCATTTCATGAAGCTCTGCTACCTTGACGCGTTTTCCGGAATCAGCGGCGACATGACCGTCGGCGCGCTGCTCGATGCGGGCGCTCCCGCTGGGACGCTGATCGAGGCGCTCGAAAGTCTCAACACCGGTGCAGGGTTTGCGGTCGAGAAAACCCGTCGCGCCGGAATCGCCGCCACCAAGTTCCGCGTGACCATCGAGAACTCGGGCCACAAGCATCGCCACCTTTCGCACATTCTCGAGCTGATCGATCGCGCTCCCATCGCCGCGCGCGCGAAATCCAACGCGGCCGCGGTATTTCGCAAACTGGGCGAAGCCGAAGCCGGCGTGCACGGCGTCGCGATCGAAAAGGTTCACTTTCACGAAGTGGGAGCCGCGGATTCCATCGCCGATATCGTCGGCGCCTGCGTCGCGCTTGACTTGCTCGATATCGACGAGATTCGCGTCTCGGCGATCAACACTGGCAGCGGCACCGTGCGAACGGAACACGGCGTGCTTCCCGTTCCCGCGCCCGCGACAGCCGCGCTGCTTTCCGGTATGCCGATCTACGCGCGCGGTCCCGAATTCGAATTGACCACGCCCACCGGCGCCGCGCTCGCCGCCACGCTCGCCTCCGGGTTCGGACCATTGCCAGCCATGCGCATTTTGTCGGCCGGCTACGGCGCGGGCGATCGCGATTTCCCCGGTCAGCCCAACGTCCTTCGCGCACTGATCGGCGAACGCACCACTGCGGTCGAGGCAACGCTGGTTAGCGTCATCGAAGCGAACATCGACGACTCCAGTCCACAAGTACTTGGCTACACCCTCGAACGCCTGATGGACGCCGGCGCGCTCGACGCATCGCTATCGCCGCTCCAGATGAAAAAGAATCGACCCGGATCGCTGTTGCGTGTGATCGCGCGGCCCGAGGATCAGGAAACTCTCGCGCAAATCGTGTTCGCCGAAACGTCGACGCTAGGACTACGCGTCTATGCGGCCGAGCGCCGCGTCGAAGAACGCCGCATCCTAGAAGTCGAAACCGTCTTCGGAAAAGTGCGCGTCAAAGTTTCGGGATCGGGAGCGTTCGCGCCCGAATACGAGGACTGCCGGAGCATTGCCGAAAAAACCGCTACACCGCTGGTTCAGGTACTCGCCGCCGCGAATGAAGCATACTTGAAGCAAGCCCGCTGATTCGTCAACGGAGCCCGACCCCATGAAATACTACCTGACCACGCCGATTTACTACGTCAATGCTGCGCCTCACATCGGGCACGCCTACACCACCATCGTCGCCGACACCATCAAGCGCTTGAAACGCATGCAGGGCTACGACGTGGTGCTGACCACCGGCACCGACGAGCACGGACAGAAAATCGAGCGCGCCGCCAAAGCCGTCGGCAAGAGCGAACAGGAATTCATCGACGTCATCGCTAACGAGTTTCGCGAGCAATGGAAAACGCTCAACCTGTCCATTGATCACCTGCAGCGGACCTCTAGCCCGAGTCACGCCGCCGCCGTGCAGGATCTCTTTCGCGCTTGCCAGAAGAACGATCCCGAGTCGATTTACAAAGGTCATTACTCCGGTCAGTACTGCGTCTTCGATGAGCTATACGTCACTGACGCCAAGCCCGGCGATCCGTGTCCTGATTGCGGCCGTCCTACCGAAACGGTGACCGAAGAGAATTACTTCTTTCGACTCGACCGCTTCCGCGATCGGCTGCTGAAA
Organism: Bryobacteraceae bacterium; assembly: GCA_036006545.1. Lineage (GTDB taxonomy): Bacteria > Acidobacteriota > Terriglobia > Bryobacterales > Bryobacteraceae > Palsa-187. The sequence continues at coordinate 14,188 of DASYPO010000225.1, forward strand.
CTCCTGAACGATCCGAACTTTCTCCAGCCCGAGACCCGGCGCAACGAAATTCTTGCGTTCATTAATCAAGGTCCGCTCAAGGATCTTTCGATCACTCGCACAACCATTAAGTGGGGCGTTCCCGTTCCCGACGAACCGAAGCACGTCTTCTATGTTTGGTTCGATGCGCTGATGGCATACAAGAGCGCGGTCGACGGCCAAGGCCGCTGGCCCGCCGACCTGCACCTCATCGGAAAAGAAATCGTCCGCTTCCATGCCATCTACTGGCCGGCGTTTCTGATGGCCGCTGGCTGGGATTTGCCAAAAAGCATTTTCGCCCACGGCTGGCTGCTTTTCGAGAACGATAAGATGAGCAAATCGCGCGGTAACATCGTGCGCGCGACGCCGATCCATCAGGTGCTCGGGACTGACGCGCTGCGCTACTTTCTGCTACGCGAAGTCGTCTTCGGGCAGGACGGCAGCTTCAGTTACGACGCGCTGGTGGGCCGCTACAACTCGGATCTCGCAAATGGCCTCGGCAATTTGGCGAGCCGCACGCTCACGCTGATTCAGCAGAATCGCGACGGGGTGATTCCTGCGAGCGAGGGCGATCAGCAGATCTCCGCTGTCGCAAAATCCGCGACCGCAGCCGCGCTCGAAGCCTACGATCGATTCGAATTCTCGAAAGCGCTCGACCACGCGTGGCAGCTCATATCCGCCGTCGACAAATTCATCGTCGATCGCGCCCCGTGGAAACTCGCCAAGGAACCCGGCGAGGACGCTAAAAAGAAACTCGACGAAACGCTGTACACCGCTGCAGAAGCCGTCCGACTGCTGACCGTGCTCCTCTCGCCGGTGATCCCAGAATCGGCCGCGAAGATTCGC
>DASYPO010000226.1:0-3900 GCA_036006545.1 Bryobacteraceae bacterium
GCAGATCGTGCAGCGCAATGCTGGTCGCGCAGTTCGCGCCGCGCGCTAATTTGTAGCGCAGGGCGATCTGTCGCCTGTAAGCAAGACCTTGGACGCCGGCTGAAGCCGACGCTGCGGGCTGAAGCCCGCGCCACAAGACCGGGGAGACAGGTGACAAGATCCCCTGCCTCACAGCTAAAATAAATCTTGCGTCCCCAAATCACGGTCCTCGACGCCGGAGGGCAGTATTGCCACCTGATCGCTCGCCGGGTCCGCGATCTGGGCGTCTACGCTGAAGTCGCTCCCAGCGAAACTCCCGCGCATGCTCTCGAAGGCTCGCGCGGTCTGATCATCTCCGGCGGACCCTCGAGCGTTTACGAAGCCGGCAGCCCCACCATCGACCCCGCGATCCTGCACAATCGCATTCCCGTGCTCGGCATCTGCTATGGCCAGCAGCTGATGGCGCATGCGCTCGGCGGCTTCGTCCGCAAAGGCGAAAAGGGTGAATACGGATTCGCGCAATTCGAAATCAGTCACACCGATTCCCTGCTCCGCGGCATTCGCGGCACGCAGCAAGTGTGGATGAGCCACCGCGATTCAGTGGAGCGCACGCCCGACGGCTTCACCGTTCTGGGCAGTACCGAACATTGTGAAATCGCCGGCATGGCCGCGCCCGAGCGCAATCTGTACGCGATTCAGTTTCATCCCGAAGTGGTGCACACGCCCTGCGGCAACACCATCCTCGAAAACTTCGTGTTCGGCATTTGTGACTGCCGGCGAGATTGGGATGCGGCGGGTCAAATCCGCTCGGTTGAAGAATACATCCGCGAAACCGCCGCCGGCCGCAACATTTTTTTCTTCGTCAGCGGCGGCGTCGATTCCACCGTCGCCTACACTCTCTGTCTGCGCGCGCTCGGTCCGGAGCGGGTCATGGGCGTGTATGTCGACACCGGCCTGATGCGCGAAGGCGAAACCGAATTCGTGCGGAAGCAGTTCTCCGCGCTGGGCGCTCGGAATTTTCGGATCGAGGACGCGCGCCAGCGTTTTCTCTCCGCACTCTCCACCGCCACCGATCCCGAAGCCAAGCGTCACATCATTGGCGAAGCCTTTGTCGACGTGCAGGATCACGTACTTGAACAATTTATCGACGGCCAATGGATTCTGGGTCAGGGGACAATTTATCCGGACACGATCGAATCCGGCGGATCGGCCAAAGCCGATCTCATCAAGACGCATCACAACCGGGTGGCGGGGATTCAACGCCTGATTTCGGAAGGACGGCTGGTCGAGCCATTGGCTTCGTTTTACAAAGACGAGGTGCGCACGATTGGGCGGCAGCTGGGCGTCTCCCGCGAGTTACTGGAGCGGCACCCGTTCCCAGGGCCGGGCTTGGCGATCCGCTGTCTTTGTTCGCCCGGTGGTGGCAAACCGGAACGGACGGGAGACGGTTGGATTCTACCGGTCAGCTCGGTCGGCGTGCAAGGCGATTCGCGGACTTATCGCGCCGCGCTCGCGCTCGATGACTTTCCCTCGTCTGATGACGAAGCGCCGCGCCTGATTAATCGTTTGGAGGGCGTGAATCGCGTTACCGTGCGGATCTGGTCCGCGGCTCCGATCGGTGAAATGGGTTCGTTTTGTTCGTTGCTGAGTGCTGAGAGGTTGGAGCGGCTGCGCCGCGCCGACGCGATCGTCCGTCGGCTGTCGCTTGAATTTGGGTTCGATTCGACAATTTGGCAGTTTCCGGTCGTGTTGATTCCGTTCGGGACGGCAGAACGGCCCGATTCCGTCGTGCTTCGACCGGTCGATTCGGTCGATGGTATGACGGCGAAAGCGGTGCGGATGCCACGCGAGCTGCTGGAGCGAATCGCGAGCGAGCTTGGGGGCCAGCCGGGCATCGGCGGCGTGTTTTACGACCTCACCAACAAGCCTCCGGCCACGATTGAGTGGGAATGACCGTGGGGCCGGCAGTTTGCCAAGCCGACTGGCAGCCGGCCTCCAGAAGCCGACGTGGACGTCGGCTCGGCGCCAGGACTGGCAGCCCCACAGCGAAGGAGTGTTCGACCTGCCGCTGATTACTTAGTGTTCATCGGGCGATCGCTGGACGGCGGAACGATTCCCTTCATGCGCAGATAGACAGCCATGTACCCGTACTCTTCGTTGCTATGTACGATCAGCCCCCAGGCGATTGCCGACTTGGATGCCGCGCGCGGCGCTGTGCCTACCATCTGCGCCAGGTCGGAATCCTTCAGCGAATCATAAACCGCGTCGCAGTAATCGAACGACTCTTTGAGCGCCGCAACCAGCTCGGCCTTCGCCGTTTTGGACGCCGCACCAACCGACTTCTGCTCGCCTTTGAGTCGTCCGCACGCGCCGGCCTGTGCGTCGGCGACGTGCCCGACCAGTCCGCCAAACGTGCGAATCGTGTCGACCGGTTTGTAGCTGTAATCGGCGTCCGGCACCTTCTCAGCCATCCGCATGAGGTTGTTCTTGATTGCCGTGTAGCGGGTCTTGATCTCGGTGCTGAGCGGATTGTCTTGGGCACATACCAGGCTGGCGCACGCGGCCAGCAGTACGAATCGTGTCATGGGAGTTCCTTTCGGTTACTTGCGCGGCTCGCTGGACGGGGGCACCAAGCCTTTGAGGCGCATATAGGTCACTAGATTACCGTAATGCTCGTCGTCGTGGGCGGTGTTGATGTTGAGGATACCGAACTTGGTGCGCTGGCTGTTGAAGAACTTCACTTTCGTTGCCGCATCGGCATCGGTCAGGGAGTTGTAGGCTTCGTCGCAGTAGGCGGTGGAAGCCTTCAGCGCCTCGACCAGCGCGGCTTTACCGGTCATTTTCTCCGCGTCCGACTTCTTCTCTTCGCCCTTGACGGCGCTGCAGAACATAAACTGCGAGTCGGCGATATGACCTACAATTTCGCCGAAACTTCGCACATCCGGCGTTGCCTTGAAGGCGTATTGCTCGGCCGGCATCTTCTCGGCGGCTTTGATGATGTTGTTCTTCACCGAGTTGTAGAAACCCTTGGTTTCGGTGCTCAGTGGATTGTCTTGTGCGGGCAACGCGACGGCGCAAGCGAGCAGCGCGGCGGCGATCCAGGCGGTCTTATGGCTCATGCCTGTTTTGGACGCTCCAGCGGGGCAATCGTCACGGATTTCGTGCCAACTGTAACCGTGTGAGAGCGTTCAAGTAAGTAGAGACAGATGCAAACCCTACTCGCCGACCTACGCTACGGACTCCGCCTGCTGCGGCAGGCTCCTGGATTCACGGCGATCGCGATCGCCGCCCTCGCACTGGGGATCGGCGCGAACACCGCGATCTTTTCGACTTTCGATTCGGTGCTGCTGCGTCCGCTGCCGTACGCCGAACCCGATCGCGTCGTGATGGTGTGGGAGGACGTCTCGCATTCCGGATTTCCGAAGAATACTCCGGCGCCCGCCAATTGGGTGGACTGGCGCGCACAGAATCACGTGTTCACCGACGTCGCCGCGACGCGAAGCCGATCGGCGAACTTCACCGGCGACGACGTCGCTCCCGAACAGGTGTTCGGCCGCGGAGTGACCTCGAACTTCTTCTCGGTGCTCGGCGTGACGCCACTGATTGGTCGGACATTTACCGAAGAGGAGGATCGCAACGGGGCGCAGGTGGTGGTGATCAGCTACGCGATGTGGCAGCGCCGCTGGAACGGAGATCCGAACATTCTGGGCAAGCCGGTGCTGATGAACGGCGCGCGCTACAGCATTATCGGCGTGATGCGGCCGGATTTCGTGTTCCGAAATCGCGACACATCGTATTGGGTGGGCGCGAATTTCACGCCGCAGGATTTGGGCAATCGCGGCTCGCATTTCCTGAACGTCGTCGCGCGCATGAAACCCGGCGTCACGCTGCAGGCGGCGAGCGAAGATATGAAATCGATCG
>DASYPO010000227.1:0-10678 GCA_036006545.1 Bryobacteraceae bacterium
ATCAACCTGATTGGCTTGCCGATTCAGGTCCAGGCGGGCGTAAAGCAGGCCAACAAGAAAGCCGCGAAGAAATCATGAAGCTGTGGGGCGGCCGATTCGAAGGCGGGCCCTCGGAAATCTTCGAGCGCTTCTCTGGATCGCTGCACTTCGACCGGCGATTGATCGATGCCGATCTGCGCGGTTCGCAGGCATACGCGAGGGCACTCGAAGGCGTCGGAATCCTCACGGCAGAGGAACGTCAGACGCTGGTCGATGCGTTCGAATCGCTGCGCAGCGAGGCGCGGGACCCGGCTTTTTTCAACAACGCGGACGACGAAGACGTGCACACCCTGGTGATCCGCAAGCTGGGCGAACGCGTCGGCGCACTGGCTGAGAAAATCCATACCGGCCGCAGCCGCAACGATCAGGTGTCGCTCGATCTTCGGCTGTGGCTGCGCGATGAAATCGATCTCAGCGCTTCGCTGCTCATGGATCTGATGGGCGCGTTGCTGGCTCTGGCGAGGCGGGATCCGCACGCGATCATCCCCGGCTACACGCACACGCGCCGGGCGCAGCCGGTGCTGTGGCCGCATTATTTACTCGCGTACTTCGAAATGTTCGCGCGCGACCTGGAGCGGTTGGAAGAAGCGCGGGCGCGCGTCAACGTGATGCCGATTGGCAGCGGGGCACTGGCAGGCAGTGGGTTTCCGTTCGATCGAGAGGCGATCGCGAACGATCTAGGATTCGCATGCATCACGCGCAACAGCATGGATGTTTCGGCCGATCGCGACTTCGCGCTGGATTTCCTGCACGCCGCGTCGCTCGCGATGCTGCACCTGAGCCGTCTTTCCGAAGATTGGATTCTCTATTCCGGAGAAGAATACGGCTGGCTCGAGATGGGCGACGCGGTGACCACCGGATCGAGCATGATGCCGCAGAAAAAGAATCCCGACGCGCTGGAGCTGATCCGCGGAAAATGCGGCGCGGTGTTCGGCGATTACACGGCGCTGTTCGTCACCATGAAGAGTCTGCCCATGACCTACAATCGCGACATGCAGGAGGACAAGCCGCGGATTTTCGAAGCCGCGGATCATCTCCGAGGGTCGCTCGAAATGGCGCGAATCGTGGTCGAGACCACGCGGCTGAATCCGGCGCGACCAGCAGCCGCGGTGGAAGAAAGCTGGGCGGTTGCGACCGACTTGGCGGATGCGCTGGCGCGCAGTGGCGTGCCCTTCCATCAGGCTCACCAGATCGTGGGACGGCTGGTGCGCGAAAGCATTCGCGATTCGAAGAAACCGGCGGATTGGACCGCGGAAGCGCTGGCCGCGTTCGATCCGGCGTTCACAGCGGACATGACGCGCTATTTGAAACCCGCCGAAGGAATCCGCACGCGCGAGCTGCCGGGCGGCACTGGGCCTAATGCGGTCGCCCGCGCGCTCGAAGAAGCGCAGGCGCGGCTGGACCGGCTTCGCTAAGCGAGCGCGCATGAACAAGAATTATCGTCACGGGCAGATCCTGAAGCTGATCCGTTCGCGGCACATCCATACGCAGGATGAGCTGGCGCGCGCGCTGCGCTCGATCGGCGTGCCCGCGACGCAGGTCACGCTGTCGCGCGATATTCGTGAGCTGGGCTTGGTGAAAACGCCCGATGGATACGTCAAGGGCGTCGGTGAGACGGCGGCATCCGGTCCGGACGTCGAAACACTGGCACGAGAATTTGTACTGGACATTCGAGTCGCTCAGAATCTTCTCGTACTGCGCACACCGGCCGGCCACGCGAACACGGTGGCGGTTTCGCTCGACAACGCCAGCTGGCCAGAAATCGCCGGGACCATCGCGGGGGACGATACGATCCTGGTGGTCGCGCCGGACGCGAAGACGGCGGAAGCACTGCGCGCGAAGTTTCTCAAGCTGTTAAAGAAGTAAGTTGCGAATCAACGCACATAAGATATTCGCGTCTATCTGCGTTTATTTGCGCCTGTTCATTGCGGCGCGGTGATCTCGCCCCACATCACCTGGTACGCTTCCACGTCGCCTTCGAGGTTCCGACCTGCACGAATGAAGACCCGCTGATTTATGTGCAGCGAATCGGCGGCGACACGCAAACCGGCGCCGACGTAGCGAGTATCGGGACGCAGCAACAGCGTCTCGGTTCCTGTGCGCGTCCTAAGCGTCAACGTGTACGGCGCGCGCTGCACCACCATACCCGAAATATTCATGTCTCCGCGCGGCGCCCAAGCTTCCGTAGGACTCGTGGCCGAACGCAGCCTGGGCCGTTGGCCGGGAGCGAGCCGCTGTGCATGCGTATCGACAACATGGACCGTGCGCGCGTAGCAGTTGGAGGTGCCGGGAGTGCGATCGGCAACCACTTCCACAGGCTCGCCGGGCTTGAGCCCGGAAATACCGATGCGGTGCAGATCGCGCTCGAAATACGTGCGCACGTCGTATAGACACGCGTAAACGGTTTCGTCGGGTGTCCTGATTCTGAGCTCTCCGGAGGTGGCGTTGCCCTGTAACGAGACCACATCGCCGCGCACAATTCCCACCGGCATCCGGGTTTGCGCGCAGAGCGCGCCCGCTGCGATCAACACCATCGCGAGGCGCATAGTTGGCCCCATTATACAATTTGAAAGTTGACCTCGTTCTTGGAAAAGGCCAGTCACTGGTTCCTGCACTCGGGGATTCAGGAAAACAGCGGCGGCGTCGCGCGTTTCTATCGTTCCGACCTCCAGCGGAACGCAGCGATCTCGCACGAAATCACAGGCTATGCGGTGAGCGCGCTGGTGTACATGCATGCGCACGCGGGCGACGCGGCGTGTCTCGAAGCCGGGCTGCGAGCGGCGCGTTACTTGGTTCGCGAGGCATGGGACGTTCAGGCCTCGACGTTTCCATTTGAGCCTGCGTCGCCGTACGCGTATTTTTTCGACGTCGGGATTATCGTGCGCGGATTGTTGGCCGCTTGGCGCACGACGGGAGACGATCAATTTCGCTCGTGCGCAAACGATGCGGCTCTTTCGCTGGCGTTCGATTTTCTGGGGGACGGCGATTTTCATCCGATCATCGAATTGCCTGAGAAGCAGGGAGTGATCCGGGAATCTCGCTGGTCGAGGCAGCCAGGCTGCTATCAGCTAAAATCGGCGCTGGCGTGGCGCGATCTGGGCGACGAGCACGCAGCGCAGTTGTTCGAATCGGTGCTGGCGTCTTCGCTGACGACGCACGAATCTTTTCTGCGGGGCGAGCCGGACGACAAGATGATGGACCGGCTGCACGCCTACTGCTATTTTCTGGAGGCGCTTCTTGGCGTGTCCGATCGCGTGGACTGTCGCGCAGCGCTAGCTTGGGGAATCGGACGCGCGGCGGAGCTGTTTCGCGAAGTGCAGCCTTCATTCGAACGCTCCGACGTGAGCGCGCAGTTGCTACGTGTGCGGCTGATCGCGCATCACCTGGGAGCGGTCGCGATCGATGCACCGTCGGCGTGCGAAGAGGCTAATCGGGCGTCGTCATTCCAGGCTGAATCGGAAGACCAGCGCATCGACGGAGGATTCTGGTTTGGTAGCCGCGGCGGAGAAATGCTGCCGTTCATTAATCCCGTTTCGACCGCGTTTTGTGCGCAGGCGCTGGAGCTTTGGCAGCAGCACCAGAACGGCGAGTGGAACTTCGAGTTGTGGCAGCTCATCTGACCGGCGCCGTCAAAGTTCTGTTCGCGTCCGGCTCGGAGGCGACGATCGCGATCGCCCTTGAAAAAATGCGCGGAATTTTTCCCGAGCTGCCCCTGGTGGTCGTCGCCGAATTTCCGCCGTCTGAGGGCGAGTGGATCCCGTACCACGTGAAGCGTAGCTGGCGCGAAAACTACGCGCACTTGCGTTCCCGGTTTCGCGGAGCCAAGATTCGCATCGCTGCGGTGATTCTGGAACCGCGAACTCCGCATAGCCAGATGCGCCGGGTCGCGTTCGCGCTGGCGCCGTTGCGCTATCTCGCGTTCTACGAAGAAGGCGACCACTTTATGCTGCATCCGCGCAGCGCCACGTCCATCGTGCGTTATCTGGGTTGGCGCACTGGAAATTTCTTTCGCTGGCACCTGGGTCCGCGGGGAGCTGTGGAACGCTGGCGCAAACGAATCGCGAATCCGCGAGAACCGTGGAACTATCGCCTGGCTCTGTCGCGCGCGCGTTTCGGAAAACTAGCCGCATCCCGACCCGCAGCCTGGCCGTCCCGGGTTCTGGTCCCGGGAATTTCGGTCGTGATCCCGTCGCGCGACGGTCGCGAACTATTGGAGCGATGTCTGCCTCGTATTGAAGGCGCCGACGAGATCATCGTGGTCGATAACGGATCGAGCGATGGAACCGCGGAGTGGCTGGCGCGTAAGCATCCGCGCGTAATCGTGGAGTCGAGTTCGGATCCGCTCGGTTTCGCGGAGGCGATGAATCGCGGCTTGCAACGGGCGCGCTACACGCATGTCTGCGCGCTGAACAACGACATGTTGGTGGAGCGCGGATTCTTCGGGCCCAGTTTTCTGGAGACACTGCGTCGCGCATTTCAAGATGTGCCGGAGCTGTTCGCCGCCACCGCGCAGATCTCTTTTCCCGAGGGCCAGCGTCGCGAGGAGACCGGTAAGACGGTTTTCGTCGCTCGGCGCGGTCCCGAGGATTTTCCGATTCGCTGCGATGAGCCGATCCAGGGCGAAGATCAAAGCTACGTGTTGTACGGCAGCGGCGGATGCACGTTGTACGACGCGAAGAAGCTCGCCGAGCTGGGCGGATTCGATCCGGTCTACGATCCTGCTTACGTCGAGGATCTGGACCTCGGTGTGCGTGCGTGGCAGCGTGGTTGGCCCAGTGTGTATTGCGCGCAGGCGCGCGTGCTGCATCTGCATCGCTCGACGACGTCGAGGTTCTTTTCCCCTCAGGATCTGGACGCGATCCTGGAGCGAAACTTCGTGCGCTTCCTCGCACGCACTCCGGGCGATGCTTTTCGAACACTCTGGGCTGAGAATGTTCTGCGGCTGAAGGCGCTTGGGAAAAGCGACATGCTCTCACTGGCAGCGGAAACGCCCGCGCGGCATTCTGAAACTGCGCCGGATCAGTTCCTGCAATTGTGCAATGGCGACGTCGCCGTATTCCCGGGACGCGAGCGCAGTGAGAAACCGGCGGTCCTCGTCGTCAGCCCGTATCTGCCGTTCCCTCTTTCTCATGGCGCGGCGGTGCGGATCTTTAACCTGATGCGTCGCGCTGCCGCGGATTTTGATCAGGTGTTGGTGGTCTTCGTCGAGGAACCGGGTCCCGTGCCGCCGGAATTGCTCGAAATCTGCGTCGAGGTGGTGACGGTGCGGCGGGCGGGTAGCCATGCACTGCCGTCCACATCGCGTCCCGATACCGTCGAAGAATTCGACTCGCCCGCGTTTCACGAGGCGCTGAAACAGACCGTCGCCAAGTGGCGCCCCAGGATCGCGCAACTCGAGTTCACGCAGATGGCGCAGTACGCCGCGGATTGCGCGGGCGCAAAAACGCTGCTGGTCGAGCACGACGTGACCTACGATTTATACGCGCAGATGCTGGAACAGAATCCGGTGGACGCGTGGGAACTTCGGCGTCAGCATCAGCGTTGGATCGTGTTTGAGACTGGGGCGTGGCGCGCGGTGGATCGAGTCGTCACGATGTCGGAGAAGGATCGCGCGTTGATTCCCGGTTCGATTGCGATTCCGAATGGAGTCGACCTGGAGCGGTTCCAACCGGGGACCAGAGAGCCCTCGGCGCGACGTTTGCTGTTCATCGGTTCGTTTGCGCACCGGCCCAACGTGCTGGCGTGCGAATTCTTTCTACGCAAGGTGTGGCCGAAGCTACACGGCGCGACACTGCACATCATCGCGGGCCGTCGTCACGAACAATTCTGGACTGCGGAATTTCCGAGTGTCGAGATCGAAGGATTCGTCGCTGACGTGCGTCCAGCTTATGAGCGGGCGGCAGTGGTGATCGCGCCGCTGGTGGCGTCGGCGGGGACGAATATCAAAATAATGGAAGCGATGGCGATGGGAAAAGCGATCGTCTCGACCGAAGCGGGGATTCATGGCCTCGATCTGGAGCGCGGCGCCGACGTGATCGTGGCGGATTCGGCGGACGAGATGGCCCGGGAGATCGAGCGGCTTTTGGATTTTCCGGACCAGCGGGAAGTGCTGGAGCGACACGCGCGGGCGACGGCCGAGCGGGTTTATGGGTGGGACGCGATCGCGGAGAAGCAGCGAGCGTTGTACGAAGAACTATTGGCCGCAGATGGTCGCAGATAAACGCAGATCCCAAACTCAAAGCCTTATCTGCGTGAATCTGCGTTCATCTGCGGCTAGAGTTTCTTCGCGAAGATCGCATAATCCAGCCCGCCGAAGAATGCTTCACGGAAACCGACGGGCAACTCGGCCAGTACGGGCATGGAATCCACCGCAGGCGATAACCGCTCGATCTCGACTGCACCAAACCCGGCCTCTTCCAGATAGAAACGCAGAAGCACGGCAGGCACGGGACGAGTATGTGTCGGATCGAGATAGAAGTGCGTGGCGAAAATCGCGAGGCATTCTGGATTCGGCGTTTCAATCGCGACCAGCGCGCCGGGCTGCATTTTTCGGGCGAGCAAATTGATCAAGACCGGCAGACGATCCGGCGGAAGGTGTTCGACCACTTGCGAACAGTACAAGCCGCCCAGCGATCGATCGGGCAGCGCTTCGAGGTACGCGAACAAGTCGGCTTTCTCGGCGCGAAGATTCTTCGAGCGGCATAACGCGATGCACTCGTCGCTTTGATCGATGCCGCGCGCCTCGATCCCCGCGTCGCGCGCGGCTTCGAGAAATTCGCCGCGGCCGCAGCCGACGTCCAGTATCTCTGTTGCTCCGGCAAATCGCGGGACATGACGCTTCTGCTGCTCGCGAATTCGTTCCTCGGAGCCACGGAAGACTTGCGCGAATCGCATCCAGTCAATTCCGACGGGCGGCGTAGCCGCGGCCGACACCGCTGGCGCCCCAGGCGCAACCTCTGTCACGACTCTCTGACGAATCAACCGCAGTTCCGTGTAGATGAGTTTCTCGAACTCGGCACGCGTCGCTTGCAGATCCTTCCACAGCCGCTGTTGCACGTCGACCGTATTGCGATCGAGCGCCGCTTGGAAACCGGCATGCTGCTGCCGGGCCAATTCGCGAAAACTCTGCTCGAGCAGCGTGACGCGGTGTGAGAACGCTGCTTGCAGCTCCGAAATCGTCCGCAGCATGTGGATTTCGCTGGCGGAACGACGCTCTTCGAAACCGACGCGCCATTCGGCCCAATGCGCGCGAATATCTTTCAACTCCTGCGCCTCGCGATACAACGCTGCCATTTCCTCATCGTGGCGGCGATTGAACGAGAGCACCTGTTCGCGATGCTCGCGGTGATGATCGGCCAGGCGGGCCAGCGCACGGTTGGTTTCGGTGAGCGCTTCGATTGACGCCTGCACGCAGGCCATCGCTCCTCGATTGAACTCGACCTGTTCGCGTACGTGCCAGTCGAGCGCACGCGCAACCAGGCGTTTCACCTTTTGCGCGATCGCGTTCTTGATGCCGGGGGGACGCGGGTTGACGGTACCAATCGCCGCCACCTTGGCTTCCGCGGCGTCGCGCGCGTGAACCAGCGGCATCAGATCGGCGGCGGCCACGCCTTCGAATCCCAGCGATCCGTTGGGGTGCTGTGCGCGCACTCGGTCGCGGACTTCGCGAATGGCCGCAGTTAGTTCTTCATCGCGCACGCTTACGGCTCCTCGTATATGTCGCAGTGATCTTTGTGTAGACTCCGCCGCGCGGGGTGAATTCGCCTTCCACCGTCGCGAGCAATGGTTGCGCGGCTTTCACCACGTCGGCCAGCACACGATTGACCACGTTTTCCTGAAAGATTCCCAGGTTGCGATAGGCCAAGGTGTACATCTTGAGCGATTTCAGCTCCAGGCACTTCTTGTCGGGGACGTAGCGCAACGTTAGGGTCCCATGATCCGGCAAACCAGTCTTGGGACACACGGACGTGAACTCCGGCGTGACGATTTCGATTTCGTAACCGGTGCGATATTGATTCGGCCACGTCTCGATTTCCGGGAGCTTGGCATGCACACCGGCCGCCGCGTGATCGTCGGTGTACGCGCGCTTCATCGAACCGCCTCTTTCGACAATTCGCGCGAAAGCATGTCGAGGAACAATCCGACGTCGGTGACGATCCCAACCGCTTGGCCGGTGCCGCGATCGCTGACTTTAGTCGCGACCGCAGGATTAATGTCGACGCACACGATCTTCACCCAGCTCGGGAGCATGTTGCCGACGGCGATCGAGTGCAGCATGGACCCCAGGCAAAGCACCAGTCCCGCGCCTTTTAACTGTTCGGCGTAGGCGTCCTGCGCCAGATTCATATCGGTGATCGTATCGGGGAGCGGTCCGTCGTCGCGCAGGCTGCCGGCCAACACGAAAGGCACTCCAGCCTTCACGGCTTCATACATGACGCCGGCGGTCAGGCGTCCGCTCTCGACCGCGCTCGCGATGCTCCCGGCGTGATAAATCGCATTGATCGCGCGCATGTGATTGCGATGTCCGTGTTCCTCCTGGCGACCGTCGCTTTGGCGAACACCCAGCGAAGTGCCGAGCAGGGCGGCTTCGATATCGTGCACACCCAGTGCGTTTCCGGCGAGCAGCGCCTGCACCCAACCGCCGCGAATTAATGCGGCTAGTCCGGCTGCGCCCCCGGTGTGGACCACCACGGGTCCGGCGACAACGATGATCTTCTGCGCGGAGGAGCGTGCTGTGCGCATCAGGTTCGCGGTCTGGCGAACGGCGGTATCCACCTGGCGCTCCGAAGAAATTCCGTTGCTCATGAACGCGAAAGCCATGCGGTCGCGCTCCTTCGATTCGGGGAGCACGCGAATCCCACGCATACCGATCACGACTCGATCTCCCGCACGTAAGTCACGCAACCGTCGACACGCCGCGCCCGAATCGCCCACCACAATCGTGGCGTCCATGCGTTGATTTGCGACGTCAATCCATTCACCCGCGTGTCGAACCTGAGTGCGGTGATTGGTGGTTGAGTAAAAATCCTCGGGCGCGCAGCGATCGCGTTCAACGATGGTCAGTTCGGCGTCGCGGTCGTCGACCGGCGTGCAGCCCAGACCGATCAACTGGGTGATCAGCAGGTGCATGTCGGTCGCTTCGGGGGTCGCGACCTTCATCCTTAGATAGGAAGCCTCGGCGTTGGTGCGGCCAATGCGAAATTCCTCGACCTCGAAGCGCCCGTTGTATTCGACGACCGTGTCGAAGATGCGTTCCATCAGGTGCGAATCGATCAGGTGGCCCTGGGCTTGAAGAACTTCCTGCGGCATGGATATTTTCCAGGATAGCGCCCTGGTGAGGTGAGAAATCTCCGCTCCCCAAGCGACTATCTGACGTGCGGAGATTATTGTGCGTGCTGCTATTGACGACCGAGCTGCAGGCAGGCGCGGCGGCGCGCGCGGAATACGTCGGTGGCACGTCGTCTATGTTGCCGAGCGGCGAAGCCGGATCGTTGGACGCGCGGGATGAGCAGTACCTGGCGTTCTATACCAAAAAAGAGCAGATTCGCGTGCCGTTTTCGGGCATCAATCTGCTGGAGTACGGCCAACAAGTGGACCGGAGGCTGGCCCTTGCGGTGGTGCTTTCGCCGGTATTCCTGTTGAGCAAGAAGCGTCGGCACTTTCTGACGATCGGCTACACGGAGCAGGGAAAGCAGCAAGCGCTGGTATTTCGCGTGGACAAGAATGCGATCCGCGCGACGCTGGCAACGATGGAAGCTCGGACCGGATTGAAGATTACATTTCAGGATCAGGAGGCCCGCAAGGCGTCGGGACGATAATGCTCACACTCTTTCTTTCGATACTGCTCGCCCAGCAACCGGCAGCGCAGCCGCCAGACGAGATTGCCCGGCAACTGTTGTCGATCAAGCGCGTGTTTGTCGATCGGCTGACCGGCGGCGAGACGGCGGCGCAGATGCGCGACGTGCTGATCGCGAGCTTGAATAACGCGAAATTGTTCATCGTGACCGAGAACCAGGAGCGCGCGGATATGATTCTGCGGGGAGCCGGGGAAGACCTTGTTTTCACCGATTCATTTTCGGCGTCGGAGGGAGTGAACATTCACGGCGGTGCGTCGACCGGCTCGAGATCGACGCGCAGTACGACCACTCCGAGCGGAACCGCGGCGCGCGGGTTCACGCTGGGATTGGGGGAGAACGAATCGTCCAGCGTGAAGGAGCGAAAGCACGAGGCGATGGCATCGGTGCGGCTGGTGAATAAGGAAGGGGACGTCGTGTGGTCGACCACGCAGGAGAGCACCGGGGCGAAGTTCCGCGGGGCGACGGCGGACGTGGCGGACAAGATCACCAGGCAGTTGCTGGGGGACGTGGAACGTCTAAAAACCGATGGCCGCAAATGAACGCGAATGAACGCAAATGAAACCGCCGAAAAGGTCATAGGCGCTGCGTATGAAGTCTCGAATACCCTTGGCGCCGGATTCCTGGAGAAAGTATATGAAAGGGCACTCGCCCATGAGTTAGTTCTGAAAGGATTACGGGTTCAGACGCAGGCTTCGTTCGCAGTGGCCTACAAAGGGCAGGAGGTCGGAGTATACCTTGCGGACCTTGTGGTAGAGGGGCTGCTAGTTGTCGAACTCAAGTGC
>DASYPO010000228.1:0-4149 GCA_036006545.1 Bryobacteraceae bacterium
CGTATCCGGCAAAGGCGTGCCGGGCGCGCTGCTGACCGCGAACCTGCAAGCGTCCTTCCGCAGTCAGTTGGAACTGGGCGTGAAGAATCCGCGTGCGCTGCTGGTCTCGGTGAACAAGCTATTTCATGAGTCGACGCCTGCGGAATATTTCGCGACCATGTTCTTCGCCGAGTATCGCGATCATAATCGTGAATTGCGCTACATCAATTGCGGGCATCCTTCCGCGATTCTGGCGCGAAAGTCGGGCGAGGTGGAGCATCTGGAAGCGACCGCACTTCCGCTCGGGATTTTCGGCGCGATTTGGAAGTGCGAGGAAAAGACGGTGAACTTCGGTCCCGGCGATCTGCTGCTGGTGTTTTCGGATGGCGTGCTTGAGGCGGGAATCGATCGTGGCGAAGAGTTTGGCGAGGAGCGTCTCATGGCCGCGGTGCGCTCGGCTCCCGCAGGTAGCGGCGTGGATGCGATTCTCGATCATGTGACCGGTGAAGTGCTGCGCTTCAGTCCGGGCATGCAGTCGGACGATGTGACTGTGGTTGCGCTCTGCGCGGGTGCGTAAATTCTACTGCACGAAGCGCGCGCGCTTGATGTAGTCGAGCTTGGGAAAGCGCGGCACCAAATACTCGTTTGCCTCCCCCTCCACGCGGCCCGCGTCGATGTACTTTCCCTCGGGTCGCATTTCCCCGTAGCCCGCGTAAAACTTGTCCACCACTTCCATTCCTTCGACGATGCGCGCGAATGGCACGAACACCTGCTCATCCAGAATCACGTTATCCGCGAGGTTGATGAAAATCTCAGTCGCACGCGTATTCGGATCCGACTTGGCGAACGCCAGCGTGCCTCGTCGATTCTTCTCCTTCGGAGGATCGTCGGGGATGTGCAGCTTGCGCCAGACATCGTGAACCCGAAAATCTTTGTGCACGCCGAACTGCGCGATGAACCCCTGCAACACACGGAAGAAGCGCCCTTCGTCGAAGTAGCGCATGTTGACCAGCTCGTGAAAACGGTCGACGCCGTGCGGCGACCAGGCGCGCGCTGCCTCCACCGTGAAATCGCCTTGCGAGGTTTCGAACTTCACGCGGAACACCTCGGGCACGACGATTTTCTTGGGCTCGCGACACGACGCAGCCGCCAACGCCATCACCGTCGCGATTCCGAAAACGATGCGGCGACTCACGGCTTCTTCATGCTGACGCGTTTCAGATAGGTCGCGATCTGCTCGCCGGTTGCGAACCAGACGCCGGGTTTGGATTTCATGTAATCGACCAGCGCTTCCAGATGTTGCATCGGCGCGCGATGACCGATGACGTGAGGATGCAGCGTGAGCACGAGCATGGTTCCGTGTTTGTACGCGCCGTCGAACTCGTCGCGATAGAGCTTGAAAAGCTGCTCGGGCGATGGCATGGTTCCGCCGCGGCCGAGGTACGGCGTCTCGGTCAGCGTCCAATCGATCGCGAGCTCGATCATGCCCGTAGGCTCGCCGTTCGAGACAATCTCATACGGCTCGTCCATGGCTTGCAGGCTGCTGTCGTAGAGGAATCCTGCTTTGCGAATCAGCCCGAGCGTATGTTCACTGAAAGCCCATGCCGGCGCGCGATAACCAACCGGCCGCTTGCCGGAGGCGCGGGTCAGATAATCGATTGCCTGATTGAGAAGGCGATTCTCTTCCTCCGCATTGTTGATCGCGACCAGCGATTCGTGAATCCAACCATGCACGCCGATTTCGTGCCGGCCGGATTTGAGAATCGCCGGAATCATTTCCGGATGGAGCATCGCGCTGACCGCGGGAATGAAGAAGCTCGCGGGAATGCGGTTGCGATCCAGCATCTCGAGAATTCGCGGCAGCCCGGACTGCGCGCCGAAATCGGCTGCGGAAAGAGTGGTCGGCGAGGTTTCGGCGCGCGCTAAAAAGTCGGATTCGTTGTCGACGTCGACACTGAGACACACTGCGACTCTCGCGCCGTTCGGCCACGTGTGGGGAGTAAGGCGCTGCCCCGCCCGCGCGGGTGCGACGGCACGGCGAAGCTGCTCTTCGGTCCATTTGGTTCCAGGTTGAGAACCTTGCTGCGCTGGGCAGAGCGTGGAACTGGTGACAAGAAGAATCGCGAGAACCAGCGCACGGTGGGTCATCTTCAGCGACAATGTAGCACGCCGAAAGTTACTTAAGAGCGTCGCTCGCGGCCTTGACGATTTCTGGCTCCGCATCGCCCGCCAGCTTCGTCAGCATCGCGGCGACGTCGAGTTGCCCCGCCTTTTTCAAGGTCGCAAGATCGTAAACCAATTGCAGCCTTTCGGCGGCGGAAAGCTTGTCCAGCGGGAGCATGGCGAGTTGCGCCGACGTCCACGCGGTCCGATAATAGCCGGTCGCACCCGCGTTGGAATAAACCCATCCCGGACAACCGGACGCTTTCGGCAGCACGATGTCGCGCGGCGCGCTGACCACCGTGCATCGTCGTTCGACTTCCGCGGTCCGCCAGCACACCGGAACCTCCGAACCGCCCGAGACTTCCAGGTGCAAGCTCGCGTCCCCGCCTTGCTGGCAGCGAACTTCGGCGCGCACGGATGGAATCCCGGTGGTGTCGAGAAAAGCGTGCATCACCGCAGCCGGATCCACGCCGCTCGACTGACGCAATGCTCGCGTCAGATCCGTCGTGCTGGCGATTCCAAACTTGTGCGACTTCAAATAGGACCGTAAGCCATCGCGAAACTGCGTCTCTCCGAGCCAATTCTCCAGCATCAGCAGAATCGCCGCGCCTTTCTGGTAGACCATCTGGCTGTACACGCCGCCACGCTCGCGATTATCCATATCGTCGCGACTGTTCATCGCGAGACGCACCGGTCGCGTGCGCGACGAAGCATCCGCCGTCATGATCCGTTCGCGCGCCGCCACCGCGGTCAGCCCTCTTCGCGCCGTCGTTTCCTCATCGTCCATGACCTTGGTCGAAAGCCACGTCGCGAAACCTTCGCTCAGCCAGACATCCTGCCAGGTGGCTTGCGTCACCATGTCGCCGAACCATTGATGCGCGATCTCGTGCGCTTGAATTCGGCGCACTGGCCGCGTAGTGACGGGGGTTTCGTCCGCGGGATCGCGGAGCAGCGCCTGTTTGCGATAGGTGATCAGACCTGGATTCTCCACGGCCCCGAACGCGCCCTCGGGCAGCGCCACGTGGTCCAGCTTGCCGAACGGATACGGAATGCCGGTGTATGTTTCGAGGCGCGGCAACACCGCAATGGTCGCTTCGGCTGCGGCGTGTCCTTCCGCGCGATGACCCTTCGTGGTGATCACGCGAATCGGCGTGCCGTGCCCCGCAGGCTTTCCTTCGTATACATCGAAGGGTCCCACCGCGAACGCTACCACTTCGGCCGGGAGCGGATCGGTCTCCGCGAAACGGACCAGCTTCATCCCGCCCGGCTCGTTCGTTTCACTCAACTCTCGCGCGTTCGTGAACGCGTTGTGTTCGCGCTTGATGCGGAGGGAGAACTGCCACGGCGTCTTGAAGCGGGGCTCGTCGAAACACGGAAAAGCGCGGCGCGCATCGATCGGCGTGAAGGTGGTGAATGCGTACCATTCGCCCTCGGACTGCTTGCGATACGGCCCGACGACGGCTTTTTCGTCGAGCTTTCCGTGATAACGGATCGCGACCGTCGCGCGCCCCGGTCCGATCGGCGAATCCAGTTCCAGACCGAGGAATTCCCCGCCCGCCGCCTCGGCTCGAGCCTTCAACGTCCGCCCTCCAAACTGGATCGACGCTTCCGAAGGGGTGATGTCTTTCGCGTGCAGCCAGAGCACCGCAATGGACTTCCGAAGCTCGATCTCGATCGACACGCGACCTTCGAACGTTGGCTGCGACGGATCGATGGTCAGCTCGACAGTATGCTTTCGCGGGACCGCGTCGTCGGGCAGTAGGAACGGGGGCGGAGCCGGAAGTGCGAAGACAACTGCGGTCCAGATCAGCCACAGAGCGAGACGGCGCATGCCTTCTATCTCTCCAGGTACGTGTACCCGTTCAAACCGTCTTCGTAGAACCGCAGAAGCGCGCCCGATTCCTCGTACCCGATCAGCTTGTCCCGCACAGCAGCCTCCACGTCGCGGCGGAACTGTTCGAGCAACGTCTTTGAGTGGAACTGCACGTAATCCAGCACCTCGCGAAC
>DASYPO010000229.1:0-11619 GCA_036006545.1 Bryobacteraceae bacterium
TGCGAAGCTATTGATTCTAGTGCACTGCGTCCCCTTTTTGCCTGCGAAGCTATTGATCTAGTGCACTGTGTCGTTGATTTCGAACAGTACGATTCGCGATGGGGCAAACAAGGGTACAGGCACGAAGTTTCGCAAAAGCGGCGAAATTCGAGCCAGTCCCCTTTTTGCGCAGTCTAGCGTTACTGGGCATGATTTGAAACGCAGACCACTAGAAAGCTGCGGGCTGAATCTGCGATCGCAGCCCAACCGGAGGTAGATATTGCCCGCGCGGCTCGCGCTTCCACCATTCGCCGGTCCGGGCACGGGTCGCGCCATCGGTAAAGCTGTATTCAAATATGGTTGCGCGAATGTAGCGCGGCGGCCGGTCACCGAAGGGATTCGAGGCCAGCAGCGCGCCGACCTCGGGCGAGCCTTCGAGGAGACGCACGGCGAGACTGGCGAACCACGGGTTCGACTGGACATTTCCCAGCGCCGCGAACCACATCTGCCAATCCAGCCGCGGCTGATAGGGCGCCGCCCAGCGCGGAGCGCGATTGAGCGCCCCGGGTTTGTAGGGAAATTCGTAGGCCTGCCAGGTCTCCCCGTCGCGTGAACCTTCGAGAATGATTTCGGGGCGCGTGGTGGTCATCACGGCGAAGAGTCCGTACGGATTCACGATCTGGAGCGGGGCGGTGTAGCGCGCCAACGTGCGCAGCGGTTCAGGCGCAGGAGCGCCTCGGAACGTCTCGAACATGCGCGTGAGTCCGAGCGTGAGGATGAAGATGGCTAGCAGAATTGAGACGGCGCATTCGGGGCGCGAAGGCACAGTTACGTCGCGCCGGGGGAAGCGCTTGAATGAAAAAACCCGATCGTCGAACAGGAACAGGCACAAGGCAATGGTCAACAGGTTGAAGTATCCATAGTTTCCGGTGATCGCGATCAGCACTTCGAGTGTGATCAACAAAGATGCGCCCAACATGCGCAGCCGGCGAGGCAAATAGATGAGAAACGGCGCGACCAGTTCGATGAAGAACATGCCTTGCGTGGAGAGGCGCAAGAACCAGTCCGGCAGGTGGTCGGCGAACCAGGCGAATACGGTGGGCAGCGGCTGCGTGTGGAAGTGGTAACGCAGCGCGGTGAAATCGCGCCAGGTGGGGTCGTGGCTGAGCAGCTTCACCGCGCCCGACAGAAAAAAGACCCGGAACACCAGCCAGCGGAACAACCAGACGACGGTTTTCGAGCGGCCCAGAAAAATCGCGAGAAAGCCGGTTTCGAGCAGCAGCGCGTCCCACTGGAATCCGAGAAAATCCTGACCGGCGGAGCATAGCGAGAGATACAGCACCCACAACAGGATCAGGATCAGCCGCTCCAGGCGGCCGATCAGCAGCGCGGCCGCGAGGGCCACGCCTGCCCAGCAAATGCCCGTAAGCGCTCCGTCGCTCGCGTTCCACCAAAAAATGCTGGGGACCGCGAGGTAACGGACGGATCCGAAATTCTGGGCGATGCTCTCGAAAAACTGAGGCAACGGAAGAATTCCGCGCTGTCCGATGAGACCGGTGATTTGCACCGCCAGCGATGCGAAGGCGAGCGCGTAAATCACCGCCAACACACGCAGGAAGATCCACTGGGTGGCGCCGAAACGCGCCGGTTCGATCCGGGTTCCGAAGGTGAAGCGGGTGACGTGATAGAAGAGATTTCGATGCGTGGCGATGAATTTATACGCGGTTTCCGTGATCCAGCGAAAGGGTCGCGAGGCTTGGTAGATGCGCTGGTGCCCTGTGATCTCGAAGAAAACGCGACCGCCGCTGACCACTGAGCCGTCGGGCTGGACCAGTTGGACCGATTTGCCAAAGTCTGCCGGCGGGATCTGGGGAAATTCGGCGCCACGCTGCTGGGAGGTCGCGTAATCGATGCGGTCGCCGGTGAGCTGTTTGAAGTAGTGAACCCAAATCTTGCAGAAGCCGCATTTGCCGTCCCACAGCAGGAGCGGTTTAGCCAGCGCGGGCGCGTCGTCGGGCACTCAGACTATTATGCGGCTCGCGACTGCAATGTACACTGTCGGGATGGTCTCCGCAACGGCATTTGTGACGTTTCTATCCGCTTCGGTGCTGCTGGCGATTGCGCCCGGACCGGGCATTATGTACGTACTGAGTCGCAGCCTGGCGGGAGGTCGCCGTGAAGGCATCCTATCCTCGCTCGGGACGTTCATCGGCGGATTCGTGCATGTGATTGCGGCCGGGCTCGGAATATCGGCGGTGCTTGCGACGTCGGCGGTCGCTTACCAGGCGGTTCGCTGGGCGGGCGCGGCATACCTGATCTACCTGGGAATTCGAATGATCTTGTCGGCCGGCAAAGAGAGCGAATCGGGGGAGGCAGGGTCGACTGCCGGCAATCCGTTTGCGCAAGGAATCGTGACCGAGATGCTTAATCCCAAGACCGCACTGTTCTTTCTTTCCTTCATTCCACAGTTTGTGGATCCTCACGCGGGATCGGCCTTCGGCCAGTTTCTGCTGCTCGGGACGATCTCCGTCATCCTCAACACCAGCGCCGATGTCCTCGTTGCGTTGTTCGCGGGTTCCATTGGAAAACGCCTGCTAGCGTCGCGTCGGGCTCGCACGAATCAACGCCGGGCCACCGGGGCGACCATGCTGGGGCTGGGCGTCTACGTCCTGGCGCGCGATTCTTAGGTTGGAATAGGAAAGACAACGGATGCATTTAGACGTAATTCAATCGATATCCATCGCGATTATCGCCGCGATGTTGCTGGGATTTGTCGCAAAATGGCTGCGGCAACCGTTGATCTTGGGTTACATGGTCGCGGGTGTGTTGGTGGGCAAGACGCAGGGTTTCGGATGGGTCGAGACGCATAGCATCGAGGCGATCTCCGAGCTGGGCTTGATTCTGCTGCTGTTCATGATCGGCTTGGAGATCGACCTCAAGAAATTGAAGGCGGCGGGCAAGCCGGTGATCGCCTCGGGCGTGATTCAATTTCTGGCTTGCGTGGGGCTGGGACTAGCTTTCTTTCCGTTCCTCGGATTCAGCACTGGCAAGAAACACGCTGTGCTGTATCTGGCAGTCGCGACGGCGCTGTCCAGCACGATGATCGTGGTCAAGCTGTTGTATGACAAGTTCGAGCTGGACACGGTGCCCGGACGAATCACGCTGGGAGTCCTGGTGTTTCAAGACATCTGGGCGATTCTGTTTCTGGGCGTACAGGGCAACCTGGATCATCCCGAGCCACTACTGATTCTGGCGTCGCTCGGGAAAGCCGTCGGGCTGGTGGTGATTTCGTTGGTGGTCAGTAAATATGTGCTTCCACTGTTGTTCAAGTCCATCGCCAAACTGCCCGAGTTGATGATGATCGGAGCGCTGGGCTGGTGCTTCGCGGTATCGACCATCGCTGCCGCGCTGGATTTATCCCGCGAAATGGGTGCGTTAATTGCGGGTGTATCGATCTCGACATTCCCTTATAATCTTGACGTAATCGCGAAGATTATCAGTCTGCGTGACTTTTTTGTGACTCTGTTCTTTGTCAGCCTGGGCACACAGATTCCGCGGCCGGACACTTCGCTCTTGATGCTGGCGCTAGCGTCGTCCGGATTTCTAATTCTGTCGCGATTCGTTACCGTGTTTCCGGTGCTGCGTGCGCTGAAGCTCGGCAATCGCGCGAGCTTAATTCCGGCGCTGAATCTGGCGCAGGTCAGCGAATTCGCGCTGGTGATCGGGGCGATCGGAATCAAGCTGGGACACATCGACGATAAGGTGCTCTCAGTGCTGGTGTTCCTGCTGGTGATTACGTCGGTCACCTCGACCTACATGATTCTCTACAATCACCAGATATTTCTGGCGCTCAATCCGCTGCTGCGCAAGATCGGGATTAAAGATCTGGGCGATCAAGAGGCGGAAGCGAAGCCGATCGAGCCCAAGCCGATCATCTTCCTCGGATTCGCGCACGACGCCAGCACCGTACTGCACGAGCTGGTTATGAAGGATCCGAAGTACGCCAAGCTGACCGCGGTGGTGGACTTCAATCCGGAGGTGAAACACGAGTTGGATAAGCGCGGAATCGATTGCATTTACGGCGATATCAGCCATGCCGACACGTTGCATCACGCGAGTATCCACGAAGCCAAGGTGCTGATCAGCACGATTCCGGATTCGATTCTGAAAGGCACTTCCAATGCGCGATTGCTGCGACAACTGGGTACTTTGGCGCCGCATTCGCACGTGATCGTCACGGCGCAGCGATTCGCGATGGCGCGCGAGCTGTACGAAGACGGTGCGTCGTTCGTATATGTGCCGCGGCTCATGAGCGCGAAGGAACTGGTCGAAATCGTGGAGGATGCACTCGAAGGCGATATCGATGAGCATCGGCGGATTGCGAGTGAAATGATCAGTTCGCGCCGCGAGGTTCTGCCGTAAAAAAAACGGGCGGCAAGACCGCCTGCGTGCAACATCGCCGGCGTTACAGAAATCGCAGGTGACAAGATCACCTGAGCCACGGGACCGCCTGCGCCAGATGTAAGATGACTCGTATGCCTCGTCTGCACTTTGCTCTGTTTGCGTCCGCTCTTATGCTGGTCGCCGCGGTTCCCGAACCGGTTCGCACCGACGCCGGAATGATTTCGGGGGTTGCCGGATCGTCCGCTGAAGTTCGCGTATTCAAAGGAATCCCGTTCGCTGCGCCTCCGGTCGGCGATTTGCGCTGGCGCGGTCCCAAGGCGGTCGCGAAATGGACTGGCACGCGCAAGGCCGACAAGTTCGGCGCGACCTGCATGCAGACCGAGTATCCCGCGGGATCGATTTATCGCAGCGAGCCGCAGCCGGTGAGCGAAGACTGCCTGTATCTCAACGTGTGGACCGCCGCGAAAACGGCAGCCGACAAGCGGCCCGTGATGGTGTGGATCCATGGCGGCGCGCTGACGCGCGGCTCCGGATCGCTGCCGACTTACGACGGCGAGGAGCTGGCCAAGAAGGGCGTCGTACTGGTGACGATTAACTATCGCCTGGGAGTATTTGGGTTCCTCGCGCATCCCGAGCTTACGAAGGAATCCGATCACAACGCGTCGGGCAACTACGCGCTGCTGGATCAGGTGGCCGCGCTTGAGTGGGTGAAGAACAACATCGCGGCGTTCGGCGGCGATCCGAATCGGGTGACGATTTTCGGAGAATCGGCGGGATCGTGGAGCGTGAACTTGATGACCGCGACTCCACTCGCCAAGGGTTTGTTCCATCGCGCGATCGGCGAGAGTGGCGCGCAGTTCTCGCGGATGGGAAAGCTCGCCGACATGGAGCAGGCGGGTGTGCGCTATGCGACGTCGCTTCAGGCTAATTCAATCGCGGCGCTGCGATCGAAATCATCGGACGAGATCATGAAGACGCCGGGCCAGTTCGGACCGAACGTCGACGGCTGGATGTTCCCGGAAGACGTGTACACGACCTATTCGAAGGGCAAGCAGATCGACGTGCCGCTGCTGCTCGGATCAAATGCGGACGAGGGCACCGCATTTACCGCGCCCAACACTACCGCGCAGGGATTTCAGGCGATGGCGAAACAGCGCTACGGCGCCAAGGTCGACGAATATTTGAAGATTTATCCCGCCGCCACCGACGAAGACGCGCGTAAATCGGCGCCAGCGGCGATGCGCGACCAGACGTTCGGGTGGGAGATGCGCACGTGGGCGCGCATGCAGGCCAAGTCCGGAAAATCGAAGAGCTACATGTATTACTTCAGTCGCGTGCCTCCCGGGCCGGAAACGGCGCGCTACGGTTCGTATCACGCGGCGGAGATTGTGTATGCATTTCACAATCTCGGGACCACGAAGCGTCCGTGGGAAGAAACGGATCGCAAGCTCGCGGATCTGATGTCGACGTACTGGGTCAATTTCGCCACCACCGGCGATCCGAATGGCAAGGATGTCGCGAAATGGCCGGCCTACGATCCGAAGGCGGACCAGGTGCTGGAACTCGGCGACAAAGTGCAGGTGCGCGCTAATCCGCACGCCCCGGCGCTCGATTTTCTGGACACCTATTACGAGGAGCTGCGCAAATCGGGCGGAAGCGGTCGGGCACGGTAGGTCGGCCTACAGTCGCTTCACTTCGGGGCGAAAGTCGGAGAACTGGTGTCCAATCAAGAATTTCATCAGGATCGGCCCAATTGCCAAAGCACCTGCGAGTAGAGAGATCCAAGCCGACATCGCGACCCCGAAAA
Organism: Bryobacteraceae bacterium; assembly: GCA_036006545.1. Lineage (GTDB taxonomy): Bacteria > Acidobacteriota > Terriglobia > Bryobacterales > Bryobacteraceae > Palsa-187. Next base: position 6,191 of record DASYPO010000229.1, read on the forward strand.
TCGTACGCAACCCGATCAGGCTAACGAGTGAGTTCAACGGGGCGGCCAACAACACGGCCACAACGCCAGCGGCGACTTGACGCCAGAACAGGAAGAGCCACAATTGAATGCGGCGGCGAAAACTGAGCCGTGAGTTCTCGGATGCCCCCATATCGAGCGCGAGGTAGATTGCGAATCTCGAATACGGGCGAGAAATCAGTCGATGCATATAGACAAAAAGTCCGATGGCGGCGAGCGCAAGCTGGATCGCAATCAACTCCATGTCCGTGAACGACAGGTGCAATAGATTCACCAAAAACGCCAATCCAGTGATGGCTAAGATCTGCGTCGGCCAGTAAATACGCCATGATGCGCGCAGCGCTTCTGCGTAGGAGATCTCAATCGGCGAATCGCCTGCGTGGGCAAAGTTTCCGCACCCGCATGCAGTAGCGCCGAATAAAGGTGCGTTGCAAGCCGGACAATTCACGAGGATTAAGTATAATCGGTTCGACCGAATGGCAGTCTTCACCGCCGACGGCGATCGCACGGTACTCAAGCTCCAAATCGTCCGCGAGGTCCTGGTGTACGCCAGCATCGATCGGCAAGGCATCGTGCGCTACAGCGGTTAGGGCGGCGAAAAGCTAGTGGAGCTGCGGGCGGCACTCGAAAAGTTGATTCCCGGACAAGCTCAATTAGGCGGCGGTACACTGGTATCCGCATGCCGTCGAAAGCGCCCGCTCATGTAAAATCCGGGCATCACGCCGCCAAACGCGAGCTGGCTCCAGAATCCACGAAAGTTGCCGACGCCCCCGAGCCACCCCAGCCGGTGCACGACCAGATGTCGCTGAGCGACCCCTATTTGTATCTGGATCGCGAGCTTAGTTCCCTGGCCTTCCAGCGTCGCGTGCTGGAAGAAGCGCAGGATGCCGACACGCCGCTGCTCGAGCGCGTCAAATTTCTTTCCATTCTGTTCTCGAATCTCGACGAGTTCTTCATGGTGCGCGTCGCGATCCTTAAACAGAAAGCTCCCTCCAGCATGCCCGAGGGGCCGATGACCGAGCACCTGGAGCGCATTCGCAACGAAGTTAAGCACATCGTAGAGGACGCCTACCAGACCTGGCATGAGCTGCAGGCCGCGCTGCTGCAGGCGGGCATCGAAGTTCGTAATTATGCGGATCTTACCAATCGCGAGCGAAGCGCGGTGGAATCCTACTTCCGTCAGGTCGTGTATCCGGTGCTGACGCCGCTGGCTTTCGATCCAGGCCGGCCGTTCCCGCACATTTCGAACCTGAGCCTGAATCTGGCGGTGGCCGTGCGCGACCTCAAAGGGGTGGAACGATTCGCGCGCGTCAAAATCCCGGATACGCTGCCGCAATTGGTGGTGGTGCCGCAGGCCGATGGATCGCCCGCCGGAAAACACACGTTGATCTGGCTGGAGCAGCTCATTATCGAAAATCTGCACGCGCTGTTTCCCGGCTTGGAGATCATCGAAGCGCATCCTTTTCGGGTGACGCGCGATGCGGAAGTCGCCATTCAGGAACTGGAGAGCGACGATCTGCTCGAAACCGTGGAAGAGGCCATCTGGCAGCGGCGCTTCCGGGCGGTGGTGCGGCTGCAGGTGGCGCAGGACATTCCCGATCACATCCTGCAGATCCTGGTCGAGAATCTGGAGAGCGACCGCCGCGACGTGTACTACACCGACGGCGCGCTGGACCTGAGCCGCGTGAAACAGCTGCTGTCCATCGAGCGGCCGGATCTCAAGGATCCTCCGTTTCTCGCGACCACGCCTCCGGAGTTGAACCCCAAGGCAGAAGAGGATGTGTTCGCCGTGCTGCGGCGCGACGACGTGCTGCTGCATCATCCCTACGAGTCCTTTCAGCCGATCGTCGAGTTTTTGCGCCGCGCGGCGTCCGATCCAGATGTACTCGCGATCAAGATCACGCTGTATCGCGTGGGGCGCAATTCGCCGGTAGTCGAGGCGCTGCTTAACGCCATCGAAAACGGCAAGCAGGTAGCCGTGCTGGTGGAATTAAAAGCGCGTTTCGACGAAGAGAGCAATATTGAGTGGGCGAGAGCGCTTGAAGCCGCGGGCGTGCACGTGGTTTACGGGCTCCTGGGTTTGAAGGTGCACTGCAAGGTGGCGATGGTGGTGCGGCGCGAAGGCGATACCATTCGCCGCTATCTGCATCTGGGAACCGGCAACTATAATCCGGTGACCGCGCGAACGTATACCGACGTCAGCCTCCTGACTGCCGATGAACAGATCGGCGCCGACGTCACGGACCTGTTCAATTACGTCACCGGTTATTCAGCGAAGACCGATTTCCGCAAGTTATTAGTCGCTCCCATCAATTTGCGGCAGCGCATGGAAGAGCTGATCCGGCGCGAGATCGATCACGCCTCGCGGGGCGACGGGGGGCACCTGATCTTCAAGTTCAACGGCCTCGAGGATACCGGGATTATCAAATTGCTGTATCAGGCGTCGCAGGCTGGGGTGCGGGTGGATTTGATGGTGCGCGGCATCTGCTGCCTGCGACCGGGAGTCGAGGGCATCAGCGATAACATCACCGTAACCAGCATCGTCGGGCGATTTCTGGAGCACAGCCGCATCTATTATTTCCGCAACAACGGCCGCGAGGAGATTTACGTGGGCAGCGCCGACCTGATGTCGCGCAACCTGAATCATCGCGTAGAAGTGTTGTATCCGGTCGAAAACAAGCGCGTCATCACCCGCGTGCGCGAAGGCACCCTGGGCGTTTATCTGGCTGACAATCGCAACGCGCGGCGCATGCAGACCGATGGTTCGTATGTGTGGGACAAGTCGGATGAGCCGCCCAGCGATTGTCAGGCGATTTTCCTCAATCCGCAGCGCCCCGCGTAACGCGGACGGTCTTTTCTGAAGTCCGTAAGAGGGGAGCCAGCCGGGAAGCTGCTTTTCGCTACGCACTTTTACACAGATCCTGAAAAAGGACGATATGTCCATCGTCTACAATATGTATGAACCCCGCTGGGAACATCGCGCCCCCAAAGTTCGTCCATATTAGAGACCGGAGACCTCCTCACAGTGAAGCGTAAGTGGAAAATAACTCTGCTGATTCTTGTGCCCCTGCTAGCCATTGCAGGAGTCACCGCGGGACTCAAATGGACTCAAAAGGATCTGGTGACGGTGCAGACTGCCACTGCTGCACGCGCCGATCTGACCGCGCAGGTGACCGCCTCAGGCGAGATCAAGCCACGTAATTACATTAACTTAGGAGCAAATGCTCAAGGTCCGATTACGGACCTGCTGGTGAAGGAAGGCGCACGCGTCAAAAAAGGGCAGGTGGTCGCGAAGATCGAGAACGTCCAGGCGCGGGCGGATGTGCAGGCGCAGAAAGCTTCGGTGAGTTCGAGCGAAGCGGACTCTAACGCCGCCGAAGTCGGACTCCGGGTTTTCGACGATTCCATCAAGAGCCAGGCCGCCACGCTCGAGCGCATGAAAACGGAATTGGGCCGGGCCAAGCTGAATTTGGATCGTTACAACCAGATGTACGAGCAAAAGCTGGTGGCGCGCCAGGAATACGATCAGCGCAAGGCGGATTACGACTCCGCCGCAGCCACGGTTCGGGAAAATGAAGCCCGGCTCCAACAGCTTCAGTCGCAGAAGGCGCAGGCGCTCGCGCAACTTTCGTCGACGCAGCGCCGCGTCGCCCAGGCGCAGGCCGGACTGACGCGTATCTCTGACGTACTTGCTAAACACGACGTCGTGGCGCCCATCGATGGCGTGGTGACGAATTTGCCAGTCCGCGTCGGCGAGACAGTGGTGCCCGGAGTTCAGAACTCGGCGGCGTCGACGATCATGACCATCGCGGACATGTCGCTGATCACTGCCGAAGTCAAGGTTGACGAGACAGACATCGTCAACGTCAAGCTCGACCAGGTGGTTTCGATCACCATCGAAGCCATACCCAATCGTACTTTCGCCGGACACGTGATCGAGATCGGCAACACGGCAATTCTTCGGTCCTCCGGTTTGGCCGCGTCGCAAAGCGCCAATTCCACGCAGGAAGCGAAGGATTTCAAAGTAGTGATTGCACTCGATAATCCACCGGATGAGATTCGTCCCGGCTTGTCATGTTCCGCTAAGATCACGACTGCAACGCGCAAGAACGTCCTGGCCATCCCGATTCAGGCGCTGACTGTGCGTACCAAGGCGGATCTGGAGCCGCAGCAGTCCGAAAAAGCACCGGGCGCGCCTGCGAATCCGAACGACAAGTCGCGCAAGGAAGAGATTCAAGGCGTGTTCGTGGTGGCGAACGGGCATGCTGAGTTTCGTAAGGTCGAGACGGGAATCACGGGCTCTACCGACATCGAATCCATCAACGGCCTCAAAGAGGGCGAGGAAATCGTCACCGGCAGCTACAAAGCCATCCGCACGCTTCGCAATCTCACGCGTCTTAAAGTAGACAACCGGACTCCGGCCGTCGCGCGCGTGCAATAAGCGGGCGGCTATACCGGGCTACAATAGGGAAAACATGGCACAGGCGGCAGTCCTCGACAAGGTCGAGCGCGGCGAACAGCTTAAGCGCGACGGCATCATCATCCGCACCTGGGATCTGCGGAAAACCTACATCATGGGGGACCAGGAGATCAATGCGGTCTCGGGCGTCGACATCGAAATCAAGAAGGGCGAATACGTCGCCATCATGGGTCCCTCCGGTTCGGGAAAGTCGACGCTGATGAACCTGGTCGGGTGCCTGGATACGCCGTCCGGCGGCACGTATTATCTAGCAGGCAAGCTAGTTAGCGACATGGACGACGATGAGCTCGCCCGTATTCGCAACAAGGAAATTGGGTTCGTTTTTCAGACTTTCAATTTGCTAGCCCGTGCCACAGCGCTGCACAATGTCGAGCTGCCCTTGATCTATGCAGGCTTGTCCGCCGACAAGCGCGAAGCTCAGGCTAAGGACGCGCTCCGGTCGGTCGACCTGGAGCAGCGTATGTATCACAAACCAAGCGAGTTATCGGGTGGACAGCGCCAGCGCGTGGCGATCGCCCGGGCCTTGGTGAATAACCCGTCGATTCTGCTGGCGGACGAGCCGACGGGAGCGCTCGATTCGGCGACGGGTACGGAAATCATGGGTCTGTTCGATCGCCTGCATGCCCAGGGCAATACGATCATCCTGGTGACTCACGAGCACGACATCGCCATGTACTCACATCGCGTGATCCACATTCGCGACGGCAAGGTCGAGCGCGACGAGAAGATCAAATAAGCTTAGCCGCAGATGAACGCAGGTACACGCAGATAAGAGACCCAAACAACAATACAGATGAGTTTTGTCTTACAAGGTTTTATCTGCGTTAATCTGCGTCTATCTGAGGCTAGATAAGAAACCGGATCAACGCGACCGTAACCGCGCACGCGGCTAGCGTCGCGCCCGCGCCGACCGCTAGTGCCGATCCGCCCG
>DASYPO010000230.1:0-3766 GCA_036006545.1 Bryobacteraceae bacterium
CACAAGCGCCAGCAGAATCGCGACGCCGAAGAACGTCAACGGATCCGTCGGGTTGACCCCAAAGAGCAAGCCACGTAGGAATCGCGTCAGCGCGAATGCACCGGCGAGCCCCACGGCGACTCCCACCAGCACGACCACCATCGCGCGGCCCACCACCAGGCTTAGAATGCTGCGATGTGTTGCGCCGAGCGCGATGCGAATCCCGATCTCGCGCGTGCTCTGCGTGACGAGGTATGCGATCACGCCGTAAGTTCCGATCGCGGCCAGCGCCAGCGCGACGAATGCGAACGTGCCCAGCAGCAGCGTCGAGAAGCGGCGCGGCGCCAGAAATTCGTCGACGCGCTCGGTCATGGTGCGGAGGTTGTAAATCGGCAGGTCCGGATCCAGATCGCGGATTTCTTTCTTCACCGCAGCGGCCAGCGCTCCTGCGTCGGACGCGGCACGCACCGTAACGATCATTCCGCGTGCGGGCGATTGCCCCTGCGGCATGTACAGCGCAATTCGCGGATCGCTGTCCAGCGAATCCTGTTTTACGCGACCGACCACCCCGACAATGGTCTGCCACGGCGCATTTGCCGTGAGCCCGCCCAGCTTCACGCGCTTGCCGATCGCGTCCCCTGCGGGCCAGAATTCGCGCGCCATGAACTCGTCGACAATGATCACGCGGGGGCTCGTGAGATTATCCTGACCAGTGAAAAAGCGGCCCTGCAGCAGCGGAATCTGCATGGCTTGAAAATATCGGCCGTTGACCACGCGCTCATCGCAGTTGATGAATTTCTCGCCCGCGGCAGGCACGCGACCTTCGATCGTGATCGGCCCCCACGCGAACATCTGGCTGAGCGGGATCGACGAAACGGCGCCCGCGGCGATCACGCCGGGAAGTTGCTCCAGCCGGTCGGCGAGCTGGCGATACGTATCGATCACCGCCGGCGCCTTGTCATACTTGCGGCCGTTCATGGTGAGACTCAGCGTCAGAACGTTCCTCGAATTGAACCCCGTCGGTACGTTGATCAGGTGCGCGAAACTGCGGATCAGCAGGCCCGCACCGATCAGCAGCACCAGCGACAGCGCCAGTTCCGCGGCCACCAGCAGCCGGCGCAGATTGTTACTGCGCCCCCACACTGTGCTTCCCCCCGAACCGCGCGCGGCGTCTTTGAGACTCGTATGGAGATCCAATCTCGAAGCTCGCAGCGCGGGTGCAAGTCCGAACAAAACTCCGGCGAGTGCGCAGAGCACCAGCGTGAACAGCAACACGCGCGCGTCGATCGAAACTTCGGCGAGGCGCGGAACACTTTTCGATCCCAAGCTTCGCAGCGCCGCCAGGCTTCCCATCGCCAGCAGCATTCCGGTGACGCCCCCGCCGAACGCCAGCAGCAGGCTCTCCGTGAGTAGCTGGCGAATCAGCCTTCCGCGGCCCGCGCCCAGTGCCGTGCGCACGGCGATCTCCCGTTCTCGCGAAACGGCGCGCGACAGCAATAGATTTGCGACGTTCGCGCACGCGATCAGCAGCACGAATCCCACCGACGCGATCAGTACCAGCAAAGTTCTGCGCACGTTGCCCACGACTTGTTCCTGAAGCGGCACGATGCTGAACGTCAGGCCGCTGTTCGGCGGGTACGCTTCCGGAAAATCGCGCATCAGCCGACCGGTGAGCGCATTCATCTCGACTTGCGCCTGCTGCACCGTAACCCCCGGCTTGAGCTTGCCCATGATGTTGTAGTCTTCGCGAGTGCGAATTGTCGCGGCGTTCGACGCTAGCGGTAGCGACACTAAAATCTCCGCCTGCTCCGCGCCGCCCAACGTCGGCAACACCTCGCGCGGCAGCGAAAACCGTTCGCTAAGCACGCCCGCGATTTGATACGTCTGCCCGTTCAGCGTGATCGACCGTCCCAGCACTTTCGGATCCCGGCCATAGCGGCGTTGCCACGTGCCGTAGCTCAACACCGCCGTCGCGGGCCGTCCGGGCGCGTCCTCCTCAGCCACAAACAGGCGGCCCAATGCGGGACTCGCGCCCAGCATCGGAAGCAGATTCGCCGAGACTCGAATGGTCCCGACGCGTTCCGGCTCACCGTCGCCGGTCAGATTGTAATTTCCGCCGATCGCGATCGCGAGCTGCTCGAAACCACTCTGCGAATTCTTAATATCGAAGTACTGCGCGGTGGAAAACCAATCCTCCGTGATGTTGAGACCGGGCGAGCGATTCCACAAAATCGCCAGGCGATCCGCATCACGATACGGCAACGGACGCAGTAGCAGCGCATTCGCGACGCTGAAGATCGACGTGTTCGCGCCGATGCCGATCGCCAGCGAAAGCAATGCCGCCAGAGTGAAACCAGGATTGTTGGCGAAAGCTCGCGCGGCTTGCCTGAGATCCTGTACCAATCCGTTCATGCCGATTTCGCCGCAGCTATCGTTTCTAGTTGTCCCAGGTGATTCAGATCGTGCCCCGCCATGGTTTCGACAATCTCGCCGAAGCTGCCCGCGCCACGTTCTGGGTGCGTATTCGGTTTCGCGAAATCCTCGCGCGGCACCGATGCGATTAGCTTCTCATTCCAGTGGCGCACCGCGGTGAAAACGGCGAGCGCGGCGCGTGTGTCGAACGCTCCATACGACGCTGCCCACGCGTCCTGGTCGAACGGTTGAATGACATGATGCGTCTCGGTAAGCGTCTGCCGCAGCCGGAACGCGAACACCACTTCGCAATCGGCGAGGTGGCACAAAATCTGGCGTGCCGACCACTTGCCGGGCGCGAAGCTGCGATTCACACCCGCATCGCCCAGGCCTTTCACGAGCTCAGCCAGGCGCAGCGGCGTCGCAGCGATCACGTCCGCGGGAGCACGGTCACCGATGAATTTCGCGTAAGGATTCATAAGAAAAAATGTAGCACCGGCGAAACCAGTTCCCCAGAGCTTACGGTTATTGATCTCGTCGCCTGCGAGTAAACTAACAAGCATGTCTACCCCGCAACCTCACGGCAATCATCATCGCAACCTTTATATAGGCGGCAAATGGGAACCACCGCTGGGCACCGCCTCCATCGACGTGCTCTCCGCCTCGACCGAAGAAGTGATCGGATCGGTGCCCGAGGGCACGCCCGCCGACGTTGATCGTGCCGCCCGCGCCGCCCGCACAGCTTTCGACTCTGGATGGAGCCAGACGACGGTCGAGGAGCGAGCCGCGTGGCTAACGAAGCTCGCCGGGGCACTCAAAGAACGCAGCGAGCAAATCGCGAACATCATCGTGCAGGAAGTGGGATCTCCGCTCTCCATGGCGACTCCCATTCAGGCCGGCCTGCCCGTCGCCGTGACGAACAGCTACGCGCAGTTGATCACGACGCTGAAGTTGGAGCAGGAGATCGGCAACTCACTCGTCGTGCGCGAGCCGTATGGAGTCGTCGGCGCAATCACGCCATGGAATTATCCGTTACACCAGATCATGGCGAAAATCGCGCCGGCGCTGGCCGCGGGTTGTACGGTCGTGCTGAAACCCAGCGAAATCGCGCCGCTCAACGCGTTTCTTCTCGCGGACGCCTGCGAAGCGATCGGGCTGCCGAAAGGCGTCGTGAATATCGTCACCGGCTTCGGACCCGTCGTCGGCGAAGCCATTGCGACGCATCCCCTGATCGACATGGTCAGTTTCACCGGATCGCTGCGCGCGGGGCGTCGGGTGAGCGCGCTTGCGTCGGATTCGATCAAGAAGGTGACACTTGAGCTCGGCGGCAAGTCCGCCTTCGTCGTGCTCGACGACGCGCCGTTCGATAAAGCCA
>DASYPO010000231.1:0-6132 GCA_036006545.1 Bryobacteraceae bacterium
GGATCGAGCAAGACCAATCGTGCTGAAGGGTGCTTCGCGAACGGATCGAACCGGCCAGGATGAATCTCGCGCATCTCGCATTTCGCGAAGCGCGACGATCGCTTGAGATACTCTTCCGCCATCGCGTTGGCGTGCGGGTCGCGCGCCTTGCCGATGTAGTAGAGGTAAATGTGCACTCAGCCCAACAGCTTGCGGATCCGCTCGACTGCTTCCATCAGCTTCTCGAGCGAGTTTGCGATCGAAAAACGCAGGTAGCCCTCACCGTATTCGCCGAACGCGGTTCCGCTGAGACAAGCCACGCCGGTTTCGTTGAGAATCGCGTCGGCTAGTTCTTTCGACTTGCGCCCGGTACCTTCGATGTTCGGGAACGCGTAGAACGCGCCCTGTGGAATCGCGCAGCGGAATCCCGGCAGCGAGTTCAAGCCCGCGCAAAACGCGTCGCGGCGGATCTGAAACTCGGAAACCATACGACGCACCTCGTCCTGCGAACCTTCGAGCGCGGCGATTCCGGCGCGCTGCGTGAAACTCGCCGTGCAGGAGTTCGAGTTGACCATCAACAAATTCACCGCCGCCACCAGCCACGCGGGCATCACGCCGTAGCCCATGCGCCAGCCGGTCATGGCATAAGTCTTCGAGAAGCCGTCGAGGATGATGGTCTTCTCCAGCATGCCGGGCAGCGACGCGATCGAAAGCGGCGGTTCCCCGAAATAAATACGCGAATAGATTTCGTCCGAGAGAATCAGCACGTCGCGGTCGCGCAGCATGCCGGCGATGGCACGAATGTCGGCCGCCGGAATCACGCCACCGGTCGGATTGTGCGGCGAGTTCAGCACCACCATCTTGGTGCGCGATGACAACTTCGAGAAAAACACGTCCAGGTCGAACGAGAATCCGCGCTCTTCGACCAGCGGGATCGGCACCGGAGTCGCGCCCATGTAACGGATCATCGATTCGTAAATCGGAAATCCGGGATTCGGGTAAATCACCTCGTCGCCTTCTTCGAGCACCGCCATCATCGGAAAGAAGATGATCGGCTTGCCGCCGGGCACCACGCACACGTGCTCCGCGCCGACTTCGATTTCCCGCGTCCGTGAAATATACTTCGCAATCGAGGTGCGCAGCTCGGGCAAGCCCTGCGTCGGACCATAGTGCGTCCAGCCCTGGTCCAGCGCCGCTTTCCCGGCGTCGACAATGTGGCGCGGCGTATCGAAATCCGGCTCGCCGATTTCAAGATGAATGATGTTACGGCCCTGCGCTTCAAGCGCGCGGGCGCGCACCAGAACATCGAACGCAGTCTCGGTGCCCAGGCGGGCCATGGATTTGGCTAATTGCATTTAGGATTTTTTCTGGAAGAACGGAATGCCGTTGCGGAACTCGGCGAAATCCACGGGGTCTCCGATCCCCACACGATCGCCGGCGATCCGCGCCGTGAGCCGGCCGCCCGAATCGAGAGTGACGACGACCAATTGATACGGTGCGTCGGCCGCGAACTGTTCGGGAGGCGCATGGACGATGGTTTCGGTGTAAATCACGCCCGATCCAGGCGCGGCAACGGACGAAGGTGTCGTGCTCATGCGGCTGACAGGACGGTCACCACGGCCGTCGCGCCCGATCCACCTAGATTCTGCGCGAGACCCAGCGAGTGTTGCGCCACTTGCCGCTCGCCCGCTTCGCCGCGGATTTGCAGCGCGACATCGCAGATTTGCGCGACGCCGGTAGCGCCCACCGGGTGCCCCTTCGATTTCAGACCGCCCGAAGTATTGACGGGCCGCTCGCCCTTGAGGCAGGTCCGGCCTTCAAGAACGTATGGACCGCCCTGACCCTTCTCGACGAAACCCAAATCTTCCATCGCGACGATCTCCGCTATGGTGAAGCAATCGTGCAGCTCGGCGAACTGAATATCTTTGGCGGTGACACCCGCCATTTTGTATGCTTTCTGCGCGGCCTGCTGGACCGCGATGAACGTCGTGATGTCGGCCTTCTGATCCAGCGCGACCTGATCCGAAGTCTGCGCGATTCCCAGGACGCGCACGGGATCGGCGTGATACTCGGACGCACGCTCAAGCGGCGCGATGAGCACCGCTGCCGCACCATCGCTGATGAGCGAGCAATCATAAACCGTGAGTGGCTCGGCAATAGGTTTGCCGTTCAGCGCCTGCTCCATCGTGATCACTTTGCGCATGTGCGCTTGCGGATTTTTCGCGCCATTCGCATGATTCTTCACGGCCACCGCGGCCATTTGCTCGCGAGTGGTTCCGTACTGATACATGTGCCGCCGCGCGATCATCGCGAAAAGCGCCGGGAAAGTCGCACCCGCGCGTCCTTCGCCGCACATATCGCCTGCGCCGGCCAGAATTTCGGTCACCTTCGGGGTCGATTGCGAGGTCATTTTCTCGACGCCGGTGACCAGCGCCAGATCGTAGAGCCCGGCCCCGACAGCGGAAACAGCGTGAAAAAACGCCGACCCGCTGGAAGCGCAAGCCGCCTCAAACCGCGTGCACGGGACCCCCGTGACGCCCATCGCTCCCGCAATATAAGGAGCCAGGTGGTTCTGTCCCACGAAGGACGGCCCGGCGAAGTTCCCCAGGTAAAAAGCCTCTACTTTTGAAGGACTTACGTGGGCATCCGCAAGGCATGCCTGGCCTGCGGCGACCGCTAGCGAGCGTATATCCTGGTCAGGAAATGCCCCGAACGCGGTCTTGCCCACGCCGATCACGGCGACGGGTCTCATATATGATTAGGATAGCTCGGCCGATAGATCGACTGCACACTTCGGCCGGGGCGGGCGTCATGGATCTTAGGGAGAGCAGCTCCCCATCCGTCCATGGCAAGCGTCCTTACAGCCTTGAGACCCGCGATGAGCGAAGCACCGGGTTCCACGCGATTCGACGCGGCTCCGTTAACCACGGACCAGCAGTCGAAGTTTGTCCAGGACAACATGCGTCGCGTGTTCCTGCTGATTTACCGCGTGGTGGGCAACGTCGCCGACGCGCAGGATCTCACCCAGGAAGCTTTCATCAAGGCGCTGCAGCGGCAGGATCAACTCAAGGATCTGGATAAGGCCGCGCATTGGCTGTCGCGCATCGCCTCCAATACGGCGATCGATTTTCTGCGCCGCTCTGGGCGCGTCAGCTTTTCGGAATTAGAGGAATTGCCCGAGCCGGTGCTGCGGTCGACCGCCGAGAATCCCGAGCAGGCGGTACTGCGGTCGGAACAGCGGCGCACCCTCGAATCGAGCCTCGATTGCCTGACTGAGCGCGAACGCACCGCGCTGCTGCTGCGCGACGTGGAAGATATGCCGGCCGAGGAAGTGGCGGCGCAACTGAATTGTTCGAAGGCTACGGTGCGATCGCACATCGCTAATGCGCGCGTGAAAGTGCGGCGCCATTTGGAACGAAAGAGGATCCTGTGAAGCACGTGGCGGAAACCGAGCTGGCGCTTTACACCTCAGGCGATGTGAGCCTGTGGCGACGCGCCGCGGTGCGTCTGCATCTTTCGGGCTGTGAAGCGTGCCGCGCGCGCATGCAAGAGTATCGCGCCGATCAACAGGCACTGCGCAGCGTCGCGGAGGATCTGCCGGAGGGTTTGGATTGGGATGCGCTGTCGGCCGAGATGACCGCGAATATTCGAGTGGGACTCGCGGCCGGCGAATGTGTCGCGCCGCGGCAGCGCGCAACTCCGCAGCGTAGCTGGCTTCCGGTGGCGGTCGCCGCAGGTATGGTCGTGCTGCTGGCGGCTGGGTTGTCGCTGAATCTTCAGCGGCGGGCGCAGGCACCCGGCCTGACCGCCGTCGAGGATCGCAGCCCGCTGGTGCAGATGAACGAATCGGGTATCGAGCTGCGCGCCAACGGCAACAGCATGGGTGTTTCGGGAGCAGGTCCCGGCCGTCCGGTCGCCGTTTCGGCGAGTATGCAGGGAACCGCTCGCGCGCGCTATGTGGACGATGACACGGCGCAGGTGACCATCACCAGTGTGTATGTGCAGTAGGACGGCATGAAAACGAAGTTCATTATTCCGGTGGTCCTGGCGGCTGTGACCATGATGGTGAGCGGTCAGACGCTCGCGCACAAAGTCTCGCTGCCCAAGGATTCGCCGGTCGCGCTGATTGCGGACGATTGGGGCGATTCCGGCGCATCGCGCGCTTTCGCGCTGGATCTGCACGTGGCACTTTCGCTGCGCAATACTAGCTCGCGCCGGATTCACGGAATCACGCTGACGGTGACCGCACAGGAAATGACGGCGGGCGGCAAAGGATCCATTTCGGTGCCGAGTCTGAACGTCGCGCCGGGCGATAACTTCTCGGTGCGCGGCGACCTGCATCTCTTGCGTCCGCTCGGAACCGGCGGGCCGCAGGTGGAAGTCAGCCTGGACGGCGTGCTGTTCGACGATCTGAGTTTCTATGGACCCGACAAACTGCATTCGCGCCGCAGCATGACGGTGTGGGAGCTCGAAGCGCGCCGCGATCGGAAATACTTTAAGTCGCTGCTCGAAACCGCGGGCCGTGACGGATTGCAGAAGGAAATGCTGGACGGGTTGACGCGCCAGGCGGATCGTCCGCAGTTCGGCGTGCAGATCGTGCGCGGTCGTGCTACTAACAACGATCCCGGGCGCGAAGTTCAATTCGCATTCCTGCAACTGCCCGACGCGCCGGTCGAGCCCAGCGACGGAATGGCGCGCATCGCCTCGAATGAAGTGCGCGCGCCGCGCTTGCAGGTGCGCAACAAATCTGCGCGTCCCATCCGCCATCTGGAAATCGGCTGGATCGTGAAGGATCAGCGCGGGCAGGAAATGGTGGCGGCATCGCTGCCCTCCGACCTCGCACTGGCGCCCGGCGCGTCGAGCCAAGTGCTGCAGGATGCCTCGGTGCGATTCCCGCAGGGCACGGCGATTCAATCCATGTCGGGATTTGTTTCGAGCGTCGAGTTCGCCGACGGATCGTTCTGGATCCCCAGCCGCACTGCGCTGGGCGCCTCGAATCTGCGCCGCGTGGTCGCGCCGTCGCCGGAAGAGGAGCGGCTCTTGAAGATCTATCAGAAGAAGGGCATCGCAGGGCTGGTCGAGGAACTGAAAAAGTTCTAGCCCGCTGGCCGCTCTCACGCCACCGATTTCAAGCTGCTTTGTGGACAGGTTCGTGATGCAATCGCATTAGCTGGGATGCTGGCAAAGACGCCATTGCATAAGTACGGCCGTCGTCATCGCAGAACTCCACTTCGAAAGTGTCCTGGGCGAGAAGTTCCACGACGGTCCCGACTTGGCCGCGGACGAGCTGCTGATCCGGGAGGTCTTCAACCAGTGCGACCACGGAAAGCAATTCAATTTCAGCCATTGCAAAACCGCCTCTACTCATAGTAGAAAACAACTGGTCAGCTGAGGTTGTAAACTCCGCTACGCTCAAGTGATCCTTCGTCTGAACCAGGCATAGGCCTTGTCGGCGATGTAGAGAAATGCCGGGATTGAGACCATGCCTGCGACTGGAACGCTCACAAAGAGAATCGCGGCTCCGCCGCCGGGTGAGTCGTCTACCGACTGCCTGCCGTGGATCGCAATCAAGGCCCCCATTGGCAGAATCACGGCGACAAAAACAAAAAATACGAGTGTCGCTATGACCCCTACCAAGCCAGCAAGAGTAACGCGAAGAAACTGCATCCAGGATCATTCTAAGCCGTTTACGCAAGCCTACAGAAGCGGCCCCACATCCCGTGCCACAATATCCTCATGAAGCTCCGCATTCTCGCCCTTTCGGCCCTCGCCTCCGTCGTCCTGATCGCGCACGATGAGCCCAAGGGCAAGCCCATCACGATGAACGCCCGCGTCATCGACACCGGCTGCTATTTCAGCCACGATACCGCCGCCGACCACGCCACCTGCGCCACCACCTGTGCGAAAAACGGCGTGCCACTCGCGCTGCTCGACGCGTCCGGAAAGCTCTTCATGGTGATCGCGGCCGATCATCAGAACCCCAACACCAAGCTGCTCCCGTTCGTCGAAAAGAAGGTCAAAGTGACTGGGGTCGAGCTTGAAAAAGGCGGACTGCGCGGCATCCTGATCAAGACCGTCGCAGCCGCGGAATAGGACTTCCACCATGACCTCTCGCCGACGATTCCTCGCCTCCGCCGCCGCGCTCGCGCCGCT
>DASYPO010000232.1:0-30037 GCA_036006545.1 Bryobacteraceae bacterium
TGAAGCCGATGTGGGCAGCAATCGAGGCGACCGTCGATCCTGTTCGCTCGCGGACGTAGCCGAACGCGGCGCCCGCAACGGTGATCGCGAGGACCACCTGCCAGGCCCACTGGCTCTGCGGGGCGTGCAGCAATCCGAACAGTACCGCGCTGATCAGGATGCCCGCGGCCGAGCCCAGCGTCTTCGAAACCAACGGCTGTAGAAACCCGCGAAACACCAGCTCTTCCACGATTGGTCCGGCGATCACTACCAGTACCGCGACTACGATGATCGATTTCCGTCCAGCCATCAGCATGTCGACCGGAGACGGGACGGACGGCGCGCCTAAGCGTTGCGCAAGCAGGCCGACGGCAATCGAGATGAGTGGCCCCAAGAAGAGATAGCCGAATCCGCCGCGCAATCGAAACGACTCCGCGAACGATTTGCCATAACGCGCGGCAACGATCATGTACAGCGCTGCCACGATCAGGATGTACAACAGCGTTTGGAAAACGAGGGTCTCGACCGGGCGGCCAGGCGCCGCGAGTTTGCGAAAGAGGGCGATGCAACTAATGGCCACCAGGAACGAGGGGAGCAGCGCGCCGATGAACAGCGCGAGATCGCCGTAACCCCAAAACGGATACGGCTCGCGCGGGGCTTCCTCTGGCGGCTGCGGCGGCCCGAGCTGCTCAGGGGGGATCGGCGTCATGGGTAACTCAGTGACCTTCGATGAGCGCGGCGGCGAGCAGCGGAATCATCAGCTCGTGATGGCCGGTGATGGCGTAACCGCGTCCGCCGGATTTCGCGTGCGGCCGCTCGACGACATTCAGTTTGGGCCGATAGTGCTGGAGAAAGTCGAAGTTTGCGGTGGTGAATCCGGCTAGCGGATGGCCCAGGTTGCGCACGACCGAAACCGCTTTGAGAAAAACTTCGGGAAGCACGACGGCGGATCCAATGTTGAGGTACACGCCGCCGTTATCGAGACCGCGCACTAGCGAACAGAGCAGGCGGAAATCGCGATGCGTCGCGGAGCCGATGGCGGCGGCGTCAGCGTGCGGATGCGTGTGCGGCGTATCGGTGCCGATGGCGACGTGCACTGTCACGGGAACCGACGCGTTGTAGGCGCCGCAAAGCAAGCTGTGCGGAGCGAAGTTCGGCTTGGCGAGAGTCACTAGAGCGCGGCCGAGCGCTTCGCCCATACCGATGCCGGCGCGGTCGCCCGCGGCGATGGCGAGATTCATTTCGCGGCCCGTTTCTTCCGCAGCGCCGAAGCGTCCGTCGGGCAGCACGGCTTCCACGTCTTCGCTGGTTTGGCCGGCGATGGCGATTTCGAAATCGTGAATCGACGCCGCGCCGTTCATCACGAATCCGGTGATCCAGCCGCGATGCATCAGGTCCAGCAACACATTCGCGAGACCGCACTTCACGACGTGGCCGCCGAGGCCCCACAGGATCGCGCGCTTCTCTTTGTGCGCGTGGCGCAGCGCGGCGATCACTCCCTTGAAAGACTCGGTGGCGAGAATCTTCGGCAGCGAATCGATCCAGCGCGCGACGCCGCCGCCCTTGAGATACGGCGTGCCGAAATCCTCCACCCGAACTTTTCCGCCGCGCGAGTCGATGGGCACCGTCTTCAGGCCGTCGAACGAGAGCGGTTTGTCCTGATAGCGGCTCATGCAGCACGTCCTTTCCGCGCCTTGCGTAGGGCTTCGCCGGTGAAACTCTTCTGGCACTTCAGAATCGCATCCGGCGGACCGGTCGCGATCACCATGCCCCCGCGATCTCCGCCTTCAGGGCCCAGGTCGATGATCCAGTCAGCGGTCTTGATGACGTCGAGGTGATGTTCGATCACCACCACAGTGTTTCCCAAATCCACCAGGCTATGCAGAACGTCGAGCAGCTTGCGTACGTCCTCGAAGTGCAGACCGGTGGTGGGCTCGTCCAGAATGTAGAGCGTCTTGCCGGTCTGACGGCGGCTCAATTCGCGCGCGAGTTTGATGCGCTGCGCTTCGCCACCCGAAAGCGTGGTCGAAGATTGCCCCAGGTGCAAGTATCCGAGGCCGACCTCGACCAGCGTTTCGAGCTTGGCCTTGATCGCCGGAATGTTCTCGAGCAGGCCCAGTGCTTCCTCCACCGGCGATTCGAGAAGATCGGCGATGGAGTAGTTCTTGTACTTCACCTGCAGCGTTTCGTGATTGTAGCGACGCCCGCGGCACACGTCGCAGGTGACGTAGACGTCGGGCAGAAAATTCATCTCGATGCGTTTCAGTCCGTCGCCCTGGCAAGCCTCGCAGCGTCCACCCTTCACGTTGAAACTGAAACGGCCGGGCTTGTAGCCGCGCTCGCGCGATTCGGGCAGCCGCGAATAGAGATCGCGAATGGGCGAGAAGACCTGCGTGTACGTCGCAGGGTTCGACCGCGGTGTGCGGCCGATGGCGGATTGATCGATCTCAATGACCTTGTCGATCAGGTCGAGACCGGTGATGGTGCAGTGCTTGCCGGGTTCCGCGCGCGAGCGGTACACGGCCTTCGATGCGGCTCGATAAAGAATGTCGTTAACGAGAGTCGATTTACCACTGCCGGAAACGCCGGTCACCAGGATGAAGAGGCCCAGCGGAAAGTCGACGTCGATGTTCTTCAGGTTGTGTTCGGCCGCACCGCGGATGGAGATGCGCGCGTTGGTGGGCGTGCGATGCGTGGCTCGGTCGGAGATGGTTCGCCTACCCGAAAGATACTGCCCGGTGAGCGACGCGGCGGTGTTCTCGATGTCGATCGGTTTGCCTTGAGCGACCAATTCACCGCCGAGGCGGCCGGCGCCGGGACCGAGATCGATCACGTAATCGGCACGCTCGATGGTCTCAGCATCGTGCTCGACGACGAGCACCGTGTTGCCCAAATCACGCAGACGAGCGAGCGAATTCAACAAACGATCGTTATCGCGCGGGTGCAGACCGATGGACGGTTCGTCGAGCACGTAAAGCACGCCGCGCAATCGCGAGCCGATCTGCGTGGCCAGGCGGATGCGCTGCGCTTCGCCGCCTGAAAGCGTCGCCGCGGAGCGTTCGAGGCTGAGATACTCGAGTCCGACCTGCGACAGAAAATCGAGGCGGTTGCGAATTTCTTCGACCGCGCGCGCGCCGATCAGCAGCTCGCGGCCGGTGAGCTTCCAGGCTTTCACGGTGGCCAGTGCGCGGAGCACGGACATTTCAGTTAGCTCACCGATGGTTGTGCCGTGCACGCGCACCGCGAGGCTGGAGGGCTTGAGACGCTTGCCGCCGCAGGCCGCGCAGGTGGACGGCGACATGTAGCCCATGAACCATTCCTGATACGCCTCGCTCGAATTCTCTTCGCGATAGAAACGCTCCAGGATTCCGATCACGCCGGGCATGCCTCCGGCGCCTTCGATCAACGTGTTCTGGGCTTTGGGCGGGAGATCGCTGAAGGGTTTGTTCAGCGCGATCTTGAATTTGTCGGCGAGCGCCTTGAGGGCGTGCGCCATGTAACTGGATCCACCGCCGGGTCCGAGGCCGCCATCGAGCAGCGGACGCGAGGGATCGACGATGACTTTGACGGGATCGAAGCTCCAGCGGCTGCCGAGTCCCGCGCAGGTTTCGCAGGCGCCGAAGGGACTGTTGAAGGAGAAGGAGCGCGGCTCGAGTTGCGGAATGCTCGCGCCGCAATCGGGACAGGCGAGCTTCTGCGAAAAAAGTTTCTCCGCGCCGCCGACCACGGCAACCTGCACCAATCCATCGGCAAGCTTGGTAGCGGTGTCGATCGAAGCCTGGAGGCGCTTCTCGATGCCGGGCTTGACGAGCAGACGATCGACCACCACTTCGATGGTGTGATTCTTGCGCTTGTCGAGCGTGATTTCCTCTTCGAAGGCACGCAGAACGCCGTCGATGCGTGCCCGGGTGAAGCCCTGCTTCTGGAGTTTCTCGAGCTCCTTCTTGTATTCGCCCTTGCGGCCGCGCACGATGGGCGCGAGAATCATGATGCGCTGATCGACGCCCATGGCGAGGACCTGCTCGAGGATCTGCTCGCTGGTCTGGCGCGAGATTTCGTGGCCGCAGTTGGGACAATGCGGCACGCCGATGGCGGCGTAGAAGACGCGCAGGTAATCGTAAATCTCGGTGATAGTGCCGACGGTCGAGCGGGGACTGCGCGAGGTGGTTTTCTGCTCGATGGAAATCGCGGGGCTGAGGCCGTCGATGGAATCGACTTCAGGCCGCTCCATTTGATCCAGAAACTGACGCGCGTAGGGCGAGAGCGTTTCGACGTAGCGCCGCTGGCCCTCGGCGTAGATGGTGTCGAAGGCAAGTGACGACTTTCCCGAGCCGCTCAACCCTGTGATGACAGTGAAGGTGTTGCGCGGGATCGAAACGTCGATGTTTTTCAGGTTGTGTTGCCGTGCCCCGTGCACGGTGATGCGGTCTAGCAAGAATCCTATTTTCCCATGCCGGATTTGGTTCCGCGGTTTCAGGATCGCAGCCTACCCCGTTTTGCGGGTTCGGAAAGAGATCGCCTGCGCTTGGATTCGGATTTGATTCCGCGGCTAAAGCCACGGCTGCGGGCTGAAGGCCCGCGCCACGATGATCGCCTGCGCTACCGGGGAAATTGGGTTCGTTTTGCAAAATTGGAGAAGAGGGCGGACGCGCTCCAGCTTTGCGATGGCGGGTGAGCTCCTGGAGGGCGCGGTAAAAGGCTCGTTCGATGCGGGTTTCCTGGCGCGAGAGAATCTCAAGCGAGTTGGTGCTGGAGCACTCTCTGCGATAGCTGGTCACGACCACATCGGCCGCATCGGTGAGCTCCTCTTCCCGTTCCTTCTGGTTTCGCCGAACCTCAAAGGCGCGTTGCGCGTACACGGAGCTTTCGAGGATGCGAGCGCGGCGCAGGCGCCAGGCGGCAACGATCATCTGGTCGACCAGGAAGGACTCGTGGTGATCGGCGGGAGCGTATTGGTCGCGAAAGGACGCCGCGTGAGCGTCGAAATCTTCCGCGGTTTCAGAAGGAATGAGGACCTGCGCGGCAGTGAGGCCGTGCGTGAGGGCGTTGAGACTCGATTTCGCTTTGCCCTCCAGGGTTTTGGGACCTGTGCTGAGTTGGGCGTTGCGGCGATTGGCTTCGTTTTGTTTTTCGGTGGACATAGGCGATGACCTTTCGGTCTCCTTCGTTATGAGGGGAGCACGAAGGGCGCGACGAGGCGGGCCGGGTGTGGTGGGAAGTGGTTGATAAGGGTCGGCGGAGCGGTTTGGTGAGTGAGGTGATTCACAGAAACTAAAGTCGCGGCGCCGGCAGGTCGATTGCGCGAGGAGATGCCGAAAGGGATTCGGCAACCGCCGGAGGACAACATGAAAGCGAAGTTGAGTATCGTGCTGGTAACCTGCGTGGCGCTTTTCCTATCCGCCTGCGGTTCCAGTCCTCAGCGTCTGATTCTGGGCAAATGGGAGGCGGAGGGCGCCATCAAGCTGACGGCAGAGTTCAGTGGCGATGGCACTGCGAAGATCACGATGCTCGGTCAGACGCTCCAGGGCCGGTACAAGCTGGACGCCGGAAACGAATTGGAGTGGACCCTCAATGGGAGAACAACGAAAAGCAAGGTGAACGTAACCGCTACCGAGCTTGAAATGACAAACGAAGCTCAACAGACGATCAAGTACAAGAGAAGTGCACAGTAGACGATGATGCGGGCGTGCAATCATCTCGGGACCCAACGGCAGATTCGGCGGCTAAAGCCACCGCTGCGGGCTAAAGCCCGCGCCACCTCTGCGCGAGCAACGGCGAAGTCATGGGACGATAGGACTCGCGTACTAGACCAATAAGGTAGTCTTTGTTCGTCGGTCAGCTATTGACCTTAGCTCTTTATGGCTATAGAGTCGATACTACTGTGACTGAACAACGAAAAAATCAGCGGTTTGATTTGAGGCTTCCACTCGAAATCGTGCGCACCGGAGCGGTGCCGAAGACTGTGGGCGAGACCAAAAATATGAGCTCGTCCGGTGTGTTGTTCACCTCGCCGTCGCCGGTCGATATCGGCCAGCCGATCGAGTATCTGATCACTTTGCCCAAGGCTCCGTCGGCTCGAGCGGAGGTGCGGCTGCGCTGCGTGGGAAAAGTGGTGCGCGAAGAGGATTCCGCGTTCGCGGTCACGCTGGAGCGCTACGAGTTCGTGCGGAACCCGGCTTAATCCAAGTTGCGTTTCGCTCTTCGCGCAGTTACGCTAAGCGAAGAAAGGGCGAAACATGAACCTGGCTTTTCCTGAACCAACACGCGAGCGGATGCTGGCGCGCCAGACTGGATTGGCCGGCGCGATCGCGCGGTTTCAGGAATGGATGGCGGATCCGGATTCGCCAGTACGCGCTATCCGACACCAGGCGGCTCGCGAGGGAGTGTTCGCTCCATTTCCCGAAGCGCTGGCCGAGTCGCTGAAGATGGCACTGGTGAGGCGCGGAATCGCTCAGCTTTATTCGCACCAGGCGGCGGCATTCGAGCACGCCACGCGCGGATCGAACGTGGTGGTCGTTACGCCCACGGCCAGCGGAAAAACGCTGTGCTACAACCTGCCGGTGTTGAATCGTCTGCTGGCCGATCCGGGCGCGCGGGCGATGTACCTGTTCCCCACCAAGGCGCTGGCCGAGGATCAGCTTCAGGAATTTCAGGCGGCGGTGGATGCGGTCGGGTCCGATCTATCCGATATCGCACAACGCAGCGCGGCGGAATCTGAAGAGCGAACAGACGGGGCCGCCGCGCGCTGTGCGATTCGCGCGTTCACCTTTGACGGCGACACGCCGCAGGATGCACGGCGGGCGATTCGCGAGCGCGCGAACGTGGTGCTGACCAATCCCGACATGCTGCACGCCGGAATTCTTCCGCACCACACCAAGTGGGCCAAAGCGTTCGAGAATCTGCGCTACGTGGTGATCGACGAGCTGCATTACTATCGCGGCGTATACGGCAGCCACTTGGCAAACGTACTGCGGCGGCTGCGGCGAATCTGCGAGTTTTATGGATCGTCGCCGCAGTTTATCTGCTCGTCGGCAACCATTGCGAACCCGAAAGAGTTAGCCGAAGCGTTGACCGGATTGCCGTTCGAATTGATAGCGGAAAACGGCGCTCCGGCGGGCGATAAATACGTGGTGTTCTACAATCCGCCGGTGGTGAATCGCGCGCTGGGGATTCGGCGAAGTTATCTGGCGGAGACGCGGCGAATCGCGCGCGAGTTGCTGGACCGAGTTCCGCAGACGCTGATTTTCGCGAACAGCAGGCTGGCGACCGAGCTGCTGCTCACCTATTTGAAGGACGATCATCCGAATGTGCGCGGCTATCGCGGAGGATATTTGCCGAAAGAACGTCGCGAGATCGAGCGCAAACTCCGTGACGGCGAATTGCGAGCGGTGGTGGCGACGAATGCGCTCGAGTTGGGAATCGATATCGGGTCGCTGGACGCGGTGGTGATGGCGGGGTATCCGGGCACGATTGCGTCGACCTGGCAGCGGGCGGGTCGCGCGGGGCGGAGGCAAACGTCGGCGCTGGCGGTTCTGGTGGCGTCGAGCGCGCCGCTGGATCAGTACATTATCGAGCATCCCGAATATTTTTTCGATCGGCCGGCGGAGCATGCGCAGGTGAATCCCGACAATCTGGAGATTCTGATCGGTCATCTGAAATGCGCGGCGTTCGAGTTGCCGATCCGCGATGGGGAGCAGTTCGGTGGACCGGATACAGCCGAGTTGTGCCGATTCCTGGAGGACTTGAAACTGCTGCATCACTCGGCGGCGACGTGGCATTGGACGTCGGAGAGCTATCCGGCGGACGCGGTGAGTTTGCGAGCAGTGTCGAGCGACAACTTCGTGGTGGTGGATATCACGGGCGATCATCAGGTGATTGCCGAGGTGTCGTTTCCGAATGCGCTGACCACGCTGCACGAAAAGGCGATTTATTTGCACGAGGCGCGGCAGTATCAAGTCGAGCGATTCGATTACACCGGCCGCAAAGCATATGTGCGACGCGTGGATTCGGATTATTTCACGGATGCGATCGATTACACGCAGGTGAAGGAGCTGGAGGAGTTTGGGTCTGGCGAGGCGGGCGCGAGCGACGCGCGGATCAAGATCGTGCACGGCGATGTGCGGTTGAATCGGCAGATCGTGGGGTTCAAGAAGATCCGGTTTTACACCATGGAGAATGTGGGCGCCGGGAATCTTTCGATGCCGGAACAGGAGATGCACACAACGGCGTTCTGGCTGCATTTTCCGGAGTCGTTTCTGGCGCGGTTCGCGGATTTGACGCCGACGGAAAAGCAAAATGGGATCGTCGCGCTGGGGGCGCTGCTGCGCACTGTGTCGGCGCTGGCGGTGATGTGCGATCCACGCGACCTTGGCGTATCGATCACGGAGGATATCGCGGGTGGGCTGAAGACCTTCGAGCCGAATCTGTATCTGTACGACAACTATCCGGGCGGGATCGGGCAGAGCGCGGCGCTGTTTCGGCTGGCTCCGCGGCTGCTGGATGGTGCGGCGAAATTATTATCGTGCTGCGCGTGCGAATCGGGATGCCCGAGCTGCGTGGGTCCGATCGGCGAAGTGGGCGAGCGCGGAAAAGAGGTCGCGGGGCGGATTTTGCGGGAGTTGGGGTACGCGCGACGTTGATGTCGGTTGGTGCCGTCTTTATCGACCAAATTGATCGAGAAATGGCAGCAATGAATTATTAAACTGATCGGGCCCCTCTATTTGTGGAATATGCCCCAATCCTTTTAATACATTCAAAGTGCTGTTGGGAATGGTTTGCTTCAACTTCTCGCCCTGCCACAGGGGCGTGACACTATCCTTGTCGCCCCAAATGAGCAAGGTCGTCATGGCAAGGTTTGAAAGATTGGAAAGTTTACTCGTTAACGAGATGTCCTTGTCGACGGATAAGACTCTGAGCCAGTCACCCAGACGATTCGTCGCGTCTTTGACTACAAAGGGCCGCTGGTAAACAGATAGAAGGGCGGGGGTCAGCACGTTGGGGTCGGCCACGAAGGTGCTCAGGAGCTTCTTCGTCATCAGCGAATTGGTTGCAGTGGCTGATAGCACGGCATTTCGGAACGGACGCGCTGCGTAAAAAGCTCGGGTCAGGAAGGAGGGGTGGTTTTCTTCAAACTGACCGTCGCTCCCGAAACCCAGGGCTACGTCGACCAAGACCAAGGCGCGGATCCGATCCGGCGCTAAGAGTGCGACTTCCACCGTGGGCCGGCCGCCCACGGAATGGCCGACCAGGATCACTTGTTTTAGTTGTAGGGCGTCAAATACGTTAATGATTCGTCGAGCTTGCTGCTCTGTAGAAAACGATCCATCCGTGGGTTTTTCGGAAAAGCCAAATGGCGGCACATCCACGGCAATGGTATGAAAGCCCTGCGCAGCTAATATCGAGGTCGTCTTCTTCCAAGTCTCGCTCCATGCGCCAAAGCCATGGATGAATACAACTGGTAATCCGCTGGGTGGACCATCTTCCTGTATATAGATCCGTACATCGCCGGCTGAGACAAAGCGCCCCGAAGCGGGAGCGGCTTGCTCCGCTGTTTGCCGTTCGCGGGCAACCGCGAACAACCAGGAAACGGTCAGCGTCCCCACCACCAATATCAGGATGGCGAGTAGAATTCGCTTGACCCATTTAAGAACAGGCGACGAGCGGCGCGACTTGGATTCAGTAAGCGTAGGCGTCACTGTAGCATCGTTCGAACAGCGAACGCAGGGCTTGAGTTGGTGCCCGGGGTGGGACTTGAACCCACACTCCCGTTGCCGGAAAAGGGATTTTAAGTCCCTTGCGTCTGCCGATTTCGCCACCCGGGCACGGTGCTTCCAGCATACCCTCCGCGCGTGTGGGTCGTGTCTCCCAACACCCTTACCGACCGGACGGTTGGTGGTGTAAACTGATCGGTCGCAGGAGGCCAATCATGTCCAAGAAGACCCGGCGTTCATTCCTAAAGAAATCATCCACAGTAATCGCAGCGCTCGGCGCGGCACCCATGCTCATTACAAAAGCGTCGGCGCAAACGCGACCTGCGGCTACAGTCGCAAGCGGCGGATTATTCTCGGTGGTCGAGACCGCGTCCGGCAAGGTGCAAGGCATCACCACCACCGGGATTCACGAATTCAAGGGCATTCCCTACGGCGCTCCGACCGGCGGGAAGAATCGCTACCTGCCGCCGAAGAAACCCGCGCCGTGGGCCGGCGTGCGCGAGTGCTTCGCACACGGACAGGTGTGCCCGCAAACGCTCTCCGCGCTGACCAGCGATTACGGAATGATGATCCAGTGGGACCAGCAGGTCGGCGGCTTGGGCGAAGACTGCTTGGTCGCGAACGTCTGGACGCCCGACGTGAACGACGGCAAGAAACGCGCGGTGCTGGTGTCATTCCACGGCGGCGGATTCGCAACCGGTTCTGGAAACGCTCCGGGATTCGATGGTGCGCAACTTGCACGCTTCGGCGACGTAGTGGTCGTCACGGTCAATCATCGACTCGCCAGCTTCGGTTATCTGCACCTGGGCGATCTGGGCGGGCCGCCGGAGTTCGCGCAATCGGGAACCGTAGGCGTGATGGATTTGGTGGCGTCGCTACAGTGGGTGCGCGAAAACATCGAGCGCTTTGGAGGCGATCCGGGACGCGTGATGATTTTCGGACAGTCGGGCGGCGGTGCGAAAACGTCCACGGTTCTGGCGATGCCGTCGGCGAAGGGGCTGTTCCATCGCGCGGGCGTGCAGAGCGGATCGACGCTGCGGCTCGCGACGCGCGAGACGGCGACGAAATCGGCAGAGGCGCTGCTGGCGAAGCTGGGCATTTCGAAGAGCAACCTGGCGGATATTCAAAAGCTTCCCTGGCAGCAGATTCTCGAAGCCCAGGCTTCGCTGGGCGCGACGGCGGGATTCTCTCCCGTGGTCGAGGGAACCATTCTTCCGCATCATCCCTTCGATCCGGTGGCGCCGCCGGAATCGGCTGACGTGCCGGTGATCATTTCGACGACACTTGAGGATGCCGCGCTTTCGTTAACGAACTTCGATCTGGATGAAGCGGGACTCAAAGCGCAGCTCTCGCAGCGCTACGGAGCGAAGGCTGATGAGATTTACGCGATGTACCGCAAGTCGGCACCCAAGAAATCGCCGTTCCTGATTCAGGCGCAGATCGCGACCGATAGCGGATTCCGGCGCAGCGCCATCACGCAAGCCGAACGCAAGGCGGCGCTGGGCAAAGCGCCCGCGTACATGTATCTGTGGAGCTACGAGAGCCCTGGCTTCGGCGGGAAATTCGGCGCGGTGCATGGGCTGGACGTGTCGGCGTCGTTCAACAACTATCGCGACGGCATCGGCGGGACGGGCTCGCCGACGCAGCGCGCGCTGTGGACCAAGTTTGCGGCATCGTGGGTTGGGTTCGCGAAGAGTGGCGATCCGAATCATGCGGGGATTCCGAATTGGCCGGCATACGATGCGGCCAAACGCGCCACGATGATTTTCGACAACGATGTTCGGGTGGAGAACGATCCGAGGTCGGAGATTCGAAAGTTTTGGGCGGAGATGCCGGCGACGCCGCGTCGGGCGTAAAGAATCTACTGGCGCGACCAGGGGGTCGCGCGCGGGTCAGGGGACCCGCCCCCCAACGCCGGCGACGCCGCGGAGGGCGTAACATCCAACTCGAACCTCGGCTGAAGCCGAGGCTGCGGGCTAAAGCCCGCGCCACAACGGCAGGCCGAGAATACCGGCACCACACTTGGGTGAGAAAAAGATCGCCTGCCCCACCTAAGAGCACTCAAATCCAGAGAGCAATCAAATCCAGAGAGCAATCAAATCCAGCCGGCGGCTGGTGGATTTCCACGGCGCAGCATCGCGGCGGCGATTTCTTTGAGCACTTTCGCGGCGGCCATCCCAGTTTGGAGGTCGCGATCGCGCACCGGGTTGTATTCCACAATATCCGCGCCGACGATCGGCACGCGCAGCGATTGAATGATATTCAGCGCCTTGCGAACCGACATGCCCCCCGGCTCGTAATGCGAAATGCCGGGCGCGAAGGCGGGATCCAGCACATCAATGTCGAAAGAGATGAACAGCGGTCCTTCGAATTTGAGCTGCGCGAATCGGGCAAGATGGCGCATGCTGATCACTTCGACGCCGAAGCGCTTGGCCTGTTCCATTTGATGGCCACTCATCGTACGGATTCCCACCTGCACCAGTCGGCGCGCTAGTTTTTCCTCCATGATCCGCGCGAACTGACAGGCGTGCGAAAAACGGCTGCCCTGGAACTCGTCGTTGAGATCGGGATGCGCGTCGAAATGCAGAATGGTCAAATCCGAATAGTGTCGATGAAAGCCACGCACGATCGGATACGTGACGGAGTGATCGCCGCCCAGGCAGATCAAGGGCGACTCGGGATCGACCGCCTCGGCAACCGCGTTCTCGATCGCGGCGAAAGCGGGCGCGACTTTGGAGGGAAGCTCGACGTCGCCGCAATCCATAATTGCGCCGGACGCGCCGAGGTCGACGCCATCCTCGGTCCACATATTGGTTGAGTCGGAAAACAGCGCTTCGCGGATTCGCGGCGGAGCTTGGGCCGACCCGCGTATGTAGGAAGAGTTCGCGTCGAAGGGGACGCCGAGAAGTTTCACCCGCATTTGTCTGATCCTGTCATTTTCCGGTCCCGAGCGTCGTTATCCCAGTGACTGACTAAGATGACCGTGCCCAGCGCCACGACCGTGCCTGAAGAAGCTGCCCGCGACTTCGACGCGCTCTTCCAAACCTACTACAGCAGGCTGGCGCGCCTGTTGTATCGCGTCACCGGAGATACGGCGCGCGCGGAGGAAGTCGCGGCGGAGGCGTTCTGGCGGCTGCACCGCAAACCGCCATCGGACCAGTCGAATCCTGAGGGTTGGCTGTATCGCACTGGATTGCGGCTCGCGCTGGATCATTTGAAGAAAGAGAAACGGCGGGAGCGCTACGAAGCGCTCGGATCGTTCTTCGGGATCGCCGCGAGTCCCGATCGAGTGGTCGAACAGAATCAGGATCGCGCGCGGGTGCGGCAGGCGCTGGCTGCGCTCAAGCCCGAACAGGCGGGCCTGGTTCTGATGCGCGCCGAAGGATTCAGCTATTCGGAAATCGCAACGGCGCTCGGTCTCAATTCCGCGTCGGTCGGGACGCTGCTCGCGCGCGCCGAACAAGCCTTTCGAAAGGAGTACGTGAAACGTTATGGAGATCGCTAGCTCGATGGATGTGAGCCGCTGGGTGGCGGTACAGGTGGCCGTGCTCGAGGCGCCGCAGGATTGGGAGCCGAATGCCGCGGCGGGGCGCGCGCGCTTGGAGGCGCGATTGAATTCGGCAGGCGCTGCGGCCCGCTATTGGCGCACAGGCGCGATCGCCGCGACTTCCTTCGTGTGCGTCACGCTGCTGGTGAGTCCCAACGCGCGCGTGCTCGCCGAACAGTGCTGGCGCTGCATCGCGGGCGGTCGTACGGAGATCGCGGCGGGAACCGCTGCGACGAATCTTCACAAGACCGCGCCCGACTTTTCACTGGTGGATGCGCGCGGGGCGACCGTGCACCTCTCCGATTACAAAGGCAAGGTGGTGCTGCTCGACTTCTGGGCCACATGGTGCCACCCATGCAAAGTAGAGATTCCGTGGTTCGTCGAGTTCGAGCGGAGTTTCAAGGACCAGGGATTCGCGGTGCTCGGCGTCTCGCTCGACGAGGACGGTTGGAAGCAGGTGACGCCGTTCGTCGAGCGGAACAAGGTGAATTATCGAATTCTGATGGGTAATGAGGAAGTGGCGCAGTTGTATGCGGCGGATTCGCTGCCGACTACTTTGCTGATCGATCGCGAGGGCAGGATTGCCGCGTCGCATGTGGGTTTGGCTGATCGGGCGGCGTTCGAGCGTGAAATTCGGGCGCTGTTGAGGTAGGAATACGATTTTACACCTCGGCTAAAGCCGAGGCTGCGGGCTCAAGCCCGCGCCACGAAAGCCCGCGCCACGAAAGCCGGCGCACAACGGCTCGCGCGCCACGAGAGCCTGCGCTACGCCAACTCCGCGGGATGGTCCACCCAATAGTCCGGTTCCCAACGGGCCATTTCCTTCGGATCGCCATAACCCCAGCGCACCGCGCAGGTCCGGATGCCCGCGCGGCGGCCGGCTTCCATGTCAGCCGGCGAATCGCCCACGAACAGACAATCCTCGGGACGCGCACCGAGCGCGGCGATCGATTTCAGCAGCACGTCCGGCTCGGGCTTAGCCGGAAAGCCGTCGGTGCCCTGCACGTGATCGAAAAACGAGATCAGGCCGAATTGTTCCAGGACCGCGCGCGTAGTGGGAGTGCCCTTGGTGGTCGCGGTGGACTTGCGGCCGCCCAAGCCGGCCAGCATGGTCGCGACGCCCGGAAACACCGTGGTGCGCGAGTGACATCCCGCCAGATAAATCCGCCGGTAGTCCGCCACCATCGGATCGATCGCTTCAGGCGCGTAGCCTAAATCTAGAAACAGGTCGAGCAGATGGCGGCCGATATAGCGGCGCAGAAGATCGTCGGAAACGTCGGCGCGGCCGGTTGCAACCAGGACTTCCTGAATCGCGCCGCAGATGTCGTGCCAGGAATCGAGCAGCGTTCCGTCCACGTCGAACAGGTAGACGGGAAACGCTGGAATCACGCGGGCTTCAATCAAGCCGGCTGGGGTCCGCTTTCGAGGCCGCCGGGCAAGCGACGCCCGCCGTCAGGCTTGATGACTTGCTGCGTTCCTCCGCCCGAAGACGGCGGCGGCATGGCAGGCAGTGTATCGCCGGCGATCAGCTTGGCGACTTCCGACCCGTCGAGGACTTCGCGCTCGAGCAGAGCCAGCGCGACGCGCTCCAACGCGTCCTTTTTCTCTTCGATGATCTTGCGGGCGCGATCGTAGCCTTCCTGCACCAGCTTCTTCACCTGTTCGTCGATACGAATCGCGGTGGATTCGCTGTAATCGCGATGCTGTGCGATTTCGCGGCCCAGGAAGATCTGCTCTTCGCGCTTTCCGAAACTTAGCGGTCCGAGTTCGCTCATGCCCCACTCGCAGACCATTTTGCGCGCCATATCGGTGGCGCGCTCGATGTCGTTACCTGCGCCAGTAGTGACGTGGTTCATGAAAATCTCTTCGGCGATACGGCCGCCCATTAGAATCGCGATGCGCGCTTCGAGGTAGCCCTTGTTGTAGCAATGCTTATCGTCGATCGGAAGCTGCATGGTGAGGCCCAGCGCCATTCCGCGAGGAATGATGGTGACCTTATGCAGCGGATCGGAATCCGGAGTAAGCGCCGCAACCAGCGCGTGGCCGGCTTCATGATACGCGGTGTTCTTTTTCTCTTCGTCGGTAATGACCAGGCTCTTGCGTTCCGCGCCCATCATGACCTTGTCTTTGGCGAGCTCGAAATCCCACTGCGTGACCACCTTGCGATTTTGTCGCGCGGCGACCAGAGCGGCTTCGTTCACAAGGTTGGCGAGATCGGCGCCCGCAAATCCCGGTGTCCCGCGCGCCAGCACCGACAGATCCACGTCGTCGGCCAGCGGAGTCTTCTTGGTGTGGACCTTGAGGATCTGCTCGCGGCCCCGCACATCGGGGAGCCCGACGACTACGCGGCGATCGAAACGGCCCGGCCGCAGCAGCGCCGGATCGAGCACGTCGGGACGATTGGTCGCGGCGACCAGAATCACGCCTTCGTTGGATTCGAACCCGTCCATCTCAACCAGCAACTGGTTCAGGGTTTGTTCACGTTCGTCGTGTCCGCCGCCCAGACCCGCGCCGCGATGACGGCCCACCGCGTCGATTTCATCGATGAAGATGATGCAGGGCGCGTTCTTCTTGCCTTGCTCGAACAGATCGCGCACGCGGCTCGCGCCCACGCCCACGAACATTTCGACGAAGTCCGATCCGGAGATCGAGAAGAACGGAACGTTGGCTTCGCCCGCGATGGCGCGCGCCAAAAGTGTTTTGCCGGTACCGGGAGAGCCGACCAAGAGAACGCCCTTAGGAATGCGTCCACCCAGCTTTTGGAATTTCTGCGGCTCGCGCAGGAACTCGATGATCTCCTGCAATTCTTCCTTGGCTTCCTCGACGCCCGCGACGTCCTTGAAGGTCACCTTTTTCTGCTGCGAGGAGTGCAGCCGCGCGCGCGATTTCCCAAAGCTTAAAGCTTTGTTTCCGCCCGATTGCATCTGCCGCATCATGAAAATCCAGAAGCCCAACAGCAGGACGAAAGGCACCGCGTTCACCAGAATCGTGACCCAGTTTCCGTTGTTGTCCTTCTCGACTTTGAGCTCGACACCTTTTTCGATCAGTAATTTCTGGAAATCGTTATAGGCGGGCGGGACGGTGGAGTGGAACTCTTCCGTGTTCTTGTATTTTCCCTTCACGTCGCCGGTGGCCGCATTGATTACGATGCTCTCCACCAAACCGCCCTGGACGTCTTTGTACAGCTCCGAGAATTTGGGCTCCTTGCCCGGGGACTTGCTGGTCTTGAAGACCGCCCAGGCCAGTACGACCAGGCACAGAATGATGAGCCACAGGACTGCATTTCGAACGCTCGAGTTCATGACATCTCCACTTCAGCTTGCTGAATCACGTTACTAGATAAGACGCTTGCACGGGACCAAACGGTCCGAGGTTTACGCTGGCGTTACAATCGCGCCTGCTCACGGAGGCCCTTCCCAGATCCGCAACACCCGTTCCGAGGTGCGTGCCGCGTACCCGTCTGCCGCTCCAAACTCTCTGACCCACAAGATCTTCCCGGCACTCGTTACAATCGGCCAGCCGCGCCTCCTCCAGGAGGGCACACGGGATCTTTGAAACATATCGGCAACGGTCTGGTCCCGCGCCTCTCCCAAGGGGCGGTAACGATCACCAGGTTGCCAGCCCCGAACTTCGACGGCTTCGGGGATCTTCCGCCAACACAATTCCGCTTTCAGGGTATCACAGGGCGGCGAAACGCCTTTTTTGCCCAGCTCGAAGTGGAGCCGGCCGCCTCGGTCCGGCGACTCGCAAGTACCAGGAATCTCGACGCGAACGGGCGCCGAGGGGACGGCGGCGGGCTTTGCAAAGCGAACCCAATCAAAAGATCTCCGAATTTCGAGGCCAGCCAGGCGAAGGCACCCGTCGCCCCGTTCCTTGGCGATCAGTTCCAGGATCCGCTCAATGTGCTCGAATCCGATCCCGCGGGCGTCGCCTTTGGCTTCGACAATCGCCCGGCGAACCAGCCTTCGCGCCACGGCTCGCGGCAGATCGCGCGCGACCCGCACGTCGAGTTCGGTACCTGCCGACCGGTGCATTTCCGCGTTCCACCAGCGCTCTTCCTCGAACGCCAGGTCGGCGAGCTGGGCCAAGGCAGTTCCGATCTGCGGATTCCACTCGCGCGCGAGCTGGGGCAGAAGCGTCCCCCGAATCCGGTTGCGGGCGAAGCTCGGGTCGCGATTGGAGGCATCCTCGCGCCAGGTTTCTTTGCGATCACGCAGAAAATCGATGATTTCGGCGCGCGAAACGTCGAGCAGCGGGCGCACGATTCCGTCGTCGGTCATCGGATGAATTCCCGCCAGACCGCTGAGACCCGACCCGCGCATGACGCGAAATAGCACCGTCTCGGCCTGATCGTCGCGCGTATGCGCCAGGGCGACACGGTCTGCGATGCCCTGGCGAATCAATCCGGCGAAAAAATCGCGCCGGGCCGTGCGCATCGCTTGTTCGAGATTCCCCTGCAGCACACCTGCCTCCGCGCGGAAGAAGTGGAGTCCGAACCGCGCCGCCAGTTCGGCGACGAACCCCTCATCCTCATCGGACGCACTTCCGCGCCTCTTATGATTGAGATGCGCCACACCCGCGAGCGTTACGCCGAGCCCGGGCGTCAGCTCGCGCAGAATGTGCAGCAAAGCTACGGAATCGGCGCCGCCCGAGACCGCCGCAAGCACGCGGGAGCCGGAAGGCAGCATGCTATAACGAGAAATGGTTTTGAGCACCCGCTCGAGCACAAGCGTTGCCTACATTGTAGTGCTCGAAGTGGGCGCGTCCTCGGTACGCACGCTGCTGTTCGATTCGGAAGCCCGCCAAGTGGAGGGATTCGGAGCGCGCATGCCGCGGCCCGCCAACGCCTCGCCCGCACAACTCACCGGCTGGGCCACGGATTGCCTCGACGATCTGCACCGGCAAGTATCGGGTGGCCTGTCAATGGGGGGCGAGATGCCCATTGCCGCCGTCGCGTCGTCGACCTCTTCAGAGCTGGCAGTCGCGCCCGCTCCCGAAATGGCGGGTGAGTTGCGAACCACATGGCCGGCGTTTGAAAGTGCGCGATGGCTGACGCCGCTTTCGCATGGCGCAGCGATTTGCATGGGCAGCGGCTGCCTGACGCGTGATCAATTTTCGCTGACGATCGGCACGACGGACGGAGTGCGCGCCCTGGTCGTCGAAGAATTGGAGCCACCGCTACCGCTGGGGGTGGAGTGTTCGAGCGTGGATGCCAAACGGATGCTGGTCGAAGCCTCGCTGGGAGGGTCGGCCGAGGTGGTGGATTGGATGCGTCGCACGCTGAATTTGCCGCGGGGCCTGGAGGCTCGCCTGGATCAGGCTATGCCTGGCGCGCACGGTCTCACGCTGTTGCCGTTTTTCGAGAATCGGGGCGCGGTTTCCGGTCTGAGTCTCGCAACCGAGCCGTTCGATTTGCTGTTGGCCGCGCTGGAATCGATCGCGCTGCGCTGCCGCGAAGCCTGCAACACGCTGGGCGGTCTGCTGGGACCGGCGCGCGAAGTGATCGCATCCGGCGCGGCGCTGCTCAATTCGCCGGCGTCGACGCAAATGCTGGCGGATGCGCTGGGCCGCCCCGTTACGATCTGCACGGAGCCCGAGCCTGCCGCGCGCGGCGCCGCTATATGGGCGCTCGAAGCTGCGGGCGTGATTGCCTCTGCCAGCGTCCTCCCCGCTTCCTGCGGCGCTGTATTTCAGCCGCGGCCTTATCAACAATCGGCTTATGAAGCGCTGGCCGTCCGCCAACGCGCACTGCAAAAGGATCTCGCATGACCCCCACTCCCGAACAACGCGCCGCGCACGTGATTTCCGGCGATTTGGAAGTTCGCGCGGCCCGCATTAGGTTGCTGCTAATGGACGTCGACGGTGTACTGACCGACGGCCGTCTGTATAACGTTCCCGGTCCCGACGGAAAGATGGTCGAGACCAAGGGTTTCGATTCGCAGGATGGCATCGCCCTGCAATGGCTCAACTGGTACAACATCGCGACCGGCATGATCAGCGGCCGCGTTTCGCCTGCGTCCGAAGAACGCGCGCGCCAGGTCAAGATGGCGTACGTGTATCAGGGCCACATCGAAAAGATTCCGATCCTGGAGGAAATTCTTTCGAAGAGCGGCGTGTCGGCCGAGGATACTGCGTATATCGGCGACGATTTGACCGACATCGTCGTAATGCGCCGCGTGGGTCTGGCCGTCGCCACCGCCAATGCGCGCGAGGAAGTAAAACGCGCGGCGCATTACGTCACCACGGTGCCGGGAGGTTCCGGCGCGGTTCGCGAAGTGTGTGAAATGCTGCTGCGCGCCCAAGGCAAATGGCCGGAGATTCTCCGCAAGTACGAGGTCGAGTAAATTGGCGTTCAAGTTTGGACTGGAAGTAGTGGCGGGTTCAGGTCCTGGAATCCTGCATCAGATTACCGGCGTGATTGCGGAACGAGGAGGCGACATTCTGAACGTCGGAATCATCGAAGAGCAGCCGCCGGAGACGCGCATATATTTCGAGCTGGAGGTACCCGAGGATCCTGCTTCGCTGGTCGAGGATCTGGAAGCGTCGCCGGTCGTGCGCCGGGTAATCGTGCTCGACACGATGGAGAAGATTTTCGGAAAGCGCATCATCATCGTGGGCGGGGGGGCCCAGGTGGGACAGGTCGCGCTGGGTGCGATTGCGGAGGCGGATCGCCACAATATCCGCGGGGAACATATTTCGGTCGACACGATTCCACTGGTGGGCGAGCTGCCGCTGGCCGCTGCCGTGCGCGCCGCCGCGCGCCTGCCTCGCGTGAAGGCGCTGGTACTGGCCGGATCGCTGATGGGCGGGGAGATCGAGCACGCGGTTCGCGAGGTGCGCGCGCAGGGGATTCTGGTGGTGAGCCTGAATATGGCGGGCAGTGTGCCGGATGCGTCGGACCTGGTCGTAACGGATCCGGTGCAGGCGGGAGTGATGACGGTAATGGCTGTCGCCGAGACGGCGAAATTTACGATCGAGCGTCTGAAGAGACGCGTGTTCTAGATACGCTTATGAAGCGCATCGACACCGAAGATTTTCGTGTTCGTCCCGGAAAACGCCTGGATCTAGGCAAGCTGCCGACCGACGTGAAAGCGGTGTACCGGTCCAAGGACGAATATCATTCGCTCCTCGCGGAACATGTAGAGAAACTGAGCGAACGGCAAAGCCTGCTGTACGCCAGCGACTGTTACGCGCTGCTGCTGATTTTTCAGGCCATGGATGCGGCCGGCAAGGACAGCGTCATCAAGCATGTGATGTCCGGCGTCAATCCGCAGGGCTGCCAGGTATTCAGTTTCAAACACCCCAGCCCCGAGGAACTGGATCACGACTTTTTGTGGAACGCGATGCGCAAGCTGCCGGAGCGCGGTCGCATCGGAATTTTCAATCGATCTTATTACGAGGAGGTGCTGATCGTCCGGGTGCATCCCGAGATTCTCAGCAGCGAGCGTCTTCCTCCGGAACTGTCCGACTCCAAGACCGTCTGGCGCGAACGGTATCGGTCCATTGTGCATCTGGAGAATCACTTGCATCGCAATGGTACTCGCATCCTGAAATTCTTTCTGCATCTCTCAAAAGACGAGCAGCGCAAGCGCTTTCTCAAACGCATCGAGACGCCGGACAAAAACTGGAAATTCAGTAGCGCGGACCTGGAGGAGCGTAAGTTCTGGAATCAATACATGCAGGCTTACGAGGACTGCCTGAGCGCCACCAGCACGCGTGACGCGCCGTGGTACGTGGTGCCCGCCGACGACAAGAAGAACACCCAGTTGATCGTGTCGCAGATCATTCTCGACGCGCTCAAGGCTCTGAAAATGGAATATCCGGAACCCGACGCCAAGCGCCGCAGGGAGTTGCAGACGCTGCGCAAACTGCTTTCCAAGTAGGTCGCGCCCTTCAATTCTGGGTGGCCGGTTTCAGGGAAAGTCGCAGGTTGTCCGTGCTCTTGGACCGCGCGGTGATGCGCAGATAAAGTTCGCCCGACAGGAGCCTTTCGCGATCTGGATCAGACAATGTTTCTGATCCGGCAAGAGTCTTGAAGGCGTGATTCGCAAGCACCGCAATCGCGGGAGCGTTTCCCTCTTTCGCGGTTCGATGGACGGTTGCCGCAAGAATATCGCCTTCGACAAATCCGCTGGCCGTGATTTCGTAAGCGAGCTCGTTGGTTGACGGATTGAGCGTGAATTTGGCTGCAATCGTGCCGCCGGTTCCGGGAGCCTGCACACGGGAGCTCCAGGTCAACAGCGGGAGACTCGTTCGAGTGCCCAGAGGCGGTGTACGAAGCGGAGCGCGGCGATGATGCGTCGCTTGCTCGTACGCATACGCAAACGACACTAGCTTGGCGTCGTCGAAAGCGCGGCCCAGCAGCTCGAGCCCGACCGGCAGGCCATCCGCGGTAAATCCAGCCGGCACGGTGATCGCCGGGAATCCAGTGGAGGCGCTCAGGTGGCAGGTGACCCCGCCTTGCGGATCGTTGATTCGCGCCGGCTTGCGCCGCATCGTGGGGTAGACCAGCGCATCCAGCTTTTCTTCTTCCATCAGCTTGAGGATCGTCTGCTGCAGGGCGGTTCGCTTGGCGAGCGCGAGCTTGTACTCATGTGAATTGCGACCTTTAGACGCAGCGCGCAGTTTGAACGTGGGCTCCAAGGCGGCATGAATCAGGCCGCTGCGCACGATCTCGTCGAGCGAATGAACCGAGGGATTTCCATAAGTTGCCAGATACTGCGCCAGATCCTCGCTCGCTTCGAGCCCAATCACGGACGACCCATTCAGCGCCTCCGTCAGCTCCTTCATGGGAACGGAAATGGTGGTGGCTCCTTGTTTCTTTAACTCGTCGATCGCCTCTCGGACGATGCGAATCACCTCGGCATCGTCCGAGCCATCGCCGAACAACACTTCGAGGATTCCGATCCGCGAGCCCTTCAAGGCGCCAGCTTTGAGCGCATCCATGAATTTCGGCCGCGACTGACCGGGCGCCAAGTGCGTGGCAGCATCGGCCGGATCCTCGCCGATGGTGGCATCCAAAACCACCGCCAGATCGGCGACCGTGCGAGTCAGCGGACCGCCCGTATCCTGAGTCACCGAAAGCGGCACGATCCCGGCGATGCTCGAAAGTCCCTTGGTGGGGCGAAGGCCGACGAGATTGTTGACGGATGCGGGAATACGAATGGATCCACAGGTGTCCGAACCCATACCGGCGGTCGCAAAACTGGCGGCGATCGCAGCGCCGGTGCCGCCGCTCGATCCCCCAGGATTGCGCGAGGGGTCGTAGGGATTGCGCGTTTGCCCGAACGCGGAGCCGACCGTCGTGATTCCCGAAGCGAGTTCGTGCAGGTTGGATTTGCCGAGAAGGACAGCCCCCGCTTCGCGCAACTTGCGGACTTGGAACGCATCGGCCGTGGGCACGAATCCGAGCAGCGCCAACGTGCCGGCGCTGGTTGGCATGTCGGTCGTACTGTAGTTATCCTTCACGATCACGGGGATCCCGTGCAGCGGGCCGCGGGGACCTTTCGACAAACGCTCACGATCCAGCGCCTCGGCTTCGCGGAGCGCGTTGGGGTTCAGAGTAATGATGGCGTTCAGCCGGGGACCGAGCTGGTCGAATGCGGCGATGCGGTTCAGATACGACTGGACCAAGGCTTGAGAGGTGACCCGGCCTTCGGTCATGGCCCGTTGCAGATCGGCGATGGAGGCTTCGGCAACCTCGACGTTTTGCGCGTAGAGCGCCATCCACCCGCTAAGAATGAAAAAGGCCGCAGCTTTCATTTGGGGAAGGTTAGCACGAAGATCCAAATCTGGAAGCTGCCTCGTATGTGTAGTATGGTCTGGAGAAACCTATCGTGAAAACTGTCTTTTTATCTGTTGTGGCGCTCTCTGGAGTAGCCTTCGCAGCCCCCACGATTAATTCTGTACTGAACAATTACAGCTACACCTTGCCGAACTCTCCTAATTACGGCATCGCGCAAGGGTCCATCTTCGTGATCTTCGGAACGCAGCTTTCAAATGCGACCACCGGATTGCAAAACGTTCCGCTGGGCACCAGTCTCCAGGGTGTTACGGTCACAGCGTCGGTGGGCGGCGTGGCGAAGCAGGCGATCCTGTACTACGTCACTCCGACGCAAGTCGCGGGAATCCTTCCGTCGGCGATCCCGGTCGGGACTGGAACCATCACCGTCAACAACAACGGCCAGGTGAGTCCTCCCGCGGTATTGATTGTTCGTCAAAGCGACTTTGGGATTCTGACGCTGGACGGCTCGGGTACCGGCGCCGCTGCCGTATTTGATGTCGGGTTCAAGTTTCTAAGTGCCACCAACTCGACCAAACCCAACGAAGTCATTCAGATTTTCGGAACCGGTGTGGGCCCGACGACAAACGACGAGACGATACAGCAAGTACAGTCGAACCTCACGAACATTTCCATGACGGCGGAAATCGGCGGCGTACCAGCCGAGATCCAGTATCGCGGCCGCACCATTTTTCCCGGCCTGGATCAGATCAACATCAAGGTTCCGACGCTCAGTTCCACGGCGTTCGGCTGCAACGTATCGCTGGTAATCAAATCCGGCAGTATCGCGAGCAACACCACGACCATCCCGGTTTCGCAAAACGGCGGCGCCTGCCCGTTGCCCCCGAATGGGAATACCGACCCCAACCCTACCCAAGCCGAAATCAACGCGTGGGTGGCGGCGGGCACTTACAAGACCGGCGGTGTCTCGTTGCTGAGCACGGTTGGGTATAACGTCCGGGACGTGAACGGGAGTTCGGTCACCAATATGACTCGATTTAACGGGTTCACCGCGTCCTTCAACCGGCTCTCCGGTCCGGGCCTCCTGCCTTTCCTCACCACGCCGCCGGTGGTGAATCCGAAAGCGGGAACTTGCGTGGTGGTCACCAGTGCGACGATCCCCAATTACGCGATTACGCCCTTGAACGCCGGCCCATCCATCGTCAGTGCCGGGCCCAATGGAAACCAGACCGCTACGCTGTTTCAGCCGGGACTCTACAGCGCCACCGTGCCGAATACCTACATGGTTCCGGGGCGCTACACATTCACAGGATCGGGAGGAACCGATGTGGGCGCATTCTCCGGAACACTGGATGTGAGCCCGGAACTAATCTGGACGAATAATGATGCAGCGAAAGTAGTGACGCGGTCCGACGGCATCACGGTTCAGTGGACCGGTGGCGATCCCACGCAGTTGGTCACTGTCACCGGCCAGAGCGCCGTCAGCGCCAGCAACTTTGCGACTTTCTACTGTTGGGC
Source organism: Bryobacteraceae bacterium (assembly GCA_036006545.1). Lineage (GTDB taxonomy): Bacteria > Acidobacteriota > Terriglobia > Bryobacterales > Bryobacteraceae > Palsa-187. The sequence goes on from DASYPO010000232.1 coordinate 24,497, forward strand.
GAATAATCCTGACGGGCAATTAACGGTTTCGCCGAGCATCCTGAACCAACTGCCGGCCAGCCCAGTAACCGGAAATTCCATCTCTCGCGGAAGCCTCACCGTGTACTCGTATTTCGCGACACGCCTGATGGCCCCCGGAGTCGATCTCTTCACGGCTTCGGGTGAGTGGGCCGTTACCGTGACTTCGCAGTACAAGTAGCATCGCGTCACGTTCCGCATCCCAGCCGCGGGCAACCCACGCCCGCGATGGCAATGTTCTAGGATACGGAAAGTACACGATGAAACACCGAGGTCTGCTGCTTCTGCCGTTCGTATTTCTTACGGCGGCCGTGGCTTTCGCGCCCGCTCCGACCGTCGAATTCTCGGGATCTTTCTCGCGCTCTTACGCGCTTGAGGCGGGCAAGACGGTGGAAGTCGCAGTGGGCTTGCCGGCACCTTCGAAACTCCCGCCAAACGGGCGGATCGCGGTCGAGTGGGCCGGTTATCGGAAGGTGCTGCATGCACTCGATCCGGATTTTTACATGCTGTTCAAGCCGGAGAAATCGGGCGCGGTGGCGCTCAAAGTTTCGGCGGTCGTCGACGAAGAGCCGGTGTTCAATTTGCCCAGGTGGCGAGAGGCGGGCACCATTCAAAGGGTCGAAAGATTCCCGGCAAAGACGCCGTGGCCGGCCGGATTGCGTGTCCCGTTGCGCGTCAACGTGCAGCCGGTGGACGTCGGCGTCTCGCGGCGCGGCATGGTGATCGAGGTCGAGCCGAACGATTCGATTGCACAGGCGCAGCCGATCGCGATGGGCCAGAGCGGTAGCGATGAAACCGTGCACATCACCGGCAGCGCGGATGACATCGAGTATTTCGACAACGGGCGCGCCGGGAGCTCCGGCCTCGATTGGTACCGAATCGAGTTTCAGGGCAAAGAGCCGCGCCTTTTCACCGCTAACCTGAACGTTACGGATCCGCTGGTAGTGGCGCAGGTATCGTTCTTCACCGCGGACGGGAAAGAATATCGCGAAGGCGCGAACGCGAATGAACGCGTGCATCAGCAGACCGAAGCGCATCGGACGGCGATCAGTCGCACACTGCAGCCGAACGGAGTTTACTTTCTAAAGGTAGAGGCGAACTCGCCCGGCTACGAAGTCGAATTACGATTGCGTGGTCTGGCTCCGTTCCGCGATCCGCGGCAGGCGGTGCGGACGGCCATGTACGATCACATCGCGCAGGTGGACGCGTGGCTGCTGAATCGGCCGCGCGGCGCCAGTGTCGAACGTCGCATACGCGACACCGGCAGTCTGCTCGGAACCAACTGCATGAGCTGCCACACGCAGTCCGGCGTTTGGGGACCAGCGGGCGCAATGCTGAACGGGTACCGGCCGGAGAACGTCGCGAATTACCGGCACTTGATCAATGTGATGTACGAATCGCTGCGTCCGACGAATCAATTGCAGGACGCGGCCAACAACACGAGTCTTGCGCCGCTCGATTTGGGCGATGGCCCTGCGGGTACGCGCGTCGCCGGGTATAACGTGACGACGCTCGAAGCGGTGGTTCCGCCGCGGCGGTTGCATTCGGCGCAACAGATCCGCACGGCGAATTTCGTATTGCAGTCGTCCGATCCAAGCGGAATTAACGCGGCGGGGCCCGGATCGAACGTCGGGCAATCGGTGGTGTACCGGCTTGCGGGCGAGATCCTGAGACGCGCGTGGGAGCAAACGCACGACGAGAAGTATCTGGCGGCGCTCGTCGAAAAAGCCGAGAAGTTGCTCGCCGTTCGCCCGCGATACAGCGACGATCTTTCGAACCGCATCGATTTTTTCCGCACGACGTTCCCGGCGAATTATGTGTCGCATCGCGGGGATTCCGACGACGCGAAAGCCCTGGTCACGCGTTTCGAGGCGCAAGTTGCCGCGGACGAGAGTCGCCTCCGCGCAATTCAGAAATCGGATGGCTCGTGGGGCTTTCACGCGGGAATCAGCACGGATGGACTCAAGTGGAAGAACGGAAGCGATGATCCGAAGGACATCGATCCAGCACCGACTGCGCTCGCGCTGAGTGCACTGGCGGCACTCGGCTATTCGGACCGCGATCCGGCGGTGAAGCGCGGCGTGGATGCGCTGCTGCGAATGCAGGATTCGTATGGCCGTTGGAATCGGAACGCGCTGACTGGTTTTGTGACAACCGCATATTCATTGCACGCCTTGTCGCGCTTGTATCCCGAAACGCCGGCGGCAAGGAATCCGGCCGATTACGAACCGCGCGCCGGAGAATCGCTGGCCGATACCGTGGCCCGATTCCGTGCGATGGCGCAGCTCGGTTTGGAAGCCGACGATGCGCGCTTCATCGGAATGGTTCTGCCAGGAGCGGACCATCCGGCGCCGCAGGTTCGCTACTGGGCGCAGATCGCATTGGGAGCTTTGCACAACGAGCTGGGGATCGAGTCGCAGATCAAGGGTCTCGGCGATCCGATCAAGATGGTCCGCGAGGCGGCGCGCTGGGGGATGCGCCAGACGCTGCTCGACGATAAGGGTTGGGATCACCTTTTCGCGGCCTACGAAAAGGCCGACGATCTGACGCGAGAGTCGATGGCCGGAACGCTTATGATGCGCGCGGATGGCGTGCTCACGCGATCATCGGCGGGGTTTTCGAGAGTTGCGGCGGTGCTGGATCGAATGATGAATCAGGATCCGCACCCGGCAGTGCGCGCATGGTCAGCGCGCGCCGCTTGGAACTGGTGGATCTGGAATCCGCCAGTGCGGCAACGACTGAATCAGGCGTTTCTGACGAGCTTGGAAAAGTCTGAGCCGAGTGCGCTGGTCGAAACCGCGAAACGCTTTCAGACCGAGGCGCTTTTCATCGCCAACGGGCAACGCGCGAACGGCAGCAAGGAACACCAGTACCCGGAGCTGGCGCAGCTTTTCGCGGCGATCGCGAAGCGGCTTGATTCCGGCGCGAATCCGCTGCTGGCGGCGAGGATCACAAAAATCGCCGGGACGTACTACAGCATGGCGGGCGGCGACGGCGGTCCAGGGCAGATGGGATATGTGACCGATAAAGCCGCGGAGATGGTCGGCAAAGGCGTGCTGCGCTACTGGGAATCGGCGGAGCAGTCGAAGGACGACGCGGCGATTCGTCTCGCGATCGAGGCTTCGGCGAACGCGGTTTGGGATCCGCTGCAAAAAAAGGTCCTCGGATATTCCACGAATGGCCCGGAGCATCTGCGCACGCTTGCTGCAACCTCGCTCGCGGATCCGCGCGTGATTCGGCTGCCGGGAACGCAGGAGTTTCTGGAGCCGCTGGTCGCGCAAATCCAGCGTGGGGCGCAGGAGCCCGAACGTAGAGCGGAATTGGTCGGATCGCTAATCAAGCTGTTCTCTCGCGCGCGTTGGGATATTCCGAAGACCGACGAGCAACAGCGGACTTTTTTCGAGTTGCTGGTGCCGTCGTTTCCGGCGGAGCGTGGGCGGCTGCAAGAAAACACACGCGAGCTACTGCAGATGGACAGTGATCCGCCGGATTGGTATCTGGCGCGCAGCATCGGACAAGTGATCCATTCGAATCCGGACTTGCAAATTCGGGCGCTGCTCGAGCGGTTTCCGAAAACGATCGCGACGCCGATGGATGAAATGCTGTGGCTCCCGAGCATTCGTTGGCTGTTGACCTATCAGACCGCGCTGCCCGAGGTGCGTGGCGCGAAGGATGCAGGTGCCGACGCGATTGCCGAATATCGCGACCGGTCCATCGCGCTGTTCCTCAAGCAACTGGAAGATCGGAAAGCCGACAAGCGGCTGCGCTCGGCGGCGTTGTCACTGGCCGCGGATACGCATGTGAACCGGCATCCCCAGATCCGGCCGGTGCTCCAGAAAGTGCAGCCGGGTTACGTGGAATCGGATGTTGCGGAAGTCGCGGCGATGTCCGCGGACTGGAAATCGAACTTCGAGTATTTCCGCAAGTGGGTGGCGCCGGAGTTGAGCAAGACAAATCGCGACGATGAACTGGCGTGTTTCGGTTGTCATGGGGTCGCAGGGCGAGTGCCCTCGATGGAACTGATGCCCGCGGACGGCAACGGGTACCTGAGCGCGAAAGCCACTTACTCAAATTATGTGACCTTGCTCGAACGCGTAAATGAGCAGGATGTCGAGCAAAGCAAGTTGCTGCGCAAGCCGCTCAATGTGCAGACCGGCAAAGAGGACGGTCACCAGGGCGGGCGGCGCTTCAACCCGGGCGATCGCGGATATGAAATTCTGCGGCGCTGGGTGTTGGATTCGGCGGCGTTGAAGAGCGCGAAGAAATAATCACGGCGACGTCGCGGCAGTCGAGCGAGGTGGCATTTACCGCAGCGGCTGTCCAAGTTATACTCGTGGTTTGTTGCACGTCGATTCAGCACTGAACCTGGCTTGGGCGCTCCTTAGCGTTGCAGCCTTAGTGTTCCAGTGCTGGCGCGAACGCAATTCGCGCGCGAGTCGCTGGTGCCGCGCCCGTCACTCTTTCACCGTTTTTATCGCGCTGGTCGCGTTGTTCCCGTGCATCTCCGCGAGCGACGACGAAATGCGGCTGCGCGATCTGCATCGGCAGATTGAAGCCCATGCCGCGTTCGATCGGGCGCGCCCCGACGCCGTGGCGACCTCGATCCAACTCGAGGATCTGGAGCATGGTCAAGTGGTCCATGCCTTCGATCTGACGCTGGCGTTTTGCTTCGTGCGGATGGTTCCGCTGGAGCACAGCGTACGCGCCACGTTCCAGCATCGCGATTCGCTGGGCCGCTCCCCGCCTGTAGCAGTCTAGTCTCCCTTCTCCCCACAGTTTTGTAGAGCCTGACGGAACTCCCCGCCGAGATCCGCCGCAAGAGGAGTCTCATGCGACCTTGCAGCGCCTTGCTGTTGTTTGCCGTGGGTCTATGCGCAGAATCGCTGACGCTGGACCAGGCACTTAAAGAAGCCATCGACAAGAATTTGAACCTGCTGGCGGAGCGTCATAACGTGACGATCGCGGATGCGCGCATCCTGCAAGCCGGCTTGCGGCCCAATCCGGTGCTGGCGTACGGCCAGGATTATCAGAATGTTTTCGGCACGGGAATCACAGCGCAGAACGGCGCGGGACCGCCGGAGTGGAACCTGCGTGCCGATTTTCCGATCGAACGCGGAAAGAAGCGGAGCGCGCGCTTGGATCTCGCCAAGGCGCAGAAGTCGGTCGCGGAGTTGCAACTTCTCAATACGCTTCGACAACTCATTCTGGATGTGGATAGCGCATTCGTCGATGCGCAGGCGGCACGCGACAACCTGGCGCTGGCCCGCGAAAATCTCAAAACTCTGCAGGACGTAGTGGAAGTGAATTCGTCGCGCGTCAATGCCGGCGATCTTGCGGCGGTCGAGCTGCGCCGCTCCCGTTTGGCCGCGATGCAATTCGAGAATTCGGTACGGCAGGCCGAGCTGAAGTTGCGCAGCGCGCTGACCCGGCTGCTGTTGCTGATGGGACGTGCACCGGCGCCGGACGGCGTCGAAATTTCGGGAGACCTGCGCGATGATCGCGCACCGGCCGCGCCACAGATTC
>DASYPO010000233.1:0-11466 GCA_036006545.1 Bryobacteraceae bacterium
CAATTCGATTAAACGGTAAAGAAGTCGTGAAGTGGACACAACCGGCGGATTGGAATGGGGGCCGGGAAGGGCCAGGACGCGTAATCGGCCACGGCACGATAGCTCTTCAGGGTCACGACCCGAAGAGCACCGTACATTACCGAAACATCCGCATCAAGCCGCTCCCGTGATCGATCACAGCCGGACGGATTCTCAATTAGTCCATCTCGGCGAATGCATCTAAACTACGTGGGACCCCGATGCTTAGAAGCAGCTTGCGGCATTTGGAACCGATCGCAACACTCTCGATTGCTGCGTGTACGTGGTGAGATCGTCCAGTTCCTAATTGCCTTTCTTCTTCGGCGCTAGTACGCGCGCATCCGTGCAGCCTGGGCTTTTCGTCAGGCGCTCGGGTCAACTTGCTACGTTCCCTCCTTGACCAGCCGCGCTGCCGGCTAGCGAGTTGATCTTGGGGCCGGAGCGTCCACAATGGACACGCAGGAGCTCAAAGGGTCGAGTCCTGTCGGGCCCAGCACTCCATTTTCAGCGGGAAGGCGGCAGTTCGCCGGTAAGTGATTCCAAAAACGCAACCAAATCCGCGCGATCCTGGGCAGTCAGATTATCAAGAGGTTTTATGTCTTTATCGAGAAATGCGTTCGAAGTTCCGCCTCCGACATAGAAATCGACTACCTCTTTAAGCGTCTTTAGGCTTCCGTCGTGCATGTAGGGGGCTGTCAGGACGACACTGCGAAGGTTCGGGGTTTTGAAAGCGCCTCTGTCGGAATCCTGCTTGGTCACTTGATAGCGACCGAGATCTGTAAGATTGCCCGCGCTGTCGACCCCTACCCCCAGATTGTGAAACTTATCGTCAGTAAATAGGGCGTATTTTTGGTCGATTGTATGACAGATGACGCAGTTGGCTTTCTTGGGATCGCGGAAGAGCTCCAGGCCTCGTGCGGCGGAAGCGCTCAACGCGCTTTTGTCGCCGCCGTACAGGTAGCGATCAAATGGTGAATTTCCGCTGATCAGGGTGCGCTCATAGGCGGCGATGGCCATGCCGATTTTTTCGCGAGTGATTCTTCCAGGACCGAAAGCTTTTTCGAACAGCGCTCGGTACGCGACATCGTCCGATAGCCTGCGCTCCACGCCTTCGAGAGTGTGCGCCATTTCCACGGGATTGGACACGGGCTCGAGACTTTGAGCTTCCAGGCTCGCGGCTCGACCATCCCAGAATTGTAGCGAGTTAAACGCGGCATTCAGAATGGTCGGGGCATTTCGGCGACCGGTCTGGCTGCGCATGCCCGTCGAAACTTTCTTCCCATCTGAAAAGCCTGTTTGGCGGGTGTGGCACAGCGCGCACGAAATGGTGCGGTCGAGAGACAGGATCGGATCGAAGAACAGTTCGCGACCGAGCGCGATGGTTTCCGCGGTGGGCGGATTATTAGCCGGAATCGGCACGGGCGGCAGGCCGAGCGGCGCTCTGATCTCGACCACGGCTCCGATCGGGCGCGCGGGTTTACTGGTTAATCCGCAGGAACTCGAAAGCACCAGCGTCCCTACAGCGACACAGCCCGCAACACAAGCAAAGAACCGCGACATCATTGAAAGACTTCAGTCTACAATGTCACCGTGCTTAGGAACGGCCGGATCAAACAATCGCTGGCGTACTGGTGTCTGAATGCCACGGTTTGGAATTGGGATGTCGAGAAGATCTGCGACGCGGCGACCGGGCTGGGTTGTCCCGCGCTCGAACTGGTTCCTTTCGAATTGTGGCCAGTGGTTCGCAAGCATGGCCTTCAGAACGCGCTGGCGCATAACGGCATGCCCGATCCCGTGTTCGCGAAAGGACTCAACAATCCGCGCTATCAAGACGAGGTGATCGCGCGGACCAAACAGTCGATCGATCAGTGTGCGGCTTTCGGCGTACCCAGCGTGATCGCGTTTACAGGGTACAAGTGGAGGGATGCCGACGATTCGTCAAGTGGGGAGATATCGCTTGCGGAAGGCGCCGACAATGCCGAGAAGGGATTAGTGGAACTCGCCCGCTACGCGGAACGCCAGGGCGTGACGATCGTGCTGGAGCAACTTAACACGCGGGACCATTCACATCCGATGAAGGGGCATCCGGGGTATCAGGGTGACGATCTGGATTATTGCGCTGAGATTGTCCGTCGGGTTAATTCCCCGCGAGTGAAACTGCTGTTTGACATTTATCACGTGGCGATCATGAACGGCGATGTGATTCGTCGCGTGCATCAGTATCGCGATTGGATCGGGCACGTGCACGCGGCGGGGGTTCCGGGACGCGGCGAACTGAATGATCGGCAGGAGATAAATTATCCGGCAGTGATGAGGGCTTTGATAGAGATTGGATATGAGGGATATGTCGGACAGGAGTTCATACCGACGAAGGATCCGACGGAGGGGCTCGCGGAAGCAGTGGCGCTGTGTGATGTTTAGAGCTTGGTGTCGTTCGTCACCAGTTGGAATGGAATGAACGCCTGCTTCTCGTAGGGCTGTTTGCGAAATAATCTTGACCGCTGTTTCAACCGCGGTGCATCCCTGCCCTTTCGCATCCTGAAAAACAGTGGCATCCAGGCGGCCGTCGCGAACGGCTTCGAGCGCATCCGCGATCGCGTCGACACCAACGACCACTCCTCTGCGTTTGCGCTTAGGGGTGCGTCCATGCAGCGTGACCGAATTCGTATACTAGCCTGCGTGCGTCAGTCAACGCTTGCGGTGGCGATCGCCGCGATAGTGCTGCTAGGGGCTTGCGGAAAATCGCAGCCGTCGCAGAAATCGGAAGTCGCAAAGAGCGTTGATTACTTTCACGCTGATCCGGCCACGGCGGGAAAGTTGCAGGGGCGAATCACGTTTCACGGCGTGGCGCCCGCGAAGATTGCGATTTCCATGAATGCCGAGGCGTGGTGCGAGGCGGCTCACAAAAAAGATTCCGTGTTCGACCAAGCGGTGATGGTCGGAAAGGACGCGGGGCTGGCGAATGCGTTCGTCTATATTCAATCGGGCCTCGAAGGGAAAACGTTCGAACCGGTGAAAGAAACCGTGACGATCGACCAGCGCGGGTGCATGTTTCAGCCGCGCGCGATCGGCATCCGCGCGGGGCAGACGCTGATTGTGACCAACAGCGACGAGGTTTCGCACAACATTCATCCGCTGGCGAAGAATAATCGCGAATGGAATCAGCAGCAGCCTCCGCAGTCGCCCGCGCTGCAGCGCAAGTTCGCGCGGACGGAAATCATGATTCCGGTGAAGTGCAACGTGCATGCGTGGATGCACGCCTACATCGGCGTGGTGGAGCATCCGTATTTCGCAGTGACCGGGGCGGATGGTTTGTTCGCGTGGAGCAACGTTCCGCCGGGCGACTATACTATCGCGGTGTGGCATGAGAAGTTAGGCGAGCAGTCGAGGCAGGTGCATCTGGACAAGTCGGGGCAGGCCGCAGTTGATTTTGTTTATCGATAGGAAAACATGATTGGAAATCTGAGTCAAAACAGGCGGACGAGGGCGTCCACCGACCTGGGGGTCCGCCCCCGAGTTAGTCACTTAGTGTTCGCTCTCGCATTGGTGGGATGTCTCGGCGGGTGTGGCAAGCCCGCGCCGGGATCCTCGTATCGCGTGTACGTGAGCAACGAAGGCTCAGGCGATATGACGGTGATCGATCCGGTCAAGATGGAGGCGCTGGCGACATTGCCGATCGGCAAGCGTGCCCGCGGCATTCATCCGAGCGCGGATGGAAAGCTGATTTTCGTGGCGCTGAGCGGGTCGCCGATCGCTCCGCCTGGAGTCGATGAGAGTACGTTGCCGCCGCCGGATAAAAGCGCGGACGGCATCGGCGTGTTCGACGTCGTGCAGGGCAGGATGTTGCGCAAAGTTCCAGGCGGATCGGACCCGGAGCAGTTCGCGATTTCGCGCGACGGAAAAATATTGTTTGTTTCGAACGAAGATGCGGCGGGATTGAGTTTTGTGAATCTGGAGAGCGGTCAGGTATTGAAAACGCTACCCACCGGCGCGGAGCCGGAAGGAGTGACGCTTTCGCCCGATGGCAAGCTGGTCTTTGTGACTTCGGAAGACGAGGGGACGGTTGCAGTTGTGGATATAGCCGCCGAGACCGTGATCAAGAAGATCAAAGTAGGACGCCGTCCGCGTGGCGTGGTTTTTCTTCCGGATGGATCGCGCGCATACGTTACCAATGAGAACGACGCGAGCGTCAGCGTGATCGACGTCGTGAAGCTGGAGGTGTCCGGCACGATCTCGTTCGACGCGGGCATGAAGCCGATGGGCATGGCGCTCTCGCGCGACGGAACAAATCTGTACGTCAGCACGGGGCGCGGCAAGAAGGTCGCGATCATAAACACAGCCACGGAACGGATCGTCACCTCGTTCGAAGTGGGAGACCGGCCGTGGGGCGTCGCGCTCTCACCGGATGAAAAGTTTCTGTTCACCGCGAATGGTCCGTCGAACGACGTTTCTGTCGTCGATCTCGCGACGAAGACGGTCGTTAAGAAAATCAAGACGGGCGAGCGGCCGTGGGGCGTGGCGACCGTCACGCACTGATCGACAAGACTTCGCGGTCGTGTATTGACTTCTACAGGTACCGGATATAGACTAATCCGTGACTTGCTTGATACGTTTCAAGCGGGCGCGGGTGACCTCGCGGGTAGAACCTCCATGCTAAGAGGTGAGGAATGCGACGAACAGCTCTGACGATTTCGATCCTGCTCAGCGCGGCTCTCAGTTGGGGCTCGGACTGGCTGACCGACGGAGGCGATCCGCAACGGACCGCCTGGCAGCGGGGCGAAAAAATCTTTTCGACCGCGAACGCGAAAGACATCAAGCTGCTGTGGAAGATCAAGCTGGACAACGAGCCGCGGCAGATGCACAATCTGTTTCCGCCGCTGATCGTGGAGCGCGTCAATACCAGCCGCGGTCCGCGACAGATGGTTATCGAAGCGGGAGTTTCGGATAACCTTTACGCGATCGACGCGGAAACCGGCGAGTTGATCTGGAGAAAGAAATTTCAGAGTAGTTTTACGCCGCCCGCAGGCGGCCGCGGTGGAGGCATTCTGTGTCCGGGCGGGCTGACAGCGACTCCGGTGATCGGGCCGACGAGCACGCCGGGCAAGTACACCATTTACGCGGCGTCGTGGGACGGGATGCTGCATCAGTTGAATGTCGCCGACGGCGAAGACATCGCGCCACCGGCGAAGTTCATGCCGCCGAATGGCAAGCCTTACGCGCTGAACTTGGTGAACAACGTGATCTACACGCACACCGCGCAGGGTTGCGGCGGCAATCCGAACATCGCGTACGCGTATGACTTGGCGACCAATCGCGTGGGCACGTGGGGTCCGGCGGGCGGCGGGATGTGGGGTCGGACGGGCGGCGCGATCAGCGCCAATGGCACTATGTACACCGGCACTGGCGACGGGCGCTGGAGTCCGGAAAACGGAATTTTTGGAAACGGCATTATCGGGGTGAAGCAGAATCCGGAAACGAAAGCGCTCGACCTGGTGGATTATTACGGGCCTTCGAACGCCGAGTGGTTGTGGAAGCGCGATCTGGATATGCAGGTGACACCTGTAATCTTCAATTACAAAGGCAAAGAATTGATGGTCGACGCGGGCAAGGAATGCCGGCTGTATTTGATGGACACTGAGTCGATCGGCGGCGACGATCATCGCACGCCCTTGCATCGCACACCGCTGATCTGCAATGAAGACGTGAACTTTGCGTCGGCAGGAATTTGGGGATCGCTGGCGAGTTGGGAAGATTCGAAGGGAACGCGCTGGGTGCTCACGCCCATCTGGGGTCCGAAACATTCGGCGTTCAGAGCTCCGATCGAATACGGCACCGTGAAAGACGGCGCAGTGGTCGCGTTCAAAGTGGAAGAGAGGAACGGCAAGGCGCAATTGGTCCCCGCGTGGATTTCGCGCGACATGAATCGTGCGGAGCCGCCGGTGATCGCGAACGGTGTGATCTTCGCATATGGCAACGGCGAAGGCACGCACCAGGCGACCGAAGAAAAGGGACTCACCAACACGCTTGAAGAGCGGGTACCCGCGTCGACGCACGCGGTGCTGTATGCGCTCGACGCGCAAACCGGCAAAGAGCTGTGGTCGAGCGGCAAGCAGATTACTTCGTGGAACCACTGGAGCGGGCTTTCGGTGGCGAACGGGCGCGTGTACATCGCGACGTTCGACGGAGTTTTGTACTGCTTCGGGATCAAGCAGTAAATCGGCGGGGACATGCACAGCGGGCTGATCAGACTCCTGGCGAGCTCGATCGTGTGGGGCTGCTGTTGCGCAGTCGCGCAAAGTTCCGATACAGCACGAACGATCGAGGCGCTGGAGCGGCAGATCGCCGCACAGAAGCGATTATTGAACGATTGGGGCGGGCTGCTTCGCTACGGCAGCGACAACACTGAGCTTCGGCCGCCCGCGCCCGGTGAGGATCGCGTAGTTTTTCTCGGCGACGAAATTACCGAAATGTGGGGCACCGGCAAAGAGCCATTCTTCCCAGGCAAGTCTTATTTGAATCGCGGAATCGCGAGACAAACTACGCCGCAAATGTTGGTGCGCTTCCATCAGGACGTGGTTTCGCTCAAACCGAAGGTGGTGGTGATTCAGGGTGGGAGCAACGACCTGGCGGGCGTTTCTGGACCGGCGACCGAAATGACCATCGGCGAGAACTTCAAGTCGATGGTGACGATCGCCAAGGCGAACGGCATTCGCGTGGTGCTCGCGTCGGTCACGCCGGTGTGCGATTGCTTCACCAAACAGACCGGGCTGCGGCCGCAGGGAAAAATCATCGGGTTGAATGGATGGATTCGCGACTACGCTGCGGCCACGGGATCGGTTTATCTGGATTACTATCGCGCGTTGGCAGACGGGCGCGATTTTAAAAAAGAATTGACTCACGACGGACTGTTGCCGAACGACGCGGGTTATCGCGTCATGGCGACGGTCGCCGAGAAAGCGATCGCGGAGGCGCTTGCCAAGAAATGATGAAGGAGTCTGTGATGGGAAAACGTAGCTTGATCGTACTTTCCGGTGCACTCCTCTGTGGGAGTATCGCGCACGCGCAATTCGGACGCGGGCTGGGAGATTTTGTCACCAGCGGTTATGATCCGCAGCGTTCGTCGTGGGTTCGTAACGAAGCCAAGTTTTCGATCCAGGCAATGCAGAAACCGGGGTTTGAGTTTCTGTGGAAAGTGAAGCTGGACGCTAATACGAAGCAATCTTTTGCACCGCCGATTTTGCTGAACAACTACATTGGGTATCGCGGATTCCGATCGCTGGCCTATGTGGGTGCGACGTCGAACAAAGTGGTTGCGCTCGATTCCGACCTAGGCAGGATCGAGTGGCAGCAGCAACTGCCGGGAAGTCTCGCATCGGCGGCTTGCTCGGGTATGATGACGTCGCTCACACGCTCGACCACGACTGCCTTCCCGGGAACCAGTGGCGGCCGCGGCGGCGGCGGTCGGGGCAATGCGGCGACTTCCACGGTGAGCGAACCGAATCAAGGGTCGACGATTTATCAGCAGGCGCTGGCGCGGGCGGCGAATAATCCGCCGGGGGCGCCACAGCCGGGACGCGGCCGCGGAAATCCTCCTGTACCTCCTCCGCCGGGTCTGCCGCCGCGAAATTACGGAGTGATTTATTCGTTGAGCGCGGACGGAATGTTGCACACTAGCTTTCTCTCGAGTGGCAGAGTTGCCGTGCCGCCGACTCAATTCCTCCCCTCGAATTCCAACGCTTTCGGGCTGATCGTAACGGATGATTTTGCCTACGCGGCCGCCGCGCCTCGCTGCGGCAGTATCGCGGAGTCAATCATGGCTGTGGATCTTTCGACCAAAGAAGTTTTCACTTGGAAGCCGGAGTCTGGCCAGGTCGCAGGTTCCGCAGGGCCTGCGGTGGGTCCGGATGGAACGCTGTATGTCGCCACCACTGGCGGCGAACTGGCGACCATCGAGCCGAAAACACTGAAACTCAAAGCGACATACAAAGCGGGAAAGCCGTTCGCGTCGTCGCCTGTGGTCTTCGAATTCAAAGACAAGGTTTTGATCGCGGCCGCGACTAACGACGGCCGCATCCATTTGCTGGACGCGCAGAACCCGGACAAGGCCGTGATCACCGCCGATGCAGGTTTCATTTCCGATGCACTTGCAAGTTGGCAGGACGTTGCGGGTGTGCGCTGGATTCTCGGCGCGAGTAAGACCGCGATCGTTGCGGTGAAAGTGGTCGATCAGAACGGCGCGCCGTCGGTACAGACCGGGTGGACCTCTCGATCGTTCGCGCCGACTGGTTCGCCTACGGCGCCTCTGATCGTTAACAGCGTGGTGTTCACCGTTTCGACCGGTTCGTCGCCAGCCGTACTGTGGGCGTTCGACGGCACAACTGGGAAGGATCTTTGGAACAGCGGGAAGACGATCGCGGGCGCGTTGCGCGGCGGCGGAATCTCGATCGGCAATAGCCAGGTCTACCTGGGCACCGTGGACGGAACACTGTATGCGTTCGGTTTTCCGATGGAGCATTAACCCGTCATGCGATTCGTTCTCGTTCTGAATATTTTTGCTATTGCCGCGCTGGCGCAAATGCCGGACGGCCCAGGGAAGGAAGAGACTGCGCGGCTCTGTAGCAGTTGTCACGAGTTGGATCGTTCCTTCTCGGTTCGTCAGGATCGCGACGGATGGCAAGCCACGATGGCGAAGATGACGGGTTTCGGCATGAAGGGCACGGACCAGGAACTGTCGGCGGTTTTCGAATATCTGGCGACGAATTTTCCCGGAGCTCCGGTGCCGAAGCTGGATGTGAACAAAGCGGCGGCGATTGAATTCGAAGCGCGACTATCGCTGAAGCGATCGGAAGCCGCGAAGATTATTGCGTATCGCGAAAAGAACGGGCCGTTCAAATCGCTTGCCGATCTGAAGAAGGTTCCGGGGATCGACGTGGCGAAGATCGAGGCCAAGAAAAGCGCGCTGGCGTTCTAGAACATGAACAAATATCCTGCACTGCATAATGCGATGTGGCCGGGGCTGGTCGGAAAGGGTCCCGATTCCGAGCCGCCGATCGATCTCGAAACCATGCTGCGCATGACGGTCGCGGCGGAAGTCGACGGGCAGCGGTTCCAGGGCGTCGATCTTTTTCTTTCGCTCCCGCATACGGATATTGATTCGTCGGACAGCGATCTCGCGAGGCTTGCGGAGAATCTCGCGTTGAAGAATCTGCTGGCAGGATCGCTGGTCGCGCCGGTTTGGCCGCCTACGGGCGGGGGTTCGGCGATGGGCGACGATACGGAGCGTGCGGCGTTTCTCAGGCAGGTCAAGAAAGCCTGCCGGATCGGGCGCAAGCTGCGCGATTTGAAAATCCGCCGATACGGAATCGTGCGCATCGATTCGGCGGCGAGTCCGGCGGAGTGGGCCAAGGATCCACAGGCAGGCACCAAACGCATCGCGCAAACTTTTCGCGAGGCTTGCACCATCGCGGAGGATTTCGGCGAACGGCTCGCGGCCGAGGGCGAAATTTGCTGGGCCGGCATGCACAGTTGGCGGCGCAATGTGGAACTGATGGAAATGGTCGGTCGTCCGCAGACACTTGGCTTTCAGGCGGACATGGCGCACACCATGCTATTCACCATGGGCTATAACGCTCCGGAAGACGCGCTCCTGCCGCCGGATTTCGACTGGTCGCGGTCGGATTCTTCGGATGTCCTGGCGGCGGCGTACCGGAAAATGGCGAGCGCGCTGCGCCCGTGGACCATCGATTTTCACGTCGCGCAAAATGACGGAACGGTGAAAGGGTCGGGTTCGCACGATAAGACCGGAAGGCATTGCCAGCCTCGCGATCCGAACGGCAAGCTCGACATCGTGCGCGATGCGGGCGCGTGGATGCGAGGCGACGATGGCCAGCCTACGCGGGCGTTCCAACACATCTGCTGGGACGGCTGCATGTTCCCAAATGCGGTCATGACCGATCCGCAAACCTGGAACGACGTGCTGCGAACGATGATCGCGGTGCGCGATGCGCACGGATGGAATCAGGCGTAGACGAGCCATGAAGAAACTGAATATCGGCATGGTCGGGTACGGCTTCATGGGCCGCACGCATTCGAATGCGTTCCGCAAGGTGTCGAACTTTTTTGATTTGCCGTACGAGCCGGTTCTGAAGACTATCTGCGCGAGAAATGCCGACCGCGGGAAAGCGTTCGCACAGAAGTGGGGATACGAGTCGGCTGTGACGGATTGGCGGGAACTCGTCGCATCCAAGGATATCGATCTGATCGATGTCGCGAGTCCGAACGATACGCATGCGGAAATCGCGATCGCGGCGGCGAAGGCCGGCAAGATGGTGATGTGCGAGAAACCGCTGGGCAGAAACGCCGCAGAAGCGGAAGCGATGACGCAGGCGGTGGAATCCGCCGGCGTGCCCAACATGGTCTGGTACAACTATCGCCGCGTGCCCGCAGTGACGCTGGCGAAACAGTTGATCGACGAGGGCCGACTCGGGAAAATCTTTCACTATCGTGCCAAGTTTCTTCAGGACTGGACCATATCGACTGATCTGCCGCAGGGCGGCGAAGGACTGTGGCGACTGGATGTGAAAGTCGCGGGCTCGGGTGTCACGGGCGATCTGCTGGCGCATACGATCGACACGGCGATGTGGCTCAACGGTCCGATCGACGAAGTTTGCGCGGCGACCGAGACGTTCGTCAAGAGCCGCAAACACAATCTCACGGGGAAGGTCGAGCCGGTGGGAATCGACGATGCAAGCATGTTTCTGGCGCGTTTCCAGAACGGGTCGCTGGCGACGTTCGAGGCGACGCGCTACGCTCGCGGGCACAAGGCGCTCTACACCTTCGAAATCAATGGCGAGAATGCGTCGATCGCGTGGGACCTGCACGATCTCCATCGCCTGGAATACTTCGATCATCGCGATGAGGGTCGCGTGCGCGGCTGGCGCAAGCTGCACATCACGGATCGCGAGCATCCGTACATGGACAAATGGTGGGTTCCCGGTCTGCAGATCGGCTATGAGCACACGTTCGTGCACCAAGCCGCCGATTTTCTGGTCGCCGCCGCGGAAGGCAAGAGCGCGTCGCCGACGTTTCGCGAAGGCCTGCTGACCGACGACGTAACCGACGCGGTGCTCAAGTCGGCGGCGAATCGAAGCTGGGTAAAAGTTCGGGCCCGTTGAGGAGGAAATATGCGAGCACTTTTGCGCACAGCGGCGATGGTGATGCTGAGTTTTGCGCTGGTCATGCCAGCCCAGGAAAAAGGCGGCGACAAGGCCGGCAAGGGCGGACGTGGTCCCGGTCGGGGCGGGAGTCCGGTGGGACCGCTCGAAGAATCCGGCTTCCGTCCGATCTTCGAGGGCCAGAGTCTGAAGGGCTGGGATTGCGATCCGGATTTCTGGCGTGTGGATGGCGGCGCGATCGTCGGTGAAACCAAAGCCGATCATCAGCCGGCGC
>DASYPO010000234.1:0-3041 GCA_036006545.1 Bryobacteraceae bacterium
CCTTTGATCGCCGAAGGAATGCGCGCGGCCAAGGCAGCAGGCGCGATCACGTCCTTCGATCTGAATTTTCGCGAGAAGCTCTGGAAGATTTTCGGCGGCCACGATCATGCCGTAGAAGTTCTGGGCAAAATCCTCGAGCACGTTGACGTTCTGGTCGGCAACGAAGAGGATCTCCAAAAAGGTCTCGGCATTCCCGGCCCGGAAGTGGCCGCGACGTCGAAGCTCGATCCCAGCACGTTTTTCCTGATGATCGACCGCGTGATCGAAAAACACCCGCAGGTGAAAATCGTCGCGACGACTCTGCGTGAGGTGCACTCGACTAGCCGCCATAGTTGGGGCGCGGTGGCTTGGGTGAACGGAAAAACCCACGTTTCACCCGAGTGCGAGCTGGATGTTTACGACCGCGTCGGCGGTGGCGATGGCTTCGCGTCAGGATTAATCTATGGGCTGCTCAGTGGCGAATCCCCCGAGGATTCGCTCAAGCTCGGCTGGGCCCACGGCGCGCTGTTGACGACCTTCCCGGGCGATACATCGATGGCCAGCCTCGATCAGGTGCGCTCGCTCGCGAAGGGCGGCTCCGCCCGCATCCAGCGCTAGGCATGGAAGGCGCTCATGGGGGGCGGGCCCCCTGGCCCGCAGCCGACGCCCTCGTCGGCTCCTGTCCGAAAAACACAACGGGGGCCGTCGCTCAGACGGCCCCCTTCAATCAGTCAATTTCCTATTTACCGGCGATAGCCGCGATTGTAGACCCGAGGCGCAACGTAACGTCCGCCGACGTATCCGCGACTATAACCACCGTAGTAGCGAGGACCGTATGCCACGCCGAACCCAACCGGTGCACGCCAGTAACCGGGGTACCACACGCGCCGCGGTCCGACGTAATACCAGTACCCGTCTACCCAGGTATAGCCGTAGCCTGGAATCGGCGGGCGCACGACCACAGGGGCCGCATAGTAAGGCGCCGGGTAATAACCCCCGCCCCCGATCCCGATGCCGACCGAAAAGTGTGTTGCGGCGAAAGTCGATCCTGCCATCAGTGCGAGAATCCCGAGCAATTTGAGTTTCATGATGTCCTCCCTATCTCTTCTTTTTCTTTCAGACCGCCTTTTCGTTCTCGGTCTGCCTAGGTTATTGCAGCTCGCGTGCCAATCTCATATAGTTGATAATAAAGGAGATGTATGCTTTTTAACGTGGTGGAAATTGTACCGGGTGGTGGATTTCGGCCACCGCCCAGTTCCCCATCCCCAATCCACGAAACTTTTGAGTCGTTTGAGCCGTCCCAGTGCGATAACCTGATCCTTATAAGGAGGTCGCGATGCGCTGTGCCGCGTTGTTGATTCTCGCGAGCCTCGCAGGCAGCGTGCCGCTGCTTGCCGATGGCGTCGCCCCGCGCGCGACTGCTTCCGATTACCCCGCCTTCCAACGCACCCAGGATTTCTTCATCGGAGCCACGCTGGTCTCCGCGGATCAAGTGAAGCGCGTGCTTCCCGCCGATGTCGCCAAGAAATACGTCGTGGTCGAAGTCGCGTTTTATCCCCGGGACGGTGCGACCGTTGAAGTCTTCGCATTCGATTTTTCATTACGCTTCGGCAAGGAACTGGAGACCCATCCGGTTAACTCGGAGGAAACCGCCACCGGCAGTGTCTCGCACGGCCGCGGCCCTAAGATCCCGGAGCAGGTTCACGTTGAGAAAGAAGTTGGCGTGATCGTAGCCACCGGAACCGACCCGGTAACCGGGCGGCGCGGTACCGGCGTCGGGACCTACGAAGGCATTGGCGTCGGGATTGGTGGAGGCTCGCGGAGGAGTTCGCCGCCGCCCAGCTCAGGTGGCTCTGCCAAGGCGGATCGCATCGAACAACAGCTTCGCGACAAGGCCCTGCCCGAGGGAAAGACCACCGCTCCTGTCGCCGGCTATTTGTACTTTCCGAAAAAAGGCGCGAACGGCCCGGGTGAACTGAAGTATATCCGCAACAGCATTCAGGTCGTGCTGCAGTTGCCCGTCGTGAAGTGACGTGAGGAGGGCGGGCCCCCTGGCCCGCGGCCGACGCCCTCGTCGGCTCCTAATTTGAACTTCCCGGACTCACCCGATACTCAGCCGACGTAAATCCTAACGACCTCGCGAATGCATCCAACTCCGCACCCTGCGTATAATCCGCCGGCGTGCGCCGATCGTAAATCTGCGACCTCGACGCCACCACACACTGATCCGACCTGCAATTATGCGAATTGGGCGACCCTAGTTTCTCCAACAGCGCCACCGTCTCCGGATGCGGCTGGCCGAAGCGCGTCGGCCCATTCGCCATGTCCGCGGGTGAATCCCCCGCGCGCGACTTCACATCCACCTTGGCGCCTTTCTCGACCAAATAATTCACCATGTCGTTCTTGCCCAGATACGCCGCGCCGTGCAGCGCCGTGTAGCCGCGATTGTCGGCGGCATTCACATCATTCCCAAGTTCGACGCAGTATTTCACGGCTTCGATTGCAGGATATGGTGCGTTCACACTCCAATTGGCTGCCCACCCGATTCCCGCCGCGGCGTGCAGCGGAGTTTCACCCGCAGGCGTCGCGAGCTTCGGATCGGCTCCGCGCGCCACCAACAATCGCATCGCTTTGATGTCGTTCGACTGCGCCGCGCGCCAGAACGAAGTGGCTCCCGCGGGATCCACCCAGGTGTAATCGTTTGTGAACGAACGGAACCACAGTTTCTCGTTGATCTTCGCGTTCGGGTCCGCGCCCTTGTCGAGCAGCGCCTCCATTAATTCCAAATAGGTGATCTTCTCCTGATGAACATTGGGCTGCGGATACCAGGCGTTCGGCGCCCACTGCGCGTCGATCGTCGCATACAGTGCAGTCAGTCCAGTAACGGCGGCCAGGTTCGGATCCGCGCCATGGTCCAGCAGATACTTGGCGACATCGTAATGCCCGTTCATGATCGCTTCGACCATCGGACTAATGCGATCGCCGCCGCTGATCAGGTTCACATCCGCGCCAGATTCGACCAGCGCGCGCACGGTTGCCATGTGACCTTCCCGCGCGGCATA
>DASYPO010000235.1:0-6833 GCA_036006545.1 Bryobacteraceae bacterium
CAAGACTAAGGGATTTTCCGTCGGCAAAAAACTCAAGAAGATCGGTATGAACTCGTCCGATACCGCGGAATTATTCTTCGACGAGTGCCGCATCCCCAAGCGCTACCTGCTCGGCGAAATGAATCGCGGCTTTTACTACATCATGCAGAACTTCCAGGGCGAGCGGCTCGCCGCAGCGTTGGGCGCGCAAGCGGGCGCCGAGCGAATGCTCGATTACGCGATGAATTACGGCAATGAGCGCACGGCCTTCGGCTCGCCGATTCGAAAATTCCAAGTGTGGAAACATCGCTTTGCCGAACACCTCACCAATCTCGAAGCTGGCAAGTGGCTCACCTATCGCGCGCTGGATTTGATGAATCGCGGCCAGAAATGCGTGCGCGAAATCACCATGGCGAAACTCTACACGTCCGAGCTTTGCCAGAAAGTCGCGTACGACGCCGTGCAGATGTGCGGCGGATTCGGCTACGTCACCGAGCATCCCGTCGGCCGTTTCTGGAAGGACGTGCGCCTCCACACCATCGGCGCCGGCACCTCCGAAATCATGAAAGAAATTCTCGCGAAGGATTACAAAATTTGATCCGCATTGCAAACGGACAGGGCTTCTGGGGCGATTCGCTCGAAGCGCCTGTCGAACAGGTTCGCCGCGGACCCATCGATTACCTCACGCTCGATTATCTGGCGGAGGTAACCATGTCGATCCTCCAGAAGCAGCGTTCGCGCGACCCCAAATCCGGTTATGCGCGCGACTTCGTGGAGATGATCGCGCGCGTGCTGCCGGATATCGTCGAGCGACGCATCCGCGTGATCGCCAACGCGGGCGGTGTGAATCCCATCGCGTGCAAAGACGCCGTGATGGAAGTCGCCAAGCGCCAGGGCATCGATATTAAGGTTGCGATTGTCGCGGGCGACGACATCATGGGTCGTCTCGACGACATGATCGCGCGCGGTGTCGAGTTGAAAAACTTGGACACAGGCGAGCCGCTCTCCGCCGTTCGCGCGCAAGTGCAAAGCGCGAACGTCTACTTTGGTGCATGGCCGGTCGTGGATGCGCTGGCGCGCGGTGCGCAGATCGTCATTACCGGCCGCGTGACCGACACGGGCCTTGCGCTCGCGCCCATGATTCACGAATTCGGTTGGAAGCGTGACGATTGGGACAAGCTTTCCGCAGGCACCATCGCCGGCCACACCGTGGAATGCGGCGCGCAGTGCACCGGCGGAAATTGTCAGGCCGATTGGAAAATGATCGACAACTTCGTCGACATCGGATACCCGGTCATCGAAGCCGAGCCCGATGGGACCTTCGTGATCACCAAGCACGCCGGCACCGGCGGCCGCGTTTCCGTCGCCTCCGTGAAAGAACAGCTCCTCTACGAAATGGGCGACCCGCACGAATACATCACGCCGGATTGCGTCGCCGATTTCACGTCGATTCATTTGGAGCAGGCCGGTCCCGACCGCGTGCGCTTCACCGGAATCCGCGGCCGCCCCGCAACCCCGTTCTACAAAGTCTCCGTGAGCTATTCCGCGGGATTCAAAGCAGTCGGAACTCTTGTCTACGCCTGGCCCGACGCCTACAGGAAAGCAAAAGCGGTCGACCAAATCCTGCGTCAGCGACTCGATCGCCTCGGCTTGCGCTTTGACGAAATCAACACGTCTTTCGTCGGCGCGAACGGCTGCCACGGAATCGCCGCCGCCGAGCCATCGCCCGAAATCGAGCCGCACCTGCCCGAAGTGATCCTGCGCGTCGGCGTGCGATCGGAAAACCGCGCCGCGGTGGAGCGATTCACCAAGGAAATCGCGCCGCTCGCGCTCAATGGTCCGCCGGTCGTGACCGGACTCGGCAGTGGTCGTCCGAAAGTGGAAGAGATCGTGGCGTACTGGCCCGCGCTGCTCCCCAAAACCGAAGTGACGCCGGAGGTGACCGTATGGCCAAGCGAAAGTTGATCGAATTCGCGCACGCGCGGTCCGGCGATAAGGGCGATACCGCCAACGTCGGCATCATCGCGAGCAAGCCCGAGTTTTATCCGCTCTTGGTTAAGCACGTCACCGCTGACCGCGTGAAAGAACATTTCAAGGGAGTTTGTTTCGGCAAAGTCGAGCGTTTCGAATTGCCGAATCTGGGTGCGTTGAACTTCCTGCTGCATCAGAGCCTCGGCGGCGGAGGCGCGATTTCCCTCCGCGCTGATCCCCAGGGAAAAACTTTCAGCACCGCACTGCTGCGCATGGAGATTGACGTTGATTCTCTGTAACGTCGCGGACGGGATCGCGCAAATCACCCTTAATCGACCCGAGAAGCGCAACGCTCTCTCGCCTGAATTGATCGCCGCGCTTCGCGAAGCCATCGACCATTCCGCCACCGATCCCGCCGTTCGCGTCGTCGTCATCACGGGCGCCGGCCGCGACTTTTGCTCTGGTGCCGACCTTGCCGGTCTCGACAAAGCCGCGGAAGCTGGCGTTCTCTCGCATCTCGCCGGCGCGCAAACCATGGCGGATTTGTTTCTCGCGATGCGCCGCCATCCGCACCCCATCGTCGCTGCCGTTAAAGGTCGCGCGCTCGCCGGTGGATGCGGACTCGCCACCGCGTGCGATTTGATCCTCGCTTCCGACACCGCGCAGTTCGGCTACCCCGAAGTGAAGATCGGATTCGTCCCCGCGATGGTGATGGCGATTCTGCGACGCAACATCGGCGAGAAACGCGCCTTCGAGATGATCGCCGCGGGTGAAATCATTGGCGCCGCCGAAGCGCACTCGATCGGCCTCATCAACCGCATCTATCCCGAGGCCGAGTTCGATGCGCGCGCCGACGAGTACGTCCGCTCGCTCGCCGCGAAGTCCGCATCGGCCATCACGCTCTCCAAGCGCTTGCTCTACCACATGGACGGCATGACCTTCGAAGCCGCGCTTCAGGCCGGCGTGCACGGCAACGCCATCGCGCGCGAAACTCCCGACGCCAAGCGCGGCATTGAGCAGTTCGTCAAGAAAACATAATGGACGGGCTCCGCCGCGCGCTCGGACTCCCGCAGGCGACCGCGCTAGTTGTCGGCATCATCATCGGCGCGTCGATTTTCGTGCAGCCCTCCGAGGTCAGCCGTCACGTCTCGACCATCCCGATGATCTTCGCGGTCTGGCTCGCCGCCGGCGTTCTTTCACTGCTCGGCGCGCTGGTCTGTGCCGATCTCGCGCGAGCCTATCCGCACACCGGCGGAATCTACGCTTGGCTGCGCGAAACGCTGTCCGAGCCAGTCGCTTTCCTGTGGGGCTGGGCGATGTTCTGGAGCGCGCACACCGGAATCGTCGCTGCTGTGGCGATGGTCTTCGCACGTTACGTCGGCGTCTTCACGCCGCTGACCGACCGTAGACAGCGCATCGTTGCGATCTCTGCGATCTTCGCGATCTCGGCCATCAACATCGTCGGCGTCCGCGCGGGCAGCGCCGTGCAAACGATTCTCACCCTCGCGAAAGTTCTGGCGATCGGCGCGATCTTGATCGCCGTCGTCGCGATCTCGCCCGACGCTCCCGTCGCCTCCGCGCCCGCTCTCGGCGGCGGCCTTACGGGATTCATCCTCGCCCTCAGCGCCGGATTGTTCGCGTACGGAGGTTGGCACATGGTGACCTACGCTGCCGGAGAAGTGCGCGACGCCGAGCGGACCATTCCGCGCGCGCTCATGATCGGCACGCTGGTCGTTACCGCGTGCTACCTCGGTTTGAACGCCGCGTACCTGCGCGTGCTTCCGCTCGACAAAGTCCTCGCATCGAAAACTGTCGCGGCGGATGCAGCACGCGTGTTGGTCGGACCGAACGGTGCCGCGATGATCTCGGGCCTCGTGATTCTCTCGGCGCTTGGCGGATTGAGCGGCAGCGTACTCGCGGGTCCGCGCGTGTACTATGCGATGGCCCGCGACGGACTCGCCTTCCGCGCACTCGGCATCGAGCACGCGCGCTTTCACACGCCGCACATCGCGATCATCCTGCAGGCCATCTGGGCCGGCGTGCTCGTCGCGACGGGGAAGTATCGCGAGTTATTCACGCGCGTGATCTACACCGAGTGGCTGTTCTTCGGGCTGATGGCAATCGGCCTCATGCGAATTCGTGGCAAACTGCTTCCTGGCCCGACGGTGTTCGTCGCTGGTTGCGCTATGGTCGTGATCAACCAGGTGATCGCCGACCCGAAAGAAAGTGCCGTCGGATTTCTAATCGTTGCCGCCGGCCTGCCGCTCTACTATCTTCGGAAAAGATTCCAACATGCCCATCATTGATTTCCACAATCACTACTACCCGCCCGCGTATTTGAAAGCGCTACAGAATGGCGAAAGCGCCGTGCAGGTCACCATCGATCAGCAGGGCAACCCGCGCCTGCACTATCCCGGCGATTACAACATCGCCGTTCCCGGCCAGCGCGATCTCGCGGTTCGCCGCAAGATGCTCGACGATCACGGCATCGATACGCAGGTCTACACGCTCACGACACCGGGTACGCACGTCGAAACTCCCGCCGTCGCCGCACGACTCGCCGCGCTGGTGAACGACGAATTCGCGCGCGGCATCGCCGATTACCCTGGGCGATTCTCTTCGTTGGCGACGCTTCCTCTAAATGATCCTGCGGCGTCGGTAAAGGAACTCGAACGGTCCATGCGCCAGCTCAAGCTACCCGGCGCGATGCTGTTCAGCAACATCAACCACGTCGCGCTCGCCGATGAGCGCTTCTTCCCCCTCTACGAACTCGCCAACGATCTGGGCGCCGTTCTCTACATCCACCCCACGCATCCGCAAGGTGTCGAAGCCATGACCGATTTCTGGCTCATGCCGCTGGTCGGCTTTCTGATGGACACCACGCTCGCCGCCGCGAAACTCGTCTTCGCGGGCGTCCCCGAGCGATTTCCGAAAATCAAATGGGTGCTCGCGCATCTCGGCGGTGCGATTCCCTATCTCGCTGAGCGACTGGATCGCGGTCACCGCGCCTTCGTCGAATGCCGCGCCAAAATCCAGCGCCGCCCCAGCGAATACCTCAAGCAGTTCTACTTCGACACCGTGAATTTCGATCCCGCCGCTCTCAAGCTCGCCATCGACTTCGCGGGCGCGGATCACCTGCTCGCCGGCAGCGATTACGCGCATCAGATCGGCAGCCCGCGCCAGATGCTCGATTCCATCCGCAGCCTCGACATTTCTGAAATTGATCGCGCCGCAATCCTGGGGGGCAACGCCGCACGGCTACTCGGTTTCACCAACGCTTAGTGTGGCGCGGGCTTCAGCCCGCAGCGTCGGCTTCAGTAAATCAGGACTACAATGTCCTGATGTTCCCCAAACTTCTGCCTGCCTTGTTGCTCGGCGCATCCTTGCTGTCCCCTCAAACTCGAACTCCGACCACCAAGGCCGACGTCGATCGCTGGATGACTGAGCTTTCCAACTGGGGAAAATGGGGCAAGGAAGACCAACTCGGCACGCTGAATCTGATCACGCCCGCCAAACGCAAACAGGCGCTTGCGCTGGTGAAGGAGGGCGTTCCCGTGTCGCTCGCGCGCGATCTCGATACCGTGCGCGCCGAAGACAACGCGAATCCGTTGGTGCACACCGTGACACCGCGGGCTGGACAGTTTTCGCTCGATACGCTCCAGTTCAATTACCACGGCTACAACCACACCCACATGGACGCGTTGTGTCACGTCTTCTACCAGGGCAAGATGTACAACGGATTCTCACAAGACGAGGTAACCGCGAAGGGCGCCGCCAAGGATTCCATCATCACCGCGAAGAACGGAATCATGACGCGCGGGATTCTGTTCGATATTCCGCTGCTTAAGGGCGTCGAATACCTGGAGCCAGGCACGCCGATTTATCCGGAGGATCTTGATGCGTGGGAGAAGAAGGCCGGCGTGAAGGTCGGTCCCGGCGATGTGATCTTCATGCGGACCGGGCGTTGGGCGCGACGCGAAGCCAAGGGCCCTTGGAACGTCGGACGCAACGCAGCCGGATTGCACGCGTCTTCGGCGAAGTGGCTACACGATCGCGGGGTCGCGATGCTCGGATCGGATGCCGCCAGCGACGTCGTGCCATCGCAGATTGAAGGCGTTGTTCTGCCGATTCACCAGTTAGTTCTGGTCGCTATCGGCATACACATCTTCGACGATTGCGATTTGGAAGCGGTCGCGAAGGTGGCCGCGCAGCGCAAACGCTGGGCGTTTCTGTTGACTGCGGCGCCGCTCGCCGTACGAGGCGGCACGGGCTCACCGCTCAATCCGATCGCGACCTTCTAGTTGGGTCGCCAGGTCTTCGCCGGGTTGAACGGTCCGTTTTCCACATGGACGCTCTTGATCGCGGACGTAACCACGTCGCGCTGGTCGTCGGCGCGGCGGAAAACCAAGTGCATCCCCCGTCCGACGAAGCCGGCCTCGAAATCGCCAGCATCCGTGGTCGAGCCTTGCACCATGGCGCGCACCGGCTTCGGGCAATAACTGGGATGCCCGGAGATGCGAACTTCTTCGCCGCCCAGATACTCGAGATGGTAGGTTCGATGCTTGGTCTCCACGTCGAGCACTGCACCGGGTTCGAGGTTGTGGATGTACATACCTTCCTCTGGATTCGTTGTGGTGGTCATACGCGCCTTCTTTCCGACATCTATAAACCAGCAACTTAGCGGCCAATCCTGTCGGTTTCGAGAAAACAATGACTTAGCGACGGAGTCGACATCGCTGGTCAGAAACTACCGGTTCAAAAGGCCGGCCTTACATACCGACGTGCGCGATTTTGCACCTGAAACACTCGGGTGGTCGCGCTGATGATAAGTTGGAATCGGACGGTGCTCGATAAACGTCTACTACAACGTGGGGGGACCGGTG
>DASYPO010000236.1:0-10242 GCA_036006545.1 Bryobacteraceae bacterium
CCAGCTTCCGATCCGTCATTTCGCTCAGGTGCTGGAATGCCAACCCCACCAGCATCGCCAGCCCTGCGCTGGCCAGGTAAACTTGCCGGCTCGGAATGGCGGTCGAATAAGTCAGCCAAGCGTACGGCAAAAGCGCCACGAGTATCCACACCAACGCGAGCCCGACCGGACGCATGCTCCGTTTCCGCGCCATCCAGAATAGGATTGCTACTGCGCCCCAGACCCACAAAATCCGGAAGGTGCTGTGCGCGAGTGTAATCCAAAACGGAGCCGCCAGCGAGAAACTTCCATCCGAGAACCGAAACGAGTTGGCCCTCGATTCGACGACCGAAGCCACAGCCAATGCCCCCGCACCCAGGTACGGCGCCAACCCCCAGTCGAGCTTCCAGCGAACCAATAAAAACAGCGGCAGAAAGATAACAGCGGATTCTTTCGACAGCAGCGCCAATGCGAACAGCAGAGCTCCGGGAACGTGCCACCAGGCCGATCGCGCCGCGCGCAGCCAGCAGATCATCGCTGCGATTCCAAACACGAACATCAGCAACTCCGAGATTGCTGAAAACCACATCACGGCTTCCTGGTGCCGCTCGTAAAAAGCGAAAAACGCGGCGGCCCACAACGCACCCTGGCGCATCGGCTCCCAGTTGATCGCCAATTCGTACAGCAACACACACGCGATCATGTGCAGCAGCAGACTAACCGCGTGGTATACGGCCGGAGCCATTCCGGCGCTCGCCCACACCGCGTGCATGCTCCAAAAGCTGGTCGAGCGCAGCCGAAACGTCGCATCCGACCATAGTTGGGGAAGCCCGTAGGTGCGGGATTGAGCGATGAGCGGGTAATCGTCCTGCATCAGCGGGATGGTCAGCGTTGGAGCGTAAGCAGCGACGCACAGGCCGACCAAGAGCAGAATGCGCGCCACGGTCACCCGATAAGGCGCTCCATCTTCGATCCCGTCCGGATGATCGTCTCATTCCGCTCGGGGCCGGTCGACACCCCGCCGATCTCGACTTCGGTCCGCTCCTCTAAAAACCTCAAGTAGGAGCGGGCCTCCGACGGCAAGTCATCGAACCGTGCGATCCCGCGTGTCGATGTCTGCCAGCCCGGGAGCATTTCGTATACGGGTTCGATCGCTTCCATTGCGCGATACGTCGCCGGCATCTCCGTCACTTCTTCGCCGCCCAGCTTGTACTTCATGCACACCGGGATCTCCTCCAGCTGATCCAGCACGTCCAGCTTGGTAATCATCAACGTGTCGAATCCGTTCACCATGCTGGTGTAGCGCAACAGTGGCACATCGAACCATCCACAGCGCCGCGGCCGACCGGTGACCGCCCCAAACTCGTTACCTTCGCGGCGCAGCAACTCGCCGCCCGCGGCATTGTCCTCGGTCGGGAACGGACCCGATCCCACGCGCGTGATGTACGCCTTCGAAACGCCGATCACGCCATGAATCCGCGTCGGAGGAACGCCGGTTCCGGTGCAGGCCCCGCCGGCTGCCGCGCTCGACGAAGTGACGAACGGATAGGTGCCGTGATCCACGTCCAGCATGGTGCCCTGCGCGCCTTCAAACAGGATGCGTTTGCCGTTGCTCATGGCTGCGTGCAGCAGCGCCGAGGTATCGCACACCAGCGGCCGAATGCGTTCCGCCATTTCTTCGCATTGCTCGCCGATGGTCGCGTAGTCGATCGCCTCATGCAGATGAAACGTCTCGGCCAGCGTCGCCTTGTCCTCGGCCAGAGTGTCGTACAGCGCGCGAAAACTTTCCGGGTCGTACAGATCGGCGATACGAATGCCGCGCCGTCCGATCTTGTCTTCGTAGCAGGGGCCGATTCCGCGCGAAGTGGTCCCGATGGGGATGCGGTTCTCGCGCGCTTCCGACATTTTCTCCACCAGCCGGTGGAACGGAAAAATCACGTGCGCGCGATTGCTGATGCGCAGTTGCGCCGCCACGTCGATGCCGGCTTTCCCCAGCATCTCCATCTCTTCCATCAGCGCGGTCAGATCGATCACCACGCCATTGCCGATCACCGCCTGCACTCCCGTCCGCAGAATCCCCGACGGAATCAGCTTGAGGACGAACTTGCGCTCGCCGATAAAAACGGTATGTCCGGCGTTATGCCCGCCCTGGTAGCGCGCGACGATGTCGAAGCGCTCGGCCAGCAGGTCGACTACTTTGCCCTTGCCTTCGTCGCCCCACTGGGCGCCGAGCACGATCACATTGCTCATCTGGAAAACGGCGCACCCCATTTTCGCGCCGCGAACTATTGTAGCGGACAGCGGACAGGGGACAGCGGACATCAAGCAAAAGCGGACAGGGGACAGCGGACAGCGGACAGCGGACAGAACGAAGTGGCTAGAGCGCGCTTGCTTGGGTCTATGGCTTGTTCTTACTGACCCCTGACCACTGACCCCTCACCACTAATCACTGACCACTAGCCACTAGCGACTAGCCACTTCCTTCAGTGCAGCGACAAACTCGCCAGCACTGCCTCAGCGCGACCCACCGTGGAAAGTACCACCAGCCGCACCCACAGTCTGATCAACTGCCCCAGCGTCACCGCCAGCGAACGCACCCGGAAAAATTGCGACCGGCCGTGCAACCGCGGGTAATGATGCACGCCCACCTCGACCACGCCGCATCCGGTCAGCTCCAGCTTGCGCACCAGCTCGACGCAAATGGTCCCCGATGTCGACGTGAGATGGATGTCCTCCAGCAGGCTGCGGCGAATCAGGCGGAAATCGCAATCCACGTCGTGGATCCGAATGCGGAAAAGAAATCGCGCGAACGCGTTGTACACCTTGCCGATCCAAATGCGATGCCAGGGATCGTTGCGCTCCAGTTTGAATCCGTTCACCAGGCCCACATCCGGCCGCATCACTGCCAGAAGTTTGGGCAATTCGCCCGAATCGTACTGACCGTCACCATCCGTGTAAAACACCAGGTCCTTCGACGCCGCCTCGAAGCCCGACCGCAGCGCGCCGCCGTATCCGCGATTCTCCGAATGCGTGATCACCCGCAAGCGCGGTCCATATCTTGCCGCGAGTTCCTCCAGCACCGCGCCGGTGTTGTCGAAACTGCCGTCGTTGATCACGATCACTTCGTAATCTCGCCCGCACTCCTCCAGCGTCGCGAAAGTCTTGGTGATGAGCGCAGGCAGCGACGGCGCGTCGTTGTACGCCGGAAAAAAAACACTCAGCGATGCAGGGGTGCCCGTTTCAGCCAATCAGGTAATGTAGCACGCGCTTTCAACTTCGTGAAAAAGCGTACATATTAACGCAGCATGAAGGTCGAAACGGGAGCGGGACGAGGAACGTTCACTGTAGTAGGAGTGGGTGAATGAAACGAACGATTCTAGGACTGATTCTCGCGGCTGGAACGATGCTTTCGACAGCCGCTTGTGGCGGATACTACTCATCTGGGTACGTCAACGTACCGCCGCCTCCGCTGCGCGCCGAATATTACGGCCCCGCGCGGCCCGGCTATGTCTGGGTCGGCGGATATTGGAATTGGAGCAGCGGAAGATATGCCTGGCGACCCGGCTATTGGGCCCGCCCCCCTCGCGCTCACGCAGTATGGGTGGCGCCGTCCTGGGAACATCGCGGCGGACGATATCAGTTCCGGCGCGGCTACTGGCGGTAACGATTCATCGGTAGCCGGCCTCTGGTAACCGTTGGGCCCGCGCGCGGTAGAATTCGGGCATGTATCGATTTGCGTTCGCGATCGTGTCCCTTATCCTTCTCCCCCGCGCGTGGGCCCAAACGGGCGGGATCGCAGGCGATTGGGAATTCAGCCTGCTCCAGCTCGGTGCGCCCGAATATCTCCGCGCCCATTTCGAAGTGCAGGGCGACAAAGTCACCGGCACCATCGACCGCTTCCCGGTCCTCGAAGGCAAGTTCCACAACGGAATTTTCGAAGGCAAGGTCGCTCCCGAACCTCGGCCATCTGGCCCCACTGCAATCAACAATTGGACCGCGACGTTCAAGGGAACGCTACGCGGAGAGGATCTAACCGGCGAAGGTGCCGATCAGGACGGTCCGTTCACCTTCAAAGCTCGTCGCGCTCCCAAATCGCCCGGTGTGCGAACGCATAAGTTCGAGCCCACTCAGCACTACAACTACTTCACATCCAAATATCCGCCCGTGCTCCGTGTTTTTCCCGGCGATTCCGTCGAAACCTGGGCTGTAGACGCCGGGGGGCGCGACCAGAACGGTAAACGACGCTCGCCCGGCGGAAACCCGCTCACTGGACCGTTTTATGTCGAAGGCGCCTGGCCCGGCGACACCCTGGTGGTCAAGCTCACGCGTCTGCGCCTCAACAGTGACAAGGCCGGCAGCGGCCGGCAGATCGTCGGCAGCGCCCTGACACCCAACTATAATCGCAACCAGAAATTCGAGGACAACTTCTCGAGCGAATGGAAGCTTGATCGCGCCGCGGGTGTCGCGCGCCTCGCGAAACCCAGCGATCGCCTGAAAAACTACGAAGTGAAACTCAAGCCCATGCTGGGTTGCATCGGCGTCGCGCCGCCGCAGGATCAGTCGTTCCGGTCCGGCTGGCTGAATGCCTGGGGCGGCAATATGGATTACAACCAGATGACCGAAGGCGTTACGCTCTACTTGCCGGTGTATCATCCCGGCGCGCTTTTGTTTCTGGGCGATGGTCACGCCGCCCAAGGCGATGGTGAGCTGACCGGCGACGCGCTCGAAACCTCCACCGAATTCACCTTTACGGTGGACGTGATCAAAGGCAAGAACGTGCCCGCGCCGCGCGCCGAGAATGCCGAGTACCGCATGGCGTCGGGCATCGCGAACTCACTGCAGGATGCCGTACAGCAGGCGACCACCAATCTCGCCCGCTGGCTGATCGACGATTTCAAGCTCAACGCGAACGAGGTCGCGATTGTGCTCGGTACCGCGATTCGCTACGACATCGCGGAATTGGTCGACCCGCAGCTACACGTAGTGGCGAAGATCGAAAAGAGCGTGCTGGCCAAAATCACACCGTGATCGTTCAAGAAACGAGTACAATCCAGGTGTGACCAATCAGCAGCTGTACCTCGCGATTGGCGTGCCGATCCTGTTCAACGCCGCATTGCTCGGCGTTCTGATGGCGTATCTCAACGCCAATTTCACAGCGATCGGTCAGCGTTTTGACGTTATGAAGGATCTCTGGAGATCTGAACTGCACCGCGTCGAAGAGGTCCTTGACGCGCGCCTGAAGCATCTCGAAGAACGGTAGCGCCACCGGCAGTTGTGGCGCGGGCTTTTTCTTAACCCGCAAACGGGTGGCCCGCAGCGATGGCTTTCCGGAACGAATCCGCAAACGGAGGGCCGCCGACCAAATCCGGATCAATTCGCAGCCGGATCAACCTCGAGGGGAACACCGTCCGCATTCAGCCGATTCGTCGCTCGCGTGATCAGCCGCCGCGGATCCAGCATATGCTGCGGCCGATAACTTCGTTGCGACCAGCGCTGCCCATTCTCAAATTCGATTCCGAGAAAATACCCAATTTCTCGAAATACGCAGTATTTCACTTTGCCTTTTAGCTCGCCGTTCGGATAGCTGATCAGCATGATTGTGCCCAGTGGCACCGGGCGTTCGACTTGCAGGCAGGCGCCCGAAAGCGAAATGTCTTCCAGATTGGCCACAATGTGGCGGGTGCGGCCGGCTTGGTCTTTCCAGCGGATGTCGACCAGATCGGCACAAAGCATTCGAGGTTCAACGCGCCTGTCCATCATAATCTACTCAATTCATCGGCCCAGATACGCGCGGGGAATAGCGTTCCGGCCTTAGACAAAATCGCCCTAAGTTACTCATAGGGCAAGTCCCCATAAGTGTTACTTCAACCCGATTGGTACCATGTCTTCACACGTTCCGCAATGGCATCTTTCCCAAATGAGCTACGACAGGAAGCGAAAGCTCTCGTGTTTCGTCTCGGATTGGGCCGACCCGGCGGGCTGACGACCATTCTGGTCCACCTGGCGATCCTGCTGCTGTTCGGAGTGGTATTCCCGCTTCAAAAGGGCCTGGATTTTCCCGATCCGGTGATCATCACGGCGTATGCCTGCCTCGGACTTGTCCTGTCGGCGCCCGCAGCCGCTCAGGCGTGCGCCGCTAATCCGCCGCAAACCATGCCCGCCGTCCTGTCGCGAATCTTCATCGCCGTGCTCTACGGAGAATTAATGGCGCTCGCGATGCTCGCCGGTGGCATCCTCACTTTCAACGTGGCACACTGGCAAGGTCAGTTCATGACTCCCGATTTCCCAACCGTGGGCCCCGCGCTGGCCCTGGGTCTGACCGGTTCCATCGCACTCGCGTCCACCGCCGCCTGGGTCGCGCTGCGATTTTCCGCCGCAACCGCGCGGGCCGTCATGCGCGTGATCTTTCTCGGATTGCTGGTGTTGTTTTTCTTCTACTCGCGATGGCTGCCCGACGTCGCCGGGAAAGCGGCGCTGATCGCCCTCGCTCTCGACGTCGCGATTCTCGGCGCACTGACCGTCCGGATGCGAGCCGCGCAATGAAGTATCTTTCCAAAGCTCCGTGCCGCGTCGACCTCGCCGGAGGCACACTCGATATTTGGCCGCTGTACCTGTTTCACGAAGGCGCGGTGACGGTGAATTTCGCTGTCGATCGCTACACTTCGGCCCGCATCGAACCGCGCGCCGGACGGCAAGTCACATTTCGATCGACGGATCTGAATCGCGACGCGTCGTACGCATCGCTCAACGAATTGTTGAGTGCGAAGAAACATGCGCTGCCGCTCGCGGCGGGGATCGTCCGCTTCTTTCGCCCGCGCGACGGATTCCACCTCGAGACCGGATCGGAAGCGCCGTCGGGCGCTGGCATTTCGGGGTCTTCGGCACTGATTATTGCGACCGTGAGCGCGTTCAACCGCTGGCTAGGCTTGAAGCATTCAATCGAAAAGCTTCGCGAGATCGCCCAGAACATCGAAGCACGCCTCATTCGCGTGCCGACTGGCTGCCAGGATTATTACCCCGCCATGTACGGCGGCGTCAGCGCGATCGAAATGGATTGCGCGGGAATCCGCCGCGTCGCGATCCCCGTCGATCCCGCCGAACTCGAAAGCCGCATCGTGCTGGCCTACACGGGCGAGCCGCGTAATTCCGGAATCAACAACTGGGAAGTGACGAAAGCGCACATCGACGGCGACCAAAAGGTTCATCGCAACTTCGAAACCATTTCGACGATCGCGCGCGCGATGCGCACCGCGCTAGAACGTGCCGATTGGGACGGCGTCGGTCGCCTGCTTGCCGAAGAATGGTCGCAGCGCCGCAAGAACGCCCCCGGCATCTCGACCCCGCTGATCGATCGCCTGATCAAGTCCACTCGCCGCAACGGTGCGCGATCGGCGAAAGTCTGCGGCGCGGGCGGCGGCGGATGCGTGCTGTTCTTCGTCGAACCGGACGCGAAGCAGCGCGTCGCCGCGATCATTGAGCGCGAGGGCGCCACCGTCCTTCCCGTGAGCGTCGCGCGCACTGGCGTGCGCATCAGCGTGTCAAAATGACGCCCGTCCACTCAACACCCGGCGACCCTCCGGTCAAAGTCGACCTCCGCGGCGCCCTGCTCCGAGTCGGGCTATACATCATCGTGGGGTTTATCAGCCTCATGCTGTTCGCGACCCTCGTCGCTTTGATCGCGGGTCCCAGCAAGCCTGAGCTGGCGTTCGTCGGATCGGCACTGGCTGCCTTTGGAGCCGCCGCCGTCGCCAACGCGATCGCCGTGCGAATCTACGAGCGCGGACGTCTTTCCGATTGCGGACTGGGCTGGACCCGCCACTCGCTGGGCGAATATTTGCGCGGATTCGCATTGTGTGGCGGAGCCGCTGCGGCGATTCTCCTGGGCGCGGTCGCCGCTGGTGCTGCAAAGTTCGAAGCTGCGCCGAATCCGCCCGAGCATCGCGTTGCCACCGTCGCGTTCGTCGGCATCGTTTTGCTGTTCGGCGCGGCGGGCGAAGAAATTCTGTTCCGCGGCTACGCGTTTCAATTACTGATCCGCACGATGGGCGTGTGGGCCACCATCCTGCCGACCAGCGTGCTGTTCGCCTTCATGCATATCTCGAACCCCGGAATCACCATGCTGGGGCTGCTCAACACCATGCTGTTCGGCATGCTGTTTGGCTATGCTTACGTGCGCACCGGATCGCTATGGGCGCCCATCGGGATGCACTTCGGCTGGAACCTGATGCTCGAGCTGTTCGGCGTCAACCTCAGCGGGTTTACAATGAGTGTGACCGGCTTCACGCTTCGCTGGAAAACCGGCGACCTGTGGAGCGGCGGCGCGTACGGGCCGGAAGGCAGTCTGGTGACCACCGTGGTGGTGATTGTACTGTTCGTGGTTCTGCCGCGCGTAATACCGGGCGAAACGGTTACGCCTGCTGAAGCAGTCTAAGCAGTGTGAGGGGCAGTTATATGTCGCAGATTCCTCCGCGCGTTCTGGTGGCGTTTCTGGCCATCCTCTCCATTCAGGGATCCCTGCATGCCGATTCCAAGAAGCTCACCTTCGACCAGCGCGTGGCGCTGATGCGCGGCCTGGTCGCCGAATACGCCAAGGTCAAGGCGCCGCTGCCGCGTTCGAAGAAGCCGCTCGAGATCGACACCAAAGGCAACTACGACAAGGCGCGCTGGGGCGACGCTTACAAGGAATTGGGACCGTGCGCGCGTGTCGGCGATCTCATCCAGGTGACCAAAATCGATATCGAAAAAGACAAAATCATTTTCGAGATCAATGGTGGCTTCAAGAAAAAAGGCGGGAGTTGGAAAGATCACGTCTCGATCGGCATGGGCGGATCCACGCGGCCGATTTCGCAGGGTAGCCAGGCCGACGCGCCAGCGGGTACCTACCTTTCACTCGAGTTCGGCGAGCCCATCGGCGAGGTCACCGCGGCCGACGTGAAGAAACTGCTCGCGCCAATTCTGGATTTCGACAAACAGAGCGCCACCGAAAATTACATCGATACGGTGCCGCCGGAAATTAAAAAAGCCATCGAAGAGAAGAAACCGATCGAGGGCATGGATCGTGAACAAGTGCTGCTCGCCTTGGGCCGGCCCGCGCACAAGAGTCGCGAAACCAAGGACGGCGTCGATTACGAAGATTGGATCTACGGCACGCCGCCCGGCCGCGTGACCTTCGTGACTTTCTCGGGTGCGAAGGTGGTCAAGGTGAAGGATACTTACGCCGGCCTCGGCGGCTCCGTCGCCGCCACCAAACCGATCCAGTAGCCGTCGTGGCGCGGGCTTTAGCCCGCAGCAGTGGCTTCAGCCACCGAATGCAGTTGCAAGCAACTGCAAGTCAAGTTTTCCTGTATAAATCGCCATTCCCAGCGCCGCATGGACCCCCATCGCGTTCAGCTCCCGAATCTCCTCCAACGTCGTAATCCCGCCTGCCGCAGTAATTTCATGCCCCGTCGCGGCCCGCAACCGACGAAACCATTCGAGATCGGTGCCCTGCATCATTCCCTCTTTGTCGACATACGTGCACAAGAAACCTGAACAGTGCGGCTCCAGCCGACCGATCACCTCTTCCGCAGTGAACTCGGTCGACTCCTGCCACCCCTTCACGACGATCTTTCCGAGTTTTGAATCCAGCGCGATCACCACGCGCTCCGGCGTAACCGCCGCGGCAATTTTCTCAATCGCAGGTGTGAATGCCGCGGTGCCGACGATCACCCGATGCGCACCCAGCTCGACCAATCTCCGCGCGCGATCCGCCGCACGGACACCGCCACCGATGCGGCACTTCGCTCGCGACGCCAACAACTCGACCAGCGCGGAGTTTTCGCCGCGCCCCATCGCCGCGTCGAGGTCGATTACCTGAATCTCCGGGAATGCCGCAAAGCGCTCCAGCATTTCGAGCGGCGGCGCGCCTTCGAGCGCTTTCTCGCGACCCTGAACGAGCTGCACCACCTTGCCGTCCATCAGATCGATGCAGGGGATGATCATATGCGGATCGGAACGCCTCGTTCGTTAAGAAACTCCTTGAGCTGCCCAACCGTGTATGTCCCGTAGTGAAAGATCGACGCCGCCAGCGCAGCATCGGCAGTCTGCAGCACTTCCAAAAAATCCTCCGGTTTGCCCGCGCCGCCCGAAGCGATCACGGGAATCGTAGTCGCGTCGCGCACCGTGCGCGTCAACGGAATGTCGAAGCCGGTCTGCACTCCATCCGTATCCATTGACGTAAGTAGAATCTCTCCCGCGCCGAGCTCTTCACCGCGCTGTGCCCAT
>DASYPO010000237.1:0-35386 GCA_036006545.1 Bryobacteraceae bacterium
GCTCATATCCGCTGTCGACAAGTTCATCGTCGAACGCGCTCCGTGGAAACTCGCCAAGGAACCCGGCGACGACGCGAAAAAGAAACTCGACGAAACGTTGTACACCGCCGCGGAAGCCGTACGACTACTTACCGTCCTTCTGTCGCCGGTGATCCCAGAATCGGCCGCGAAGATTCGCGTCCAACTCGGCTGTGACAAGCCACTCGACGATCTTCGCGAGCTCGATCTGCACTGGGGTGGCCTGCCCGCCGGCCAGAAAATCGGCGAAGTCTCTGCGGTCTTCCCGCGCGCCGACGCGAAAGTTTCGATCGAAAAGATGAAGCAGCTTGAAGTGGACGAACTCGCACGTCAGCAAGCGCTACTCGGCAAGACTCCCGAGCCTGCCGCCGCAGCCGCGGCCGCCGACAACCGCATCACCATTGACGATTTCATCAAAGTCGACCTCCGCGTCGGCTTGGTCCAGCAGGCTTCTGCCGTCAAGGGTTCCGACAAGCTCCTGCATCTCTTTGTCGACATCGGGGAACCCCAGGCGCGCAGCATCGTCGCCGGAATCGCCGAAGCGTACAAGCCCGAGGATCTGGTCGGTCGCAAAGTGGTGATCGTCGCCAATCTGCAACCGCGTAAACTCCGCGGCCTGGAATCGCAGGGCATGATCGTCGCCGCATCTCTCGAAAATACGAAACCGGTGCTCGCTGCCTTTCTCGAAGACGTTCCCATCGGGGCTCGCCTCAAATAACGTGAAGCTGATCGATTCGCATTGTCATCTCGATAGCGAAAAGTTTGACGCCGACCGCGAAGCCGTGATCGAACGTGCTCTCGCCGCCGGTGTCGAACACATGCTCGCGATCGGCAGCGGCGACGGTCCGCCCGACCTGGAAGCCGGCATCCGCCTGGCCGATCGTCATGCCGCTATTTACGCCACTGTCTGCGTCCACCCACACGATGCGTCCAAAGCGACACCAGAAGTTTATCGACGACTCGAAGAACTGGTGAAACATCCGAAAGTCGTCGCGGTCGGCGAAACCGGTCTCGATTATCACTACGATTTCGCCCCGCGCGAGGTCCAGCGCGACGTGTTCGTCGAACAACTCCGCATCGCTCGTGCCGCGAAGAAACCGATCGTCATTCATACTCGCGAGGCTTGGGCCGACACGATCGCAGTGCTGCGCGAGCATTGGGCACCCACCGGGGCACCCTCAGGGCCGGGCGGCATCATGCACTGTTTTTCCGGCGGTCCTGCCGAAGCCGAGGAAGCTCTCGCGCTCGGATTCTATCTGAGTTTCGGCGGGATCATCACCTTCCCGAAATCGACCGACATCCAGGAAGCTGCGCGTCGCGCGCCTGCCGATCGCATCCTCATAGAGACCGACGCACCCTACCTCGCGCCCGTCCCGCATCGAGGAAAGCGCAACGAGCCGGCCTTCGTGCTTCAAACCGCGCGCAAACTCGCCGAGCTGCGCGGTGTCACCGTGGAGGAAATTGCCGCAACCACAAGCAGTAACTTCCATCGCCTTTGTTACACTCAATAATTCTGCATGGCCTTCGGCAAGCTGGGTTCGACTCTTTCCGCGCTTGAGATTTACGATCTGATTCGCGTCGATCTCGAGCAAGTCGAGCGCGAAATCGGCCTCGAATCCGTCACCTCTGCCGACGCAGTCACCTACATCAGTCAGTATTTGCAATCCGGCGGAGGCAAGCGCCTGCGCCCGATCCTGGTGTTGCTGTGTGGACGCCTCGTCGGGCAATCCAACCCTTGCCTGATCCGCATGGCGGCGGTGGTCGAAATGATTCACACCGCCACCCTCGTTCATGACGACGTGATCGACATGGCGAAAACGCGACGCGGCCGCCCGTCCATCAACGTGGTGTGGGGCAATCATACTTCCGTACTCGCGGGCGACTGGCTCTACATGCAGGCGTTTCAGGTTGCGCTGCGCGAGCGCAACTTCCCCCTGCTCGACGTGCTCATCAATCTCACGCAGATGATGGTCGAAGGCGAGCTGCTGCAACTCGACCGCATCGGCAAGATCGGCATCACCGAAGCCGACTACATGGAGTTGATCGACCGCAAGACCGCCAGCCTCTTCGCAGCTTGCGCGCGCATGGGTGCGATGAGCGTCGGCGCTTCCGAATCCGCCGAGATGCGACTGCGCGATTACGCGTGGAACCTCGGCATCGCATTTCAGTTGATCGACGACATTCTGGACTTCACGTCGCGCGAAAAAATCCTGGGCAAGCCCGTCGGTAACGATCTGCGCGAGGGTAAAGTCACACTGCCGTTGATCTACGCGCTCGAATCCGCCGAGCCGGAAGAGCGCCGCTTGGTCGAGACCGTGCTCGCCGACGGCAGTTACGATCAAGTTCCCTTCGCGAAGGTTCTCCACATCCTGCATCGCCACGGCGGCGTGCAGCGTGCGCAAGAGCGTGCAGAAAACTTCACTGCCAAGGCCCGCGAGGCGATTTCCGAATTTCCCTCGTCACCCTATCAGCGCGCGCTGCTCTCAGTCACCGACCTCGTCACCGCTCGCGATCACTAGAGCACCGACGTACAAGCCGGGCACTTCTTCGCCGCCAACGGAATCGCCGTGCAGCACTGCGGGCATTCCTTGGTCGTCACCACCACCTCCGCCGGCTTCTGGAACCGGTTCACCTGCTTGACGATCAGGAACACCACGAACGCGATGATCAGAAACTCGATAGTCGTGTTCAGAAACACGCCGTAGTTTAACGTCGGCGCCTTGTCAGCCTTCGCCAATGCCAGCGTGTCGTAGCTCTTCCCGTTCAGACTGATGAATAGGTTGGCGAAGTCGACCTTCCCCAGTGCCAAACCAACCAGGGGCATGAACACATCCGCCACCAGCGACGCCACGATTTTCATAAAGGCGCCGCCGATGATCACCGCGACGGCGAGATCGAGGACATTGCCCCGCATGATGAACTTCTTGAATTCTCCAAACATGAGGCACAGTGTACTTCTTTTGCTTGTTAAGATGTGAGCAGATGGCGAACCTGATCACCGTCACCTGCCCCTGCTGCCAGGCGGAACTGCACATCGATCCCGAAACGCAGGCAGTGATTCGCCACAAAGAGCACGTCAAGCCGCCGACGTTTGCCGATTTCGAGGCCGCGGTGCAGCGTCAGAAGGGCGAGGCCAGTCGCCGCGAAGACAGCTTTAAGAAGTCGGTGGAATCCCACAAAACCCACCACGACGTGCTCAGCAAGAAGTTCGACGAGATGCTCAAGATCGCCAAAGAGAATCCCGACGAGCCGCCGCCCAAGCGCGATATCGACTTCGATTAATTCCCCCGCACGTACCGGTTAACGCTCACGAACGCGTGACTACTTTCCTGCCTCGGGCCGCGCGATCGCGACGCAGTTCTGCGCGTTCAGGATACGATTCGTGAAAAAGCGTCGGTCTTCGTCACTGAGTTGCGCGACAGCGTGAAGGAAAGCCGGTCGCAGTTTTTGACAAACCGCGACCATCTGCACCGCGTAGTCGCTATGAGGATCTTTGACAGCGATGAACGAATACCGCACGTACTTGAGCAGGAGGCCCGGCGCGCGCATCGCCGCAAGGGTGAGTTCGCGAGATAGCCCCTCACGCACGCCAGACAAAGCTAGCATGTCCGCCGGTGAGGCTTGATCGCACAACGCATCGGCCAGCATCAGGACAACTTCCTGCTCGGCCTCAGTTTTCGGAATCAGCCCCAGCAGGTTTTCGGCGTGGCTCTGGATTTCAGGTTGGAGCTGAAACCAACGGTACGCGGATACGAGACGCGCACCGTAACCTTCACCCGCTTGGTCCCGTGCGGCGGAGAGTTCCTGGCCTGTCTTCGCACGCGCGATTCGGGCCAAAGCCGTGACAGTCTTGCAATCCTCCGCCGCTGCCCCAAGAGCGCAGCCAAGGAGAATTACGAGCAGAACATTCATCCGCGGCGCAGCGCTACACCCACCACGGGGCCGTCGTGCCCTCGCGAATCACGATGTTGTTCAAAAACGCCGCGGCTTTCGTCAGCCCCTCATCCGGCGACATCAGCGTGTCCTCGTGCTCGATCGAAAGCACGTAGTCGTACCCATACATCCGCAGCGTCGAAATGAACTCGGTCCACCACTGATTCGAGTGGCCGTAGCCGCACGCGCGGAAAATCCACGCGCGATTCTTTTCATCCGTGTACTTCTTGGTGTCCAGCACGCCGGTCTTCGGCAAATTCCAGTCGTAGATCTGCGTGTCCTTCGCGTGCACGTGGAAAATCGAATCGCCCAGCACCCGAATCGCCTTGATCGGATCGATCCCCTGCCAGAACATGTGACTCGGATCGTAATTGCACCCGATCGCCTTGCCCGCCACTTCGCGCAGCCGAAGCGCCGTCTCCGGACTGTACACGACGAATCCTGGATGCGCCTCGATCGCGACCTTCACCCCGTGGTCTTCCGCGAACTTCGCGTGCTTCGACCAGTACGGTTCCACCTTCTTATCCCACTGCCACGCCAGCACGTCCAGATATTCGGGCGGCCACGGGCACGTCACCCAGTTCGGATACTTGGCCTTGTCGCTGTCGCCGGGACAGCCCGAAAAATCGACGACCACCGGCACGCCCAGCTTCTCGGCGAGCCGCACCGTCTTCTTGCTCACGTCCTGATACGCCCTCGCGACGTCCTTGTCCGGATGCAGCGGATTTCCGTGACTGCTCAGCGCGCTGATCGTGAATCCGTTGTCGGCGAACTTCTGCTTGAAATCGTTCAGCTCGGTCTTGTTGTCGAGCATCGACAATTTGCAATGCGGGTCGCCCGGATAATTGCCCGTGCCCAGCTCCACCGTGCTGATGTTCAGCTTGCGGAGCTTCTCAAAAACCTTGTCCAGAGGAAACTGCGAAAGCAGTGGTGTGAAACATCCGACTCTCATATGCGTGCAAGAATATCACAGCCCGCTGAGCGCCTTCTTTTGCGACTGCGTGTAGCGGCACCCCGGCGCGTCCGGTGTTGGGACGCCCATTCGCCGCAGATTCAGCCGCGTGTCGAACAGGCAGGGATCGCGCTTGAGCGCGCTTTCGAAATCCGCGCGCGCGGCTTCCGATTGCCCCAGGGCCGCGAGCGCGACTCCGCGATTATTGATCGCCCGCGCGTCGTTCGGATTCATGGCCAGCGCACGTCCGAACGCCGCCAGTGATTCATCGACGCGGCCCGCTTCATACAACCTCCGTCCCATTTCGCTCGCGACTTGCGGGTCATCTTGCGGGGCTCGTGCCAACACTTCCAACGCGTTCTCTGGCGGAAGCGCTCGCGACCATTGAATCTTCGGCCGCGTTTTACCTGGCGACCGTTCCGCTGCCGCACGCCACAGCGACTCGGGACTCCGCCACAGTCCTGTGTAGTAAATCGAAATTCCCGCGAGCGCAATAACGATCGCCACCACGACACGCCTGTCGACCCTTTCCGCCAGCAGTGCCACGCAGGCAGCGAACGCGACCATCGGCAAATACACGCGCCGGTCCGCGGCCACATCGCTCGCCGGAAAAATCGAAGAGCTCGGCAACAGTAGAATCAGCGCAATCAAGAACCAACGAAACTTACACGCGAGAAATCCGACGACCGCCCACGCCCCGATCGCTAACCACCACACCGGCCGCGCGATCTCCACATCGATCGCAAATCCGAAGGGCAGGATCACCATCCCCACGTAACGCAGAATTACGACTCCTTGCGTGGCGAAATAATCCAGCGGTGAGATTCCCGCCTGCATGCCGCCGCCTGACGGCACCACCGTCGTCGCCCAAATCGTTCGCGCGCCTAGCACCAGCGCTATCCCGAGCATCGCCGCGACTGGTCTCCAAACAACCCGCCAGTCCTTCCAGCGCAAAACCAACAATGCGATCGGGAGCGCGGCTACTTCTTCTTTCGCCAGCATGGCCACCAAGAACCACAGCACAGCCCGCCACTCGCGTCCCGAGATCCAATCGCGCATCGCCAGCAAACTGAACAGCGCCGCGAGCAGAATCGCGCGCGAAAACACATACACCACTGGCTCGGTCAGCATCGGATGCACTGCGAAAATCGCCGCCGCGAATAGCGCTGTTCGATCCGGCAGCAGCTTGCGCAGCACCGAATAAGCCAGCAGGACCACCGCGACATGCAGCGCCAGGTTCACCGCATGCCAGCTCCACGGATTCTCGCCCGCGACCATCCAATTCAGCCAGAACGTGAACCAGGTCAGCGGACGCGTCTGCGTGAGCCGCCAGCAATCGACCCATCCATCGGGCGACGCAATCGCCGGGTCGTTCAGCAGCGCAAAATCGTCGAACACGAACGGCGCCCACAGCCCGCCGCCGAAAGCGATCAGCGCCACAGCCACCAACAGTAGTTTTTCGCGCAGCGGTTTTTCGCGCAAATGCTATTATGCTTCTTCCATGCCGCGAGCCACGCCCGCGTTGCGTCCAAAACCCGCAAAGCCCAAAAACGCCGCCGAGCGCGCTGTGCGCCTCAAGAAA
Organism: Bryobacteraceae bacterium; assembly: GCA_036006545.1. Lineage (GTDB taxonomy): Bacteria > Acidobacteriota > Terriglobia > Bryobacterales > Bryobacteraceae > Palsa-187. The sequence goes on from DASYPO010000237.1 coordinate 6,486, forward strand.
ATCCTCGCGACGCTCGACAAGATGTACCCCGACGTTACCTGCGCCCTGCACCACGACGATCCGTGGCAGCTTCTGGTCGCGACCATCCTCTCCGCCCAGTGCACCGACAAGCGCGTCAACGAAGTGACGCCCGGCCTGTTCCGAAAATACCCGACCATTCACGACTTCGCGAACGTCAGTCAGGATGAACTCGCGCAGGATATTCGCTCTACTGGATTCTTCAACAACAAGGCGAAGAGCATTAAGGGGGCCGCGCGGAAAATTCTCGACAACTTCAACGCTGAGGTCCCGCGCACCATTGAAGAATTGCTTACCGTCCCCGGCGCCGCGCGCAAGACTGCCAACGTGGTGCTCGGAACTTCCTACGGAATCGCGTCCGGCGTGGTCGTCGACACGCACGTGCAGCGCATCTCCAATCGCCTCGACCTGACCAAAGAATCCGATCCGGTGAAGATCGAGCGCGACCTGATGAAGATCATCCCGCGCGATCGCTGGATTCTCTTCTCACACCAGATCATCCATCACGGTCGCAGCCTGTGCGTCGCCCGCAATCCCAAGTGCGCCGAATGCCCGCTTGATCCGCTGTGCTACGCGAAGGACAAGACCGTGTAACCTGCCTTGTGGCGCAGGTGATCTTTTTCTTAACCCGCGGGTCGCCTGTACCTGTGGGCAGGTGATCCTCTCACCGGCCTCAATGGAACCTTCGCGCCACGAGAATTTATGAAAACTCTTTGGGGGGCGGGTCCCCAGACCCGCAGGCGACCCCCTGGTCGCCCCTAACGATGCCCGGTCAGGGGACCGGGCGCGGACCTGGGGGTCCGCCCTCCAAACGATTTCGATCCTGCGGGTGCTTGTGGCGCGGGCTTGGAGCCCGCAGCCTCGGCTTCAGCCGAGGAACTTAAGAAATCTTTCCCAAATCCTCGACCGCCATATTTCCCCCACACAACACCAGCACCACGTGACGCTCCCCCGAAAAATTATGCTTCAACCTCTCCGCCGCTGCCAATGTGCACGACGCCGCCGGCTCCGTCAAAACCTTCAACCGCTCCAACAGGAATCGTAACGACGTCAGTGCTTCCGAATCCGGAACCACAGTGACGCTCTCCAGCAGTTCCTGCGCGATCGCAAAAGTCCGCTCGGAAGGCGCCGGCGCGCCCAGCGTCCGCGCCACCGACGTGATCGCATCCATGGTGACGATCTTCCCCGCGGCCAGCGATCGCGACATGCAATCCGCGCCCTCGGTCTCGACTCCCCAGATTCGCACCGACGGTTTCAGCGCCTTGATCGCCGTCGCGACGCCGCCCATGAATCCGCCGCCGCCGATGCTGATCACCACGTCGGTCGCTTGGGGAACGTCCTCCAGAATCTCCAGGCCCACCGTGCCTTGCCCTGCCAGCACCAGCGGATCGTCGAACGGATGGATGAACGCCCAGCCTTCTTTCTCAAACGCCGCAACTTCCGAAAAAGCCGCGCCTGCGTTTTTCGCGAATTTCACTTCCGCGCCATATCCGCGAGTCGCATCCACATAGTTCCGCGGTGTGCCCTCCGGCATCAGCACCAGCGATTGCAGCCCCAGCGTGCGGGCGACATACGCCACCGCCTGCGCATGATTCCCGCCGCTCACCGCTACGATCCCGTGCCCGCGTTCATCCGGCCTCAGGCTCAGCGCCTTGTTGAACGCACCGCGAACTTTGAACGACCCCGTCTTCTGGAACAATTCCAGCTTTACGTAGACGTTGGTCTTCAAACGCTCGCTCAATGTCGCGCTCGAAGTCAGCGGCGTCCGGCGCACGCACGCGGCGATTCTCTGGCGCGCGTTTTGAATATCGGTAAGAGAGATCGAGTCAGTCATGAACCATCTATGATATCGGTGAACCCAATGAAAGACACGAAAGCACTCCTCCAGTACGCCGGCGACGACTTCTTTGTTGCCACCACACCCAGCGGCCACGCCCAGGTGATCGATTTCAAGGGCCAGCGCAACGCTGCCTCAGGTCCGCTCGAACTGCTGCTGATCGCCCTCGGCGGCTGCACTGGTGCCGACGTCATCTCCATCCTTAATAAGAAGCGCGAACCCGTCACCGGTTATCGCATCGAGGTCCATGGCGATCGACGCGAAGAGCACCCCAAGAGTTTTCGCCGCATCGAAGTGAAGCACATCATTCAGGGCAAGGGCGTCTCGAAGGAATCGGTCGAGCGGGCAATTTCGCTCTCGACCGAAAAATACTGCAGCGTGGCCGCGACTCTTCGCCCCACCGCCGAAATCGTATCGACTTACGAGATCGTCGACGAAATCTGACAAACCTGTGTAATCTTTCGTCGTCTAGCCCGTATATACCCTGAGGCCACACGTGTCGACATTTCTAAAAGACATCCGCTACGCCGTTCGAATGCTCGTTTCGAGCCCCGGATTCACTGCCGCCGCCGTCCTCTGCCTGGCGCTTGGAATCGGCGCCACCAGCGCGATTTTCAGCGTCGTGCATGCGGTACTCCTCCGCCCGCTGCCTTACAAGGAACCCGGCCGGCTGGTGCGTCTGTACACAGAATTCCCCACCTTCCCCAACGGCGGCCTGCGCCGCTTCTGGACCTCGCCGCCCGAATTCGCCGATCTCTCTCGCGATCTGAAATTGTGGGATTCGATCGAGGCCTTCACCACCGGCGGTCTCAACCTCGCCGGAGCCGCCGATCCGATTCGCGTCAACAGCAGCTCCGTGACCGGAGGGTTGATGCCCATGCTCGGCGTTGTGCCGGAACACGGCCGCGTTCTCACGCCCGCCGACGATGTTCAGGGCGCTCCTCTGACACTCGTGATTTCTCACGGTTTGTGGCAGCGGGCGTTTGGTGGCGATCTGTCCGCGGTGGGACGCACCGTGCAGGTCAACGGACGCAACGCGACTCTTGTCGGGATCATGCCGGCTTCTTTTGCGTTTCCTCCGGGCGACCTCAATCCGCCCGAAGTTTGGACGCCGCTCCAACTCGGCCCCCCCAATCCGCAACGGCGCGGCAGCCATTTTCTCTATCTGGTCGGCCGACTGAAAGCCGGCGTGCAACTCGCGCAAGCTAACGACGAGATCACTCGCTACGTCCGCCAGTCACCTGCGCTGCTTGGTCAGAATCACCCCTTCCATCCCGACAATCATCCGATCATCACCTCTCCTCTGCATGAAGAAGTGGTCCGCGGCATCCGACCCGCTCTGTGGACGCTGATGGGTGCCGTCGGATTCGTGCTGTTGATCGCCTGCGTCAACGTCGCGAATTTGTTATTGGCGCGCGCCGAAGCACGCCAGCGCGAGATCGCGATTCGTAAAGCGCTCGGCGCGGGCGTGGGTCAATTGATCCGCCAGTTCACCGTCGAGGGAATGCTGCTTTCCTTCACCGGTGCGGCGCTCGGCTTGGTACTAGCGTCCGTTGGATTGCGCGTAATGGTCGCGGCCGGCAAGGATAGCATTCCGCGCTCCGACGAAGTGGCGATCGATCCTACCGTGCTGCTCGTGACCCTCGGCGTGTCGCTCTTGACCGCGCTTTTCTTCGGACTCGCGCCCCTCGCGCAAATCGCGGTCGGCAGCCTGCACGACGCGCTTAAGTCCGGCGCGCGCGCCGCTGGGTCGGTTGCGTCCAATCGTTTTCGATCGACGCTGGTCGCGAGCGAACTCGCCCTCGCGCTGGTGTTGCTGATCGGCACCGGCCTGATGATTCGTGCCTTCTGGAAACTGAGCGAAGTCAATCCCGGTTTCCGCCCCGAGGGGTTGCTCACGCTGCGTGTCAACCTTCCAGTAGCTACTTATCCGAACGGTCCGGATGTGGCCCGCTTCTGGAATACGCTCCAGGAAAAGGTCGCGACGATCCCCGGAGTCGCTTCCGCTACCGCCGCGGGCGGTCTTCCCCCGGAGCGACCTATCAACGCCAACGATACTCAAATCGAGAACTTCACCCCCGTGCCCGGCGGCCCCGGTCACAACCTCGATTACTATCAGTCCGCCGGCGACAATTTCTTCGAGACCATGGGAATCCGCGTGCTGGAAGGCCGCGCGCTCGACGCTCGCGACACCGCCGACGCCACTCCAACCGCGGTGGTCAACCAGGCTATGGCGCGCACCTACTATGGGACCCAGAGCGCAATCGGCCGCCGCGTTCGACCGTCGTTTCAGGATCCCTGGCGCATCATCGTCGGCGTAGTAGAAGACGTGAAGAACGCCGCGCTCGACAAACCCGCCGGGACGGAGATCTTTCTGCCGGGTCGACAACCGGTCGGTGCGTCGCGGACTCGCTTTTTGGTCGTGCGCACCTCGCGCGATCCCAATTCGCTGATCAGCGCCGTGCGCGCTGCCGTGCGCGACCTCGATCCGTCGCTCCCGATTTCGCAGATCCGCACCATGGAAGAGGTGATGGAGGGCGCACGCTCCCGCCCGCGTTTTCTGGCGACGCTGCTCGGGATTTTCTCGACCACCGCGTTGATTCTAGCCGCCGTCGGACTCTACGGCGTGATCTCTTATTCGGTCACGCGCCGCACTTCCGAATTCGGCGTGCGCATGGCCATGGGCGCGCAGCCTGGCGACGTGCTCGCGCTGGTTCTGCGCCAGGGCTTGACGCTTGCGCTGATCGGAGTCGCGGCCGGCGCAGCCGGTGCGCTCGCGCTCACGCGTTTGATGCGCCCGCTGCTTTATGGAGTCAGCTCCTTCGATCCCGTTACGTTCATAACTATGGCCGCTGCATTGGTCGCCGTGACCGCGCTCGCGTGTCTGATCCCCGCGCGCCGCGCTACACAAGTGGACCCGCTGATCGCCCTGCGCTACGAGTAACGCAGGTGATCTTGTCACCTGCGTACCGCTTGAGCGCCTCATACAGACCATACGTATCAATCCTGTGATACGATACGTACGTGGCGAAGCTTACCTTGAGCGTGGACGATCGCGTGGTTTCGCGCGCAAAACGCTACGCGAAACGGCGAGGTGTTTCCGTTTCGGCTATGGTCGAGGCTTATCTGGCCGCCGTTGCTGAGCCGGACCCGCCCTCTCAGGACGCTCCTCCCATTCTGCGTTCACTCCGCGGAGTGCTCAAGCACGGGGACATCGGCGAGTATCGCAAGCATCTAGCCGCGAAGTATCGATGAGAAGAATCCTTCTCGATACGAACATTGTCTTGGATGTTCTACTCGACCGGCAACCTCATGCGAAAGCCAGTGCGGCGGTTTGGACGGCTGTGGAAACAGGTGTCGCCGAAGGGATGCTCGCGGCGCATGCAGTGACCACGGTCCACTTCCTCGTCCGAAAGGAACTGGGGGGCACTGAGGCCAAGCGGGTCGTCATTTCGATTCTGAAAGTCTTCGGCATAGCCGCCGTGGATGCCGCGGTCGTTCAGGAGGCGCTGCAATTGCCGTTCTCCGACTTCGAGGACGCGGTGACCGCGGCCGCGGCGCGACTCGCCGGTTGTGAATGCATCGTGACCCGAGACCCGAAAGGCTTTCGCGGTTCTCCGGTCCGCAGCATGACGGCTGAAGCAGTAACGCCGCTCCTCAAATAAGGTGGCTCCGGGCTCCTAGCTCCTCTGGTAAAGTGTTCCCGTGCGCCCCCTACTTCTCGCCCTAGTTGCGACCCTCGCCCTCGCCCAGACCTACGATCCGAAACTTTTCTCCGAAATGCGCTGGCGACCCATTGGACCCATGCGCGGCGGCCGCACGCGCGCGGCAGCGGGCGTTCCCTCGCAGCCCAACGTGTTCTACATCGCGCAGGTCAACGGCGGCATCTTTAAGACCACCGACTACGGCCGCACCTGGATCCCCATCTTCGACGAACAGCCCACCGGCTCCATCGGCGCAATCGCCGTCGCTCCCTCCGACCCCAACATTATTTACGCCGGCTCCGGGGAAGGCCTGCATCGCCCCGACCTTTCAGTCGGCGACGGCGTCTACAAATCGACAGACGCGGGCAAGACCTGGACTCATCTCGGCCTGCGCGACGGCCAGCAGATCCCACAGATCGCGGTCGACCCGCGCAATCCGAATCGACTCTTCGTCGCCGTCCTCGGGCATCCCTACGGCCCCAATGAGGAACGTGGAATTTTTCGCTCGACTGATGGCGGCCGCACCTTCCAGAAGATTCTCTACAAGGACGAGAATACCGGCGGCTGCGATGTGCAGATCGATCCCTCCAATCCGAACACTGTTTACGCCGCGCTGTGGGAAGCGCGTCAAGGTCCTTGGGAGAACGGAGCATGGACTGGCACCGGCGGCGGCATTTTCAAGTCCATCGACGGCGGAACTTCGTGGAAGCAGCTCACTCGCGGCCTGCCATCGGGTGACGACGGCGTGGTGCAAACCAATCTCGCGCTCTCGCCCAGCAATTCCAAACGGATCTACGCTTCGCTCTCAACACCGCGCGGCGTCGCCCTCTATCGTTCCGACGACGCTGGCGAAAACTGGACGCGCGCGACTACCGATTCGCGTCCCACCGGCCGCATCGGCGGCGGCGATCTCGCCGTTCCAACGGTCGATCCAAAAAATCCCGACATCGTCTACATGGCTTCCACGGTTTCGTGGAAGTCCACCGACGGCGGCAAAACCTGGAACGCGCTCCGCGGCGCGCCCGGTGGCGACGATTACCAGCGCTTCTGGATCAACCCGAATAATCCGGACATTCTCCTGCTCGCTTCCGATCAAGGCGCTGTGATCAGCGTGAACGGGGGCGCCACGTGGAGCTCCTGGTACAACCAGAACAGCGCGCAGATGTATCACGTCACCGCCGACAACGCTTTTCCCTATCGGCTGTGCAGCGGGCAGCAGGAAAGCGGCTCCGCTTGCGTCGCGAGTCGCGGCAACCACGGCCAGATCACCGTGCGCGACTGGCACACCGTGGGCGTCGAAGAGTACGGCTACGTCGCGCCCGATCCGCTGAATCCCGACCTTGTCTACGGAGGCAAGGTCACGCGCTTCGATCGCCGCACCAGTCAGGTGCAGAACGTTGCGCCCAAGCCGATCCGCGGCTCCGATTATCGTGCGCTGCGCACCGCGCCCGTGGTTTTCTCGCCCGCCGATCCGAAGCTGCTCTTCTTCGCCGCGAACACACTTTGGAAAACACGCGACGGCGGCAATTCCTGGACGCAAATCAGTCCCGATCTGAGCCGCCCGACGTTCGAAGTTCCTCCCAACGTCGGCAAGTATCGCGATACGCCGACCGCCCAGCCCACGCGTCGCGGTGTGATTTACGCCGTCGCGCCGTCGCCTCTCGATGTGAATCGCATCTGGGCCGGTACCGATGACGGACTGATCCACGTGACCGTCGACGGCGGCTCGCACTGGCGCGACGTGACGCCGAAACAGCTCGTGCCATTCGCCAAAGTTTCGATTATCGACGCCAGCCACTTCGATTCCGCGACTGCTTATGCCGCGATCAACACGCTGCGGCTGGACGACATGCGCCCGCACATTCTTCGCACGCGCGACAACGGAGCCACCTGGACCGAGATCGTTACCGGCATTCCCAACGGCGCACCCGTCGATGTGGTCCGCGAAGATCCCAAGCGCAAGGGTCTGCTCTACGCGGGCACTGAGCGCGAGGTCTACGTTTCTTTCGACGACGGCGATCGCTGGCAGTCGCTGCGCCTCAACATGCCCGCCACTTCAATCCGCGACCTCATTATTAAGGACGACGACGTCGCCGTCGGCACGCACGGCCGCGGCTTCTGGATTCTCGACGACGTGACTCCGCTGCGGCAGATCGATTCGAAGGTCGCGTCGGCTCCGGTGTTTCTCTTCAAACCGCAGGACGCAATTCGCGTGCGCTGGAACATGAACACCGATACGCCGCTGCCGCCGGATGAGCCGCGCATGCCCAACCCTCCGGATGGAGCCGTGATCAACTATTACCTCGCCTCGGCCGCCGCGGATCCTGTCACGCTTGAGATTCTTGACGCCGCCGGTAAAACGATCCGCACGTTTTCAAGCGCCGACGTCGTCGATCCCATCGATCCCAACCTCAATATTCCGCCCTACTGGGTGCGCCCCGGCCGCTCGCTTCCGTCGAGCGCGGGCATGCATCGTTTTCAGTGGGACATGCATTACACGCCGCTTGGCGGTGGACGCGGCAACTATCCGATCGCGGCGGTTCCGGGCGACACGGCGCCGGCGCTGAACTCCATGTGGGCCGCGCCGGGCAAGTACACCGTCAAGCTCACAGTCGACGGCAAGAGCTATACACAGCCGCTGACGTTGAAGATGGACCCGCGCGTCAAAACATCCGTCGCCGACCTCACCACGCAGTTCACTTTGTCCAAGCAACTTTACGACGACGTGCGTGCGACGCAGGCCGGGCTCGAAACCGTGCGCGGCATCCGCTCGCAGTTGGCGAAGTTGAAGGATCAACCCGGTGCGCCGGTCGACGCTATCGCGGAGTTCGACAAGAAGGCACTGGCGCTCGAAGGTCAGCCCGCCGGGGGTGGTCGCGGCGGCGGTGGAGGGGGGCGCGGTGCAATCGCGACCGGTCCTGAAACGCTGTCGAGCATCGGTGGTTCGCTGACGACGCTGATCGGTGTGTTGCAGGGCGCCGACGTCGCGCCGACGACGCAGCTAACGGCCGCTGTGGCCGATCGTCACGCGGCCGCCACGAAACTTCTCGCCAGTTGGAACTCGATGAAGGGTGCAGGCCTCACGGCGCTGAACGCGAAACTCAAGGAAGCTAATCTGGCCGAAGTCTCGCTCGACGTGAAGGAACCCGCTGCTCCGCGCCGCGGCCGCGGCCGCTGACGTGGCGCGGGCTTCAGCCCGCAGCGTCGGCTTCAGCCGACGAAGTTAGAATCAATCGTGGGCCGCATCCGCATCCTCTCCGACAACGTCGCCAATAAGATCGCGGCCGGCGAAGTGGTCGAACGACCCGCCAGCGTCGTTAAAGAGCTGCTCGAAAACTCACTCGACGCAGGCGCTACCGAGATCCGCATTGAAGCCGAAGCCGGCGGACGCCGCCTCATTCGCATCGCCGACAACGGCTCCGGCATGATGCGTGACGACGCCATGCTCGCGTTCGAGCGCCATGCCACCAGCAAGATCTCGGACGTCAAGGATCTGCTTTCCATCGCCACGCTCGGGTTCCGCGGTGAAGCGCTGCCTTCCATCGCATCCGTCTCGCGGCTGCTGCTCGAAACGCGCGCGCCCGAAGAATCGACCGGAACCGCGGTCGAGCTCGCCGGAGGGAAGCTCTTGCGCTGCGACGAAGCCGCACTCGCGCAAGGTACCACCATCACCGTGCGCGACCTGTTCTTCAACGTTCCCGCTCGCAAGAAGTTCCTGCGCTCCGAGCCGACCGAGATTGCGCACATCGCCTCGCTGGTTACGCACTACTCGCTTGCCCATCCGTCCAAGAGTTTTTCGCTGCGGCACAACAACTCCGAGCTGCTCGCGGTCACGCCAGTAGCGCAGTTGCGAGAGCGCGTGTTCCAGGTATTCGGCAGCCAGGTGCTCGACGACCTGGTGGACCTGGGCGACGAATCGCGCGAACTCGCTATGCCGGCCGAGGCTGAGGAACAGCCCTTTGCCCGGCACTTTCGCCTGCGCGGATTCGTCAGCGGCCCGCAGGTGCAGAAGATGAATCGCAATTCGGTTTACCTGTTCCTCAACGGGCGGCTGATTCGCGATCGTCTGCTGCTGCACGCCATTTCCTCCGCGTACCACAACCTGATGCCGCCTGCGTGTTATCCGTTCGCGCTGCTGTTTCTCGATTGCGACTCGGAAGAGGTTGACGTCAACGTGCATCCCTCGAAGACCGAGGTGCGCTTTCGTCACGGCTCGCTGGTGCACGATTTCGTGCGCGACACCATTCGCGGAATCCTCATGGCCCAGCGCCCCGCGTCGCAACTGCCAGCGCCGGCGCCGCCGCAACCGGGCGTCGGGCTTCCGTATTCCGAGTTCAGCCAGCGCATGGAGAATCTGTCCGTCGACGTTGCGCCCGAGGTTCAAACGGGACCCGTGAATCCCTCCGCGCTGCCCGAGTTCGTGCTGCGGCGCCCACCGTCGCCCGCACCGCGTTTCGACTTCTCCGAAGGCTCGGGAGCGGCAGCGGCCGCGACTCAAGCAATGGCCCCTCGTATGGCTGCGCCCGATACGCACGGACCTTTGTTCCCCGGCGCGGAAGCGATGCCCGCCGACAGCTTGAGCGCGCTCGGCGATCTGCGGCCGCTAGGCCAGATTCACGACAGCTTTATCGTCGCCGCCGGGCGCGACGGATTGTGGATCATCGATCAGCACGTCGCGCACGAACGCATTCTCTTCGAACAAGTGCTCGCCGCGCGCGAGCGTGGGCGTGTCGAAACGCAGCGTCTCTTGGTTCCGCTGGTGATCGGACTCACCGCCGCGCAGCAGATCGAGTACGCGCGCATCGCCGAGGAGCTCGAACCGCTCGGCTTCGAGACGGAACCGTTCGGCAATCGCACCATCGCAATCAAATCCGCGCCGGCCGGTATCGCCGCAGGCGATGTCGAACGAGTCCTGTTCGAAATTCTGGAAATCTCCGAGCACGAGCTGCGGCGCGCCTCGATCGCGGATCTGCGCCGCGCCATCGCGGCGTCGATCGCTTGCCGGGCGGCGATCAAGATCAACATGAAACTCGATCCGGCTAAGATCGACTGGCTACTTACCGCTCTCGCACGCACGCAGTGCCCCATGAGCTGCCCGCACGGCCGTCCGATCGCGCTGCGCTATTCGACGCGCGATATTCTGAAGAGCTTCCACCGCATCTGATGAGCAGAGTTCTCGCAGTGATGTTAGGAGCCGCGCTGGGCGGCGCGGCGCGTTACTTGATCGGCTCGGCGATCGCGCAGCGCGCGGGCGATCGATTCCCGTGGGGCACGGTTGCCGTCAACATCACCGGCTGCTTCCTGATCGGAGTGCTGGCGACAGTGTTCAACCAGCGACTCCCGGATCCGCAACTCCACTGGCGTTTGTTCGCGATCGTCGGTGTGCTGGGCGGCTACACGACGTTTTCGAGCTTCGCGTGGGAGACGTACCAAGCCGTGGTCGACGGCAATCCGTGGATCGGATTCTGGAACGTGACGCTCAGTGTCGTATTCGGTTATCTGGCAGTGTGGCTCGGCGTGCTAGTGGCGCGCCGTTGACCCCGAGACCAGTCGCATTCTGAGGAACAACTGCACGCCGACAGGATTGGCGTCGAACACCGGTGCGAGATTCGGTGGCGCGTGGAACAGCGTGAGCTGCCCGCCGATTCCCGTAGCGAGCCACGACACCGTGCGCGGTAACTCGTACTCGTAGCCACCGGTGTACGCCTGAACGCGCGCGTAGCGCCGCTCGTCGACCAGCAACAGTAGTGGCGTTTGCTGGAACAGCAGCAGCGAATCGCGATCGGTGTTTTCCGCGCGCCCCCACAGCCAATGCTTGTGTCGGAAGTTCAGTGTCGATTCGATCAGGAAGGAGTTGTATTTGTACGGGAGAATCCGCGTCGGCACGGTGACCACGTGCAGCGGTCGAAGGGCCCGCGGCAAGAGAGGGATGCCGGGCTGCTGCGTGTAACTCAGGTCGACGTTACGACCCCACAGCGCGGTCGTCGCCCACCGGCCGGTCGCAAACGGACGAACATAAGTTGCCGACGCGGTCGTGCGCAGATCGGGACGCAGCGGGTGCACCGCTTCGGCATGATTCAAACGCCCGATCGAAAACTGTCCGCTCCAGCGCGAGGTGGGCGTAACCGTGAGGCGCGTTGAGAACGAATCAATCGCGCCTTGCTCGATGCCCCACCGAAATTCATCCGGCTCGCGCGCGTGGAATGCGGACGCTTCGAGCGCCACTGGACCATACGAGAATCCCGCAGTGATCACGTCGGTCGCGATATGGGTGGAATCCTGCTGATGATGACCCAGCGGCGCGATCGGGTTCTCGGACGCCGAGAGGCGATGCATGTACGCTTCGGGGCCGAGCGCCGGCTGACCGCGCGGTCCACCATAGAAGTTCAGCGAAGCGCGTTCGCCCAGCGGAATGCGGTAGGACGCGGCGAGCTCCATGAAGAAGTCGTGCGGGTGCTGGCCGTTTACGATCGGCACGCCGAACGCGGTCTCGCCTTCCTGGAATAGCAGCGGGTATTGACGATTCGTGATCGTCGCGGGCTCGAGGCTGAACATGGAGCGAATCGTCAAGGTGCCGGGTCCAAGCCGGCGCGACGCGCTTGGCATGAACGAGTTCGTCGAAAAGATCTTGTCGCGTCCACGCGGTCCGGTTTGCGCGGTATAAATCGCGAACGCGCCGCCGTGCAGCGAGAAGTTCCATGGACCTTTGCTCGAGGTGAGCATCTCCATCGACGGCGCTTCGTCCATCGCGGCCAGCGTGACTTCGTCCGGCGAAATTCCGTCGAGGCGTCCTTCGCCTACTTGCCATCCGTTGACGCAATGGCCGCAGACGCCTTTGCGCGGTGTCGCCCCGAGGTCGCGTGCACAGGGACAATCGCCTTCGTGCGCGCACTGGCCGCACCCGCCGCGAATGCAGCAGGAGTAACGCTGCTCGGTGACGAGAATTCGCTTCGCTCGGAGAAGCGCGGCGACCGCCTGCAGCAAATCGGGAGGACCGGTGATCGGTTCGGGTTTGACGGCTTCGAGCTTGACCATTTTCGCGGAGACGCCCTTGACTGATCCGCGCCCTGCTTTCCATCCGCCCACGCATTCGCCGCAGACACCGCGTCCGCTGCGCGCGTTCTCGGCGCAGGAACACGCGCCGCGCGTCATCGGGCACAGGTCGCACCCGGGCTTGACGCAGCAGGAATGCTTACCCTGCGCGCTCAATTCTTTTTTCGCGAGGGCGAGGAGCGATTTGGCTTCGTCGAGATCTTTTTGCGCTGCGGTGGGCTTGGTGTTCTTCTTGCCGCCCTCGTGCGCGAACGCGGCGAGCGCGAACAAAAGAAGAACCGTGATTTTCTTCACTGCTCGACCGCCGTTACGTCGAAAGATTCAGTGAGCACTTTCCCCTGGCGCTGCACCTGCACCCATCCGCGGTAGCGCCCTGCCGAGGGGAAGCGCGTCAGGAACGTCAGGGTTCCGTCGCGGCCGTTGGAGTCGAGCGTTTCGTCCGGGTGCGCGTGGACGAACTGAAATGCGCCTTCGCTTACCAACATAAGATGTCCCATTGCACCAAGATAGGGCTCTAAATCTGAAGCGATGGTTTTGAACGTCATGCGTTCAGTTCGGCGCGCAGGCAGCGGGGCAAATTGGGTTCGTTTTGCAAAAACGCTGTCGCTAGAGATCGAAGGCGGCGAACCTTTTCCGGCAACTTTCACGGTCGCCGACAAAACTTGCGAACCGGCGCCCTTCGGTGCGACGTCGGCGAATAATCGAAACTCGCCCGCATCGGGAAAGGAATAGCGAAGACGAAAAACGCCGTCGCGCCCGATTTCAGGATGCTCGTGCGCGAAGCACGTCAGATCATTGCGGACGATGACCAGGTGAAGATAGCGTTCGTGCGCGAGGTCGAATGCAGCAACAACTTCTTTGGACCGATCGCGATGGAAGACGCGGAGCTGCAGCTCGACCGGCTGGCCGGCTTGAGGATTTTTTGGGTTCGTTTTGATTTCTACGCGATACACCGGCGGCAGCTTCGGACGCGCGGGATCGGCATCCTTAACGATCAGCGGAAACTGCACCGTGAATGGAGCGCCGCCGGGCGGAGTGACGTTAAGCGTGAGCCGGAATTCGCCGGCGTGAGCGAAGACCGGATGGATTCCGTAGTCGCCGGCGACTGCTTCCGAATGGCTTCGTTCTGTAATTTTCGGCATGCCGGGCATGGAAGGCATGTCGATTATGGCGTCGACGACGGCGCGAATTACGGGCGCGTCGCCCATTACCGGATCGTTTTTTGAGCGATCGGAAATGCGCGCTTCAATTTCCATTTCTTCGCGCGCGAAAAGCCCGCCGGGCGGAAGCCGGAGCGACACTTCATATTTTCCGGCGATCTGGGGCGGAGGAACCTGGGCTAAGAGCGCAAGTGCGGCAATGATTGCGCAAATCATTTCACGAACACCGTGACTGGTTTGCTGGGCTGGCCGTTGACGGTGATGACCAAAATGGACTCGCCGATGGTCGCGCCATCAGGTATCTTGATGTTCGCCTGCGCAAGTCCGATGTAGCCGGGCGTGAGTCCGAGGAATTGCACGTCAGCGGAGACGCCATCCATGGTTGCCGAGTATGGCAGTGTGGCGTAGAGCAGGCGATCGAACGGCGCGGCGTCGCCCTCGCGAATCGGGGGAGCGACGGAGCCAATTCCAGTGAGGTAAGCGACGATGATGTTGCCGCGCTGCTCGGCGTGCCCCGGGCGATTGATATCGAAATCCTGATTTTGAACGAGGCCGTGGAGCGGTGAGCCGGTCATGAAAATCCCGGGCGCCGCGGCCGCGACGGTGAAGGGCTCGGGCGCGCTAGTGCCGGCGGAAGTCGTCACGGTCAAAGCGTAGGCGCCGTCGGCGAGGCCGTAGGGCAGTTCGGCGTTGATCTGTCCTCCGGAAACGTAATACAGCGGAATGTCGGTTCCGTTCAGCGTGACGCGCGCGCCACTCATCTGCGTTTTCCAGGGCGCGCCATCGGCGAGAGTCGAGGCACCGGTCGCCAGATTCGTTCCAAAAATCGAAATGAGCGAACCGGGCGCGAGGGGCGATGGGGCGAAGCTAGCGGCATTGGCGATCCCGCCACGATTGATCGCGGGCGGGGCGGGGAAGGTCACCTTGCGGATCAGGTAGTTCTGCCAATCGACTATATAAAGGTTGCCGGAGGCGTCGAGCGCGACACCGGACGGAGAGTTCAGGCTGCTGGTGTTGGCCGCGACATTATCGGGACCACGACCGATGCGTCCGTCGCCCGCGACGGTCGAGATATTGCCGCTGGTGTCGACTTTGCGGATGCGATGATTCAGCGTGTCGGCAATGTAGAGATTTCCCGCCGCATCGGACGCGACATCCATGGGGCCGCTGAGGCTTGCTGAGGTTGCTTTTCCCCCGTCGCCCGAGAATCCCGCGGAACTAGTACCCGCGACGGTGCTGATGATTCCGTCGGGCGTTACTTTGCGGATGCGGTTATTGAGTTGATCGGCGATGTAGAGATTTCCGGCGGCGTCGAAGGCAATGCCGGAGGGACTGTGGAGCTGCGCCGTGACGGCGCGCCCGTTGTCGCCCGCAAAACCTGGAAATCCGGAACCAGCGACGGTGACCAACGTGCCGTCGGCCGCGAGTTTCGCGACGCGATTGCCATGCAGTTCGGCGAAGTAGAGCGTGTTCCCGGGACCGAAGGCGACGGCGGCGGGCCAGTCCATTGGTGTGGCGGTTGCGGGAATTCCCGGGGCGTAAAAAAGATGCTGGCCGTTGCCGACGATGGTCGAGACGGTGCCATTGCTGAGGCGGCGGATGCGATTATTTTGCTGATCGGCAATGATGAGGTCGCCATTTGCGGCGAGCGCAACGGAGGCGGGATTGTAGAATATGGCACTGTTCGCGGGCCCGTCGTTGACGGAACTGGTGGGCTCGCACAGTGAATTGGTGGCGGGCTTCGAGCCGCTGCCGGCGATGGTGGTGAGGTTTCCCTGAGTGTCGATGCGGCGGATGCGCTGGTTGTCGGAGTCGGCGAAGAAAATGTTGCCGATCGAGTCGACCGCGAGGTGGGTGATCTGTTCGTAGCGCACAGGATCGCAGGTGTTCTGGACGTTGGCGAGCGCGAGGCGGGCTTGGGTTGCCGGACCGTCGCCGGTGAATCCGCGGATGGGGAAACCGTTGGCGGGAGTGGCGCCGGCGAGGGTCGTGATTTGTGCAGACTGCGCGTGAGCGCTGCGGGCGAGTAGCGCGGCGCAGACAAAAGTAACCGATAAGAATCGGACGGCGCCGGACAACCTCATGAAGCAGAGACGACCTGATTCAGATTAGCATTTGCTTGAACCTTGGCTGAAGCCAAGGCTGCGGGCTAAAGCCCGCGCCACGACAACCTGATGAAGCAGAGGCGACTTGACTCAGAAGATCACGCCGGACTAACAGTCCGGTGCAGGCTACCAGCGTGCGCCACAAGAGCTCAGCGTTTGGGCCAGTGGCAGGTGACAGGATCACCTGTCCCACAAGAGGCAAGCATTGGCGGGACCAGAAGGTCCCGCGCGGACCGGGAGGTCCGCCCCACAAGGCAGGTCCGAAGTGCGAAAACGGGCAGGCAGCGGACCCCGCTTGCGGGTTAAGAAACAGATCGCCTGCCAACAAGAGTCTCAGCGTTTGGGCCAGATGGCAGGTGACAGGATCACCTGTCCCACAAGAGGCAAGCATTGGCGGGACCAGGAGGTCCCGCGCGGACCGGGAGGTCCGCCCCAAAAGGCAGGTCCGAAGTGCGAAAACGGGCAGGCAGCGAACCCGTTTGCGGGTTAAGAAAAAGATCACCTGCCCCAGCGGGGTTCACAGATTTGGGATCAATAGCAGGCGACAAGATGGCCTGCGTTTACGTCTCAGCACATCAGGCGACAAGATCGCCTGCGTTACGTCCAACCGGCAGGTGACAAGATCACCTGCCCCACAAAGTTACTTGCCGGTGACTGCGCGGATGACGCGCAGATAATTCTCGCCGAGAATCTTGCGGACGTCCTTTTCGGAATAACCGTGTTTGAGCAATGCGGCCGTTAAGTAGGGCATGCGCGAAACGTCCTCAAGGCCCTGCGGGGGCGAGGAGATGCCGTCGAAATCGCTGCCGATTCCAATGTGATCGATTCCCGCGATCTTGACCACGTGATCGATGTGCGAGACCACGTCGGCGATGGTCGCAAACGCCTTGCGCGAAATACCGATGTCACGACGGTATTCCTCGGCGGCGTATTCGTCGAGCTTTTTGCCGGTAAGGTCGGGCGCCGTGGAAGCGCTCGCAATCGTGGCGCGCAGCCGTTCGGCATCCTTGGGACTGATGAATCCTTCGCCGAAATTTATCCCGATGACGCCTCCGTTTTTCGCAAGCGCGCGCAGCATGTCGTCGGTGACGTTGCGCGGCACGTCGGATATGGCGCGGCAGGACGAGTGCGAGAGGATTACGGGCTTGGTCGAGACTGCGATCGCATCGTAAAAGGTTTTGTCGGAGACGTGTGAGACGTCGACCAGCATGCCCAGGCGATTCATTTCGCGCACGACTTGCTTTCCGAAATCCGTAAGGCCGTTGTGGCGCGGCGTGTCGGTGGAGGAATCGGCCCAGTTGTTGTTGCGGAAATGCGTGAGCGTCATGGAGCGGATGCCCAGGCGGTAGTAGTTGCGCAGCACGGCCAGCTCGTCGGCGATCTGGTGGCCGCCTTCGATGCTGAGGAACGCCGCGATTTTGTTGGCTTTGACGATGCGCTCGATGTCAGAGGCGGTGGTCGCGAGTTCGATTTCATTCTTGTTGCGATCGAGCACTTCCTGCATGGCATCGCGAAGCTGAAGCGTGCGGCGAATGGCCTCGGATCCTTTGTAATAGACGGGGCACCACAGGGCGAAGAACGGCGCGCGCATGCCGCTGTCGCGCAGGCGCGGAAAATCGACGTGGCCGGAGGTGGAGGATTCGGCGAGGTTCACGCCGCCGATGAGAACGCGCTGGATGGTATCGATGTGGCTGTCGATGCCGATGGAGTTCGCGGCGATGCGGCGGGCGCGGGTGAGTTCGTCCTGGGCGAGGAGAGTAGTGGACAGGGCTAGACAGAGAACCAAGCTGCGGAACATGCACATAGCTTAACTCCGCGGCTAAAGCCACGGCTGCGGGCTAAAGCCCGCGCCACGAACGGCCGATGAGAAGGACGTGGAAAAGTCCTATCTCGGAGTGCGTCTGGACGCGCTCAAGCGCAGCCAGAATTCGGACGGCGGCTGGGGATACTTTCGAGACAAGCAATCCTGGCTGGAGCCGACGGCCTACGCGGCGCTGGCCCTGCATGGCGACGCGGCGGCAGATCGCGCCTGGGCGCTGATCTCGCGCTGGCAGGGGCAAGACGGCGGATGGCGCCCGTCGTCCGATGTGGCGATCGCGAATTGGGGCACGGCGTTGTGCGTAACCATCGCGACGGCGCGGGGCGAATTCGGCGAACCATTTCAGAAGGGCGTGAAGTGGCTGCTGGGATCGGCCGGCGTGGAGACGAGGCTGCTGAATAGGATGGCAGCCAAGGTCGGGTTGTTCAAATTAGAACGCGACTTGAACCTGAAGGGCTGGCCCTGGAAACCGGGCACGTCGTCGTGGGTGGAGCCGACGGCGCACACCCTAGTTGCGCTGAAGCGCGCGTCCTTGAAATTCGCGAGCAAGGAATTGGGCGAGCGGGTGCGGTTGGGCGAAGCGCAGCTTGCCGGAGTGCGCAGCAAAGACGGCGGATGGAATTACGGGAGTCGCGCGGCACTGGGAATCGACCTGCCGTCGTATCCAGAGACGACCGCACTAGCGCTGGTCGGATTGCAGGGTCGTGGCGAAATCGCTTCGTATTTGAGTGAAGCGGCGAAACTGGCGCGCGAGACAAAGTCGCCATTGGCCAAAGCATGGCTCGCGATCGCGCTGCGCGTGAATGGCGCGGAGCCGCCGGTGTCGAACGGAGACGTGACGCCGGACGTACTGATCACGGCGCTTGAAGCATTAGGCGCGGCGGAAGGCAATCACGCGTTCTTATCCACTATTGCTGCGCACAACGCAGCCTCGGCGCGCCTGAACGGAGCGGAAGTCATCAGTGAAGATTCCCGCGCCGGGCGCTGTGCGCTGCGGACGGAGAGATCGTCATGAATCCGAATCGGCGAGAATTCTTACAAGTCGCCGGCGCGAGCGTGCTGGCGGGCTATGCAGGTTGGAGCGGCGGGAAAGGCGGAACGCCCAGTGTGCCGCGATCGTCGGCGGTGACGGTGGTGAAGGCGGCGACGTATTCGGTGGACCTGGTGGATTGCATGGTCCGCGGAATTCGCGCGTGCGGATTAGATGTTAAGGATCTGAATATCCTGCTGAAGCCCAACCTGGTCGAGTTCGACGCTGCGACGTGTATCAATACGGACGTATCGGTAGTGGCGGCGGCGCTCGAGGCGTTTCGTTCGCTGGGCGCGGCGTCGGTACGGATCGGAGAGGGTCCAGGGCATCGGCGCGACACGTACGCGATCGCGGAGATGGCTCGCTACCGCGGCGAGATTCCGAAGTTCGATCAGTTATTCACGGATTTGAATCGCGACGACGTGAGCGCGATCCAGGGGTTCGCAGATCGCGGCGAGATTTATCTGCCGAACACGGCGCTGCGGGCGGAGCTGGTGGTTTCGCTGGCGAAGATGAAGACACATCACTGGGCGGGCGCGACGCTTTCGATGAAGAATTTCTTCGGACTGGTGCCGGGGTGCGTTTACGGGTGGCCGAAGAACGAGCTGCACCTGGTGGGCATTCCCGAATCGATCGTGGAACTGAATCGTATTTTCCGGCGTAGCTTCGCTATCGTGGACGGGATCGTCGGGATGGAAGGCAACGGGCCCATTCAGGGGACGCCGAAAACGGCGGGCGTGCTGGTGATGGGATCGGATCTACCGGCGGTGGATGCGACGTGCTGCAGGATTATGGGAATCGATCCGGGGAAGGTGGAGTATCTGCAGATGGCGTCGGACCGGCTGGGGGTGGTCGAGGAGGCGCGGGTGGAGCAGCGCGGTGAATCGATTCGAAGTGTGCGGACGAATTTCGGGTTGATCAAAGAGTTTGAAGAGTATCGACTGGGCTAGTTAGCGGGACGAGGGCGTCCCGCGCGGACCAGGGGGGTCCGCCCCCCACGAATCGGGAGGTCCGCCGCCCACTGACCGGGAGGTCGCCGCCCACTGACCGGGAGGTCCGCCGCCTACCGACCGGGGGGCCGCCCCCACGGACCGGGAGGTCCGCCCTCCACAAGGCACATTGCTATCCTGTAGTGCGATGCGCAAGCCCGTAATGGCCGGTAACTGGAAGATGTATAAGACTGCCGAAGAAACGTCGGCATTCTTCCAGAAGTTCGTGCCCATGGTGGCGGGTGCGACACACGCCGAAATCGTCATCTGCCCGCCCTTCGCAAGTGTGCAGTGTGCGGCGGAGACGGCGCGCGGATCCAATATCGAAATCGGCGGCCAGGATGTTTTCTGGCTCAAGGAAGGCGCGTATACCGGTGCGATTTCGGCGCCGATGCTGGTGGCGGCGGGCTGCCGCTGGGTGATTATCGGGCACAGCGAGCGTCGCCAATACTTCGGCGAAACAGACGAGACGGTGTTCAAGAAAACGGTCGCGGCGCTGGAAGCGGGGTTGCGTCCGATCGTATGCCTGGGGGAACGATTGGAAGAGCGCGAAGGCAACGCGACCGAAGCGGTGCTGGCGACGCAGTTCGCGGGCGGAGTCGCGGGACTTTTGCCCGAACAATTCGCTCGCGTCACGCTGGCATACGAGCCGGTGTGGGCGATCGGAACGGGGAAGACCGCGACGCCGGACATGGCCGCGTCGGCGCACCGTTTTCTACGCGATGAAATTCGCAAACGTTTCGGCACGGAGGGTGCGGCGTCCTGCCGGATTCTCTACGGCGGCAGCGTGAAGCCGGACAACGTCAAAGCCCTGATGGCGCAGCCGGATTTGGATGGCGCACTGGTGGGCGGAGCGAGTCTGGATCCGGCGTCGTTTGCATCGATCGTTAATTTCTAGCTGCGGGCGGAGCAGCCTGAGAGAATAAAGTCATGCTGAAAAGATTGGTGTCGGCGTTGGGACTGCTAGGCACGGCGTGTTCGAACACACCCGCATTCAGCGGTACGTTTCCTGATCCTCCGGAGAGCAAACTGGCGGCGCCGGGGGCGGCGCAGGAGACTGCAGTATTGGCGGGCGGATGTTTCTGGGGCGTGGAGCTGGTGTTCCAGAATCTGAAGGGGGTCTCGCAGGCTGTGTCCGGGTACGCGGGCGGGTCGAAGAAATCGGCGCACTACGAAATGGTGAGCGACGGAAACACCGGGCACGCCGAGGCGGTGCAGGTAACTTTCGATCCGTCGAAGATTTCGTACGGGCAACTGCTCAAGGTTTTCTTTTCGGTGGCGCACGACCCGACGCAGAAGAACCGGCAGGGTCCGGATGTGGGGACGCAGTACCGGTCGGCAATTTTCTATGCGAATCCGTCGCAGAAAGAAATCGCGGAGGCGTACATTCGCGAGCTGAACGGCGCGAAGGTGTTTTCGAAGCCGATTGCGACTGAAGTGGTCGCGCTGCCGGAGTTTTTCACAGCGGAGGGATATCACCAGAAGTTCGCGGAGAAGAATCCGGGGCATCCGTATATCGCGGCGCACGATTTGCCGAAGTTGAGGAATTTGAAGGGTCAGTATCCGGAGATGGTGAAGTAGTTTTTAGTTCGCCGACTGAAGTCGGCGCTGCGGGCTCAAGCCCGCGCCACGGGGCCGACACAGGCCTGCGCCATAAGCAAACACTCGCCGGTGACAAGATCACCTGCGCTACAGCACAAGATCACCTGAGCCACAGGTAAGCCTGCGTTAGAGCACGCGGACAAATTCGGCGAGGATCCGGAAGCGGTCTTCGTCGGGAGCGAGATCGAAGGATGGGAACTCAGGGTTGAGGGGTTCCAGCGTGATGCGCTGGTGCGACCAAGTTTCGTCGTCGGGCCCCTGCGATTTTTGGCTGCGATACACCTTGACCGTGTAGCGATCATTCGCACAGCCGGTATCTTCGACCAGCACGCATTTTCCCTGACGCGAGCCGGTGACTCCACGGCGGAAGACGCACAGGCTGCCATCGGGAATCGCAGGCTCCATCGAATGCCCGGCGATGCGCGCCACAAACATTTCAGGGGTGAGTCGAAGATCCGCGGGAGCTTCGTCCCAGGCTTCTTCGGTCACGGCGCTATTTTCGAGGAACGCTCCCGCGGCGACGGCCAGCGAGTAGCGCGGCAGGTGGGTGACGAAGGGCTGAACGGTGGGACGCACATACTCGCGATACAGGCGGTCGAGCGCGCGCTCGAAGTTCGCAACCACGGTGTCGCGCCGGTCGGTGATGCGGAGAGAATTGGAAAGCGTCTGTTCCAACGTTTCGAGTAGACGCGCAGCGCCCATTTCCGAGGCTTTGCCCTGCAGGTCGGTTTCGAGCGCGCCCAGAACTTCGCTTTCAACACTCGAGATGTGATCCCAATCGCGACGCAACCGGATCCACAACCGGTCGGCCGCGGGGTCCTCCAGAAGCACGCCGGCTTCGGTAAGAACGCCGTCCGCGAGCGCTACCGCGAGCAACGAGTAGCGCGCCGGATAGAGCGCGGTTTCAAGGGGCGTTAGGATAGTAATGCTTTCGAGCCCGAACCTTCACGTTGGCCAGGGCTACCTTCACTTCGATATTGCGGCGGATCTTGGTGTTGCCATTGTCATCGGGAATATAGCGGATGATGTACTGCGTGGTGACCTCACCCGCTACGTTGCTGATGGCGTTGAAAATCGATTTGGCGATGGCCGCTGCGTAACCGCCGGTGCCGGGTTGCAGCGCATAGTTGCCTTCGTCGCGCGGTTGCGAGAGATAGCCGGCCACGTCCTTATATACTTCCTGCAGCGGATACTCGACACGCCCGCCGGTTTCCTCGGCCAGGCGCACAAGATTCTTATCGCCCTCATTGGCGAATCCATAAGCCATGGTGCTGACGCCGTAAATCGTCACCAGGTTGCGCTGGGCGATCTCGAGCACTTCTTCGAGCGAATGCTTGCTGGAGTTGTCGTTCCCGTCGCCGACGACGACGACAACGCGGCGCGGATCGAGCGGCTCGCCCGCGACGACGGTGCGCGAGGTGCATGCCTGGTAGATGGCGTCGTACAGCGCTGCGCCGCCGCCGGGCCGCATCTTGCGAATCTTCTCGACAATCTTTTCGGGATCGGAGGTGGTGTTGACCAGCAGCTCGGCATCGGCGCCATAGCCGATCAGGTAGCCCGAGTATTTCTTGTCGCCGGGGAGCAGCGTGAGGGCGAGCTCGGCGGCCGCTTCCTGAAATTTCGGCCAGTTGGAGCGATTGGAATTGCTGAGATCGAGCAGGAAGCCGACGACTACGGGCTGGCTGCGCTCGCGCGAGAAGTAACGGATGTTCTGCAGCTTGCCTTCGTCGTAAATCTGAAAATCGGCCTGGTCGAGATCGGAGACGAAGCGGCCCTTTTCATCGGTGACGGTGACGGGGACAATGACCTCGTTGACCTGGACGCGAATCGGCTTGGGTTCCTGAGACGAGGGCGGCGTCGCCGGCCCGGGCTGCTTCTGAGCGAACCCTTGGACGACCAGGAGAGCGGCGAGTAAGACCCGGACAACCATGATGATTATGATTATAAGCCTGCGGGATCGGGGACGGCCGGGCGGGGTCGCGTCAGGATCGCGAACGCCGATGGTGGGCGACAATCATGGAGATGGAAAAGGTATGGGCGACACTGCTTCTCGCGGGTGGCTGGATGCCGATGGCCGTGCTGCAAGCTCAAACGGCCGCCGACAAAGGTCCGACCGAGCAATCAGCAGCCGTACCTGCGTGGCAGATCGTGGCAGGCGGCAAGAAGGCCTTCGAGGTTGCCTCCGTCCGGCCGAGCCAGGGTCCATTCAGGCCCCCTAATTTCCCGCTGGATGAAGGGGATGCGTACGCGGCAACAGGAGGCCGCTTCAACGCCGATTTTCCACTTTCGGTCTACATCCAATTCGCATACAAGATTCGGTTAACTCAGGAGCAGTTACAGTCCCTGCTCGCGCAATTGCCGAAATGGGTCGCGACCGATCGATTTAGCATTCAAGCTCGGGCGGAAGGCACTCCTACCAAGGATCAGATGCGGCTGATGATGCAGTCGCTGCTCGCGGACCGTTTCCAGTTGGCGGTTCATTTTGAGAGCAGGCAGGTTACTGTGCTGGCGCTCACGCTGGTCAAGTCGAGCAAAACCGGTCCGAAACTCCGACCGCATGCCGAAGGTCCATCCTGCGATGACTCCGCGGGTCCGGCCGCGAACGGCTCGCCACCCAGCGTGTTTCCTGCGCGGTGCGATGTGTACGCGCTGATGGTGAAGCCCGACCGCTCGCGACAGGCGGGCTCGCGAAATACCACAATGGATTTACTGGCGTCTTCTCTGCCCTCGCTCGGAAGCCTGGGTCGCCCGGTGCTGGATCAGACGGGCCTCACAGGCAGGTTCGATTTCGTGCTGGAGTGGACACCGGAGGCGAATAGTCCTCCGCTCACCGATACAGGCGTCGCGAGCGATCCGCAGGGACCGACGTTTCTACAAGCTCTGCACGACCAGCTTGGGCTGAAACTGGAAGCGACGAATGGCCGGGTGCAGATTCTGGTGGTGGATCACGTGGAGCGCCCGTCGGAGAATTGACAGCTAGCGCTTGACGCGGCCGGAGCCTCCGCCGTGTACCAGATCGTCGACTTCCGAGCGGGTGAGGCGGCAGAAATCGCCGGGAATGGAATGCTTGAGGCACGATGCGGCGGTCGCGAAATCGAGCGCTTCCTGATAGCCGGGCAGTGAGTTAAGACCGAAGATGAGGCCGCCGGCGAAGGAATCGCCGGAGCCGACGCGGTCGACGATGTTGGTGATTTCGTAGGAGCGGCTCACCAGGAATTCCTTGCCATTGTGGAGGCAGGCGGCCCAGGTGTTGTGCGAGGCGCTGTGCGATTCGCGCAGTGTGATGGCCATGGCCTGCAGTCGCGGATAGGTCTCCATGACTTTTTCGGCGAGTTTCTTGTAGGCCTCGCGATCGAGCTTGCCGGCTTCGACATTCGCTTCGGCCGCGATTCCGAGCGCCATCTGGCAATCTTCTTCGTTGGCGATACCGACGTCGACTTGCTTAAAGAGGTCGGGCATGACGTCCTGGGATTTCTTGCCCCACTTCCACAGATTCTTGCGGAAGTTGAGGTCGCACGAGATCATCAGGTTCTTCGCGCGCGCTGCGGTGACGCTTTCAAGCGCGAGTGCCGCGGCGGATTCGCTGATGGCGGGAGTGATACCGGTGATGTGGAACCAGCTCGCGCCGTCGAGCGCCGAATTCCAGTCGATCGAGCCGGGGGAGGCGAGAGCGATGGCGCTGCGGTCGCGGTCGTAGGTTACTGCGGAAGCGCGCTGGTTGGCGCCGCTCTCGACATAATAAGTTCCCATGCGGCCGGGGCCGCGCGCGATCTGCGACGTATCGACGCCCAAGCCGCGGAGTTGCGCGATGCAACCGTCGGCGATGGGATGCTTATCGGGCAGCACGGTGACGTAGCGCGCGGGTAGTCCGAATCCGGCGAGGGCGACCGCGACGTTGGCTTCGCCGCCTCCGAAGGTCGCGATGAGCTGGGGGGACTGAAGGAAGCGCTCGAAGCCGGGAGGGGCCAAGCGCAGCATGATTTCTCCGAAGGAGACTACGAGTTTAGACATAAGTCAGCGGCCAGCGGCCAGGGGCCAGGGGCCAGTAAAGACGGAGCAGTAAGACAGCAGCATGTCAGAGCTTTTCCCAGCCTACGCCTTGAAGAGTCGGCGAAAATTCCGGGTAGATGACCTCGGCGAGAATGCGCAGGGATTCGACGATCCTGGGACCCGGGCGATTTAGGTATTGATTCCCGTCGGCCAGGTAGACGCGGCCTTCGCGCACGGCGCGCAGATCGGACCATTCGGGTCGATCGGTAAGCCAGTGCATTTCCGCACGCGTTTTTGACAGATCGTAGCCGCAGGGCATGCACACGATTACATCGGGGTCGGATGCTACCAGCGCCTCCCAGCGCAGCCAGGGCGAGTGACCGCGCGCACGGCCGAATAGATTATCGGCGCCTAACATCGAGATCAGTTGCGGGACCCAGTTGCCGGCAGCCATGAGCGGCTCCGGCCATTCGATGGCGGCGACACGCGGTTTTGGTTTTCGCTGTACGCGCTGGGTTTGGGCCGCGATGACGCTCATGCGCTCGTCAATGCCGGCGATCAGGCGAATGCCGCGCTCTTCGACATTGCAGGCGCGTGCCAGGCGCATCAGGTCGTCACGAATGTCTTCGAGCGAGTTGGGTTCGAGCGCGACAATCTTGGGCCGGGTGGTGAAACGCTCGCTGAGCGCGCGCTCGACGTCGTCGAGGGACACGGCGCAGACTTTGCACTGCGTCTGCGTGACGATGTGAGTGGGTTGGAGCGCGGCCAGCGTTTCTTCGTGAACCTGGTAAACGCTTTCCGCGCTAGCCAGAGTAGCCTTCACGCGCTGGTCGATTTCGAGGCTGGAGCCGTGCACATCGAAACGCGGCTGGGTGCAGACGGGCAGTGACAGGATGGTCGCCGGGTAGTCGCATTCGTGGGAGCGGCCGACCTGGAAATCGCCGAGGCCGAGGGCGTGGACCATCTCGGTCGCACTGGCGATCAGCGACACGATGCGCATGAATTAACAAGATAGCAGCGAAGGCGCCGCCTGGAAAGGCGGCGGCAGGCTGGAAAGCCTGACCCCACAAGAGGCGACATCGCTTTCGGGTTAAGAAACGGATCGCCTGCATCACGACCGGTAGGTCGAAAATAGTTAAGTTCCCAGACAACCGGGGACGCCGGCTGAAGCCGACGCAGCGGGCTGAAGCCCGCGCCACGATTTTGATTAGCTCTCGTGGCCGCAAAGCCATCGCGGCAGGTGGCGAGATCACTTGTCCAACAGGAATGAAAACAGACAGGCGACAAGATCGCCTGCGTTACACGAACCGGCAGGTGACCCCGTTTGCGGGTTAAGAAAAAGATTACCTGCCCCACGGGAAAGCAAAGACAGGCGGCTATCGACCGCCTGCGTTACGGCACCAGCATGACGGGGGCCTGCCAGAAAGCGGCTTTCTGACCGGTGGGGTCGAGCACGGTCACCTGGCAATCGTAACGGCCGGGCTCGAGTTTCTCGAGCGGGACGCTGAAGCGCAGCGGCACGGCCTTGGTCTTCGCGTCGAGGCCGTCGGTCACCGGCAGGGCCGGAGTCTCGAATGCCTTGGTCTGGCCGCGATAGAAAGTCACGAACGCGACCAAGGGCTGGGTGGTCGTGGCCGTGCGTTGATAGGCCTGCAAGTACACGAACATGTCGCGATTCTTGTGGAATACGCGCGTCACGCTCGGGATCAGTTTCTGGCCGTCCTGCACCAGCGGGCTGAAGCCCTGCTGCTGACCCTTATCCTTGGCGTTGAAGATGGCGTCCTTCATTTCCACGCGTTGGCTCGAAAGAACCACGGAGCTGATGGGAATGCGCTTCTCTTCCTTGTTGAGATTCGGAACGACGAAGTTGAGCAGGAATGTTCCGATGCGGCCCGTTTCGGCGTCGCGCGCGAGGAACTTGATCTTGTACTTGGCGGGCAAGAGCGTAAAGCCGGTGTCGTATTCGATGGGGCGCGTCGCGAGCTCGGCTGCTGTTGAGCCGCTCAGCTTGATGTCGACCTTGTCGCGGATGTTTTGAATCGTCGTGCCGTATTCGTCCTTGATCTCGCCAATGAAATCGATCACGGTGCGCTCGGCGCCGCCCTTGCGGGCGAGGGCGAGCTCGCGTCCAGGGATCTTCACGGTCATGGGGACAAAGTATTCGGCGCGATTCAACTGGAAGTAATTCACTTCCATGGCGATGGTCAGCTCGGTGATGGGATCGCCCAGCATGAGTGCGTCTTCGAGCTGGCGCTCCTTGTCGGCCTGAGTGAATTTGGTAAAGACCTTGCCGGCAAAATAACCCTGGCGGTAATCGAGGGTGGCTCCCGCGTGGTTGGGAAGCGTGATTTTGATGCGATGGAATTTCCCATCCAACTTATCGTTGGTGGTGTAGTAACCGATGATGTAGTAGCTTGAAACCGACTTCTGCGCCTGTACGATGCCCATCGAGAGATCGTTGAAATCGAGCAGCGCTTTCCCGCCGGTATCGGCGCCGAGCGCGTAGAGCGTGTCCTGAGAGCGCGCGAGATTGGCGGCCAGCATGTTCGCGCCGCCCCCGGTGTACATGGAAGTGCCGCCCGACGATCCACGGGTGGCGTCGCCAAGAGGAGGCGTGGCGATGAGCCCGCGCGCGTCGACGGGCCAGAAGGAAACGCCGGCGCGAATCGCGGAGTTAATGGTCGCCTGCAACTGCGCCTGGTTGTCGACGCCGTTGAGGCGCAGGCCGCTGGCGAAATAAACCAGAGCCTTTTTCTCGTTGAGGCGGGCGAGCATCTGCGCGGCGGTCTGCAGCGCGGCGAGCTGGCGATCGGTATTGAAGATGTTGAACTCGCCGTCGTCCTGTCCGAAGGCGGCACCGGTGTCGGCTTGGGAATCGGTGACGGCGTTCTCATCCTCGCCGACGATCATGGTCTCGATGGTGGAGAGCAATTTGTCGCGGTCGCCAGTGAAATCGACCAGCACCTGCACGCCTGCGCCGGCGAACATCATGATGCACATCAGGTCAGACGTGGTCATCTGCGTCGAGACGAATTTCTTGGCGGCGGTGAAGGCGCGCAACTGATCGTCCTGCGGCATGGAGGTGAGGTCGAAGTACAGGCCGATCAGGCGGCGGTCGCGATAACGGACGTCGCCGGGAGCCTCGGGCGCGATTTGCGTGCGGGTCAGCTTCGGCACCGGCGGCGGCATGTTGACGACCGGCACGGGTGGCGGTGAATCTTTGACGATTTCTTCGAGTTTTTGAAATTCGAAAAACTTGATGGTCTGCGGGACGTTGTCTTCGGTGATGGTGAAGTCTTTCGCGGTGAGGCCCTCGATGGCTTTGCCGCTCTTGTCCTTCACGTTGACGGTTTCGATCACCAGCGTCGAGGTGGTGCTGAACTTGGTGACTTCGCTAGCAGCCTGGTACCCGCCCTGCTGCGGCGGCGGCTGAGTGGGCGGTTGCTGCGCGTAAATCAGCAGCGTCCAGGCCAGGAAAGCCGAAAGTGTCTGGGTAGTTTCGCGTCGCATTAGAACCTCACCCGAAAGTTGGTTTGCACGCTGCGCATCGGGTTGGCGGTATTCGGCAGGCCGAATTGGGCGCTCAGCAGAGTG
>DASYPO010000238.1:0-13087 GCA_036006545.1 Bryobacteraceae bacterium
GTGGTGGGACTGGCAACACGATCCGCGTGCGACGGATACCACCGGCGCCTATCTGCGCACGGATCCACATGGCGCCGATTGTCATTACGGGTATTCGGTCAATACGATGATCCTGGGCTGCCTCAATTTCAAGCAGCCGCAATCGATCGGCAAACCGGTTCGGCTGGGTGCGATGCCGGCCAACTTAAGCAATCCGTTTTTTTCCGTCAACTTCAACGCGCCATTTTCGACTGCCAAGGCCGGTGGACCAGACAATTTCAACGAGAGTCATCCGAGCCAGGGACAAACCGCGGCCGCGTTATCCGAACAGGGACATTTCATCGACAATCGGCCGTTCATGGGATTTGGGGTGCCGAGCGCCGGGGTCACAAAGGTCGGCACGTACTTGTATCGGGTTCCGGGCGCTTCGCTGCCGCAGATGAACTACCGCATCCGAAACTGGATCGTTCAGAGCGGCACCAAGCTGGCGGTGGATGTGAGTGGTCCTGGTTCGGTGCTCGCGGACACGACGGTCGACTGGTACAAATATTGTCACGTGTTGATCGCTGGAGAATGCGCGAGCGGGAGCACAGCCGGAGATACGTACGTGAATTTTCCTTTCGTCTCGAGTCTGATCTCGGTGCCAACGCGCTTCGTCGCGCCGGTGAATGATATCGCCATTGATGAATGGCAACACTCCTCGCAGACGGTCGTCGAAATGGATGTGTCGCGCGGTGCCGACCCGAATGGTGCGGGCGTGCGAGTGCTGACCAGTGCGTTCGCACCGGCACGCAATGGGGACATTTTCTGGAACAGTCGCGAGGTTCCGCTGGGCGGATGGATTTTCACCAATGTGCTGAGCCTGGACGGAGTGCGAAACGACGCGGTAGTCATCCGGAAACCGCCCGCTCCGGCGCGCAGCAGCATCAATAATGCGGATTACATCGCGGTTCCGATTTCACTTTCGGGAGTAGCGGGCGACCAGGTGCGGGTGCGTTTCGGATTCGGCGAATACGATCAGGGGCAGCTCGCGGCGGGCGCGGTGCCGCCGTGTCACACCCGCAACGAAGGCTGTGCCACGGATGGGACGGGAGCCCAGCCGTACCTGTGGATTTCGGAGACTGAACATCCGACGGCGTGCGATTCGGCATGTACCGTGACGCTGAAAATCCCTCCAGCACCGGGCGGACGCGTGGTTTATTACCAGGTGGTTCGAACCAATGGTGCGAACACGGTTAGCGCGCCGATCGAGGTTCTAGTCGCACGATAAATGCTGGGCCCGCATGAAACGCGGCGGGCCTTGAGATAATCGACCTAGTGGTGCAGCCTTTCGCGTCCAGGCCCGGCAGGGATCTGGCCACCTTCAATCTATGTGCGGAATAGCCGGTTATGTTCTTTCCCGTGGCCGCGCCGAACTGGACGTCGTTCGCAGCATGTGCGACCAGATTCGCCACCGCGGGCCGGACGACAGCGGTTACCATGTCGACGGCGCGTGCGCGATTGGTATGCGCCGGCTCAGCATTATCGATCTCCACACCGGGCATCAGCCCATCGCGAACGAAGACGAATCGTTGTGGGTGGTTTACAACGGAGAGGTCTACAACTATCGGGAACTGCGCCGGGATCTGATCGCCAAAGGCCATCGATTCCGCACCGAGAGCGATACCGAAACGCTTCTGCATCTGTACGAAGAGGAAGGCGTCGGCGGCCTTTCAAAGCTGCGCGGGATGTTCGCGTATGCGTTGTGGGATGCGCGGCGCGGCGAATTGCTGCTGGTGCGCGATCGTTTCGGAAAAAAGCCGCTGTATTACGCGCATCTGCCGGAGGGTTTATTTTTTGGCAGCGAAATCAAAAGCCTGCGGGCGGCGGGTATCGATCTGCCTCCCGACCCGGAAGCGTTGAAGCTGTATTTTCTGCTGAACCACATTCCGGATCCATACTCGGCTTTCAAGACCGTTCGAAAGTTGGAGCCAGGCGGATGGCTCCTGTATCGAGCCGACGGAACGGTAAGCACGGGGAAATACTGGCGCATGCCGGAGCCAGTTTCGAAAGAGCCCGCCGGATTTTCAGCCGAAGACGCCAGCCGTCGACTGCGCGAAACTTTCGACGAAGCGGTGCGGATGCGCATGATCGCCGACGTGCCGCTGGGCGCGTTTCTGAGCGGCGGAATCGATTCCAGTTGTGTGGTGGCGTCCATGGCTCGCCAATCGAAAGACCCGGTCAAGACTTTTTCGATCGGGTTCGAGGAGAGCGCCTACAACGAATTGAAGTACGCCGCGCTGGTGGCGCGCCACTACAAAACCGATCATCACGAAATCGTGGTGCGGCCGGATTCGGTGAGCCTGGTGGAAAAGCTGGTGCACCACTTCGACGAGCCCTTCGGGGACTCGTCCGCCATTCCAACTTATCTCGTCTCGGAATTCGCTGTGCAGCACGTTAAGGTCGCGTTGTCGGGCGATGGCGGCGACGAGTTATTCGGCGGATACGATCGGTATCAGACCGTCGGACGGATGTTGAAGTGGGACCGGACACCGGGGTTCGCTCGATCGGCGATGGGCGCTGTGGCGCGCTGGCTGCCTTATTCCGCGTTCGGCAAGAATTATCTGCACATGCTCAGCCAGCCGGGTCCGATCGCGCGCTACTTGGAAGACAACACCACGAACTATTACATGCGGAAGAACCTGCTGCAGCAGGATTGGATGTTGCCCGCCGATTTCGGTTTCCTGATGCGCGCGCTTCCTCATGCTTTCCTGCCCGCCGGCACCGACCCGGTATCGCAGGCGCTGTATTTCGAAACCACGGTCAGTCTTCCGGGCGACATGCTGGTGAAAGTCGATCGCATGTCCATGGCGGCGTCGCTTGAAGTGCGCTGTCCGCTACTCGATCACGTGCTGGGCGAACAGGCCGCTTCGATTCCGAATTCCTGGAAGATTCGCGAAGGGCGCGGCAAGTTCATTTTGATCAAGGCGCTGGGCGATACGCTGCCGCCGGAACTGCTGACTCGCGGCAAGATGGGATTCGGCGTACCGCTAGACATCTGGTTCCGCGGCCCCTTGCAGGAGATGCTGCACGATCATTTGACTGCGGAAAAGTTTCTGGGTCGCGGCATCGTCTCGCCGAATTTCGTCAAGCAATTGCTCGACGAGCACCGCACGGGGCGGAGGAATCACGTCACCGGACTCTGGTCGCTGCTCATGCTCGAAATGTGGTTTCGCGAAATCGAGAAACCGGCGTCTAAAGTTATTTCTCAATCCCTCGGCTGAAGCCGAGGCTGCGGGCTAAGGCCCGCGCCACGAGGCACAGCCCGCGCCACGAATACAATTACGAACTTGCGGACACTCTCTGAAATTCGCTTCCGGCTGCGCCAGGAGGCTGCGAACGCGTGGATGTTCGTTCGCCCTCCCCGCACGGCACGCGATCTGCCGGATCGTCCTCGACTGGATTGCCTTCCCGATGCGGCCGCGACCGTCGATGCGATTCGCAACACAGCGTGGGCGAGCGAACTGCTCAACCTCGCTGACGAGATCCTTACGCGACGCATTCCATTGTTTGGTTACACGATCGCAACCGGGATTGTCACGCAGTGGCGTCGCGATCCGATCGGCGGTCGCGAAACGCCGCCGGATTATTTTCGGCGAGTTCCGTTCATGGACACCACGCGCGCCGGGGATCACAAGATCATTTGGGAATTGAATCGTCACCAGCATCTTGTCGTGCTGGCGCAAGCTTACCGATTGAGCGATCGCGAAGAATTCCTGTCCGAAATTCGCGCGCAACTGGAAAGCTGGTTCGAACAGAATCCGTTCGGTCGCGGGATTAATTGGACCAGCGCGCTCGAGGTCGCGTTTCGCGCGCTTTCGTGGATCTGGATTTATCATTTGGCGGGCGAAGGACTGGGCTCGGCGACGCGCGCGCAATTGCGCGAAGGGTTGTACCAGCACGGCTGCCACCTGGAATTCAACCTGTCCGTGTATTATTCGCCCAACACGCACCTGCTGGGCGAAGCTCTGGCGCTGTTCGCGATCGCGCATGCGTTTCCGGAGTTACCACGGTCCGCGGAGTGGCGAAAAAGTGGAGCCGGCTGGATGGAATCGCAACTCGAAGCGCAAGTGCGGCCCGACGGCAGCTACTTTGAGCAGTCGACTTACTATCACGTGTACGCGCTGGACATGCTGCTTTTCTATGCATTGTTGGCGAAGCCTGGGCCGGCGTTTTTCGATCGGCTGCGACAAATGGCGCGTTACTTGTGGGCATTGCTCGGGCCAGCCGGTGCGATACCCTGCCTGGGCGACGACGACGGTGGACGGCTTTTTCATCCGTATGGCGAGCGTCGGCAGTTCGGCCGAGCCTCGCTGGCGGCGTGCGCCGTGCTGCTCGAGACGGAGCCTTTTCCATGTGCGCCGGAAGACGTTGCGCCGCTAGCCGCCTGGTGGATCGGACCGCGGGCGATGGAGCGGGCGCAACCGGGCTGGCGAGTGTGGCAGGGTACTGAATTGTTTCGTGATGCGGGCGTCGCGATTGTCTCACGCGGCGATGGTCAGAGTATTGTCGACACGCGTGCTTTCGGGTGGGGCAACGCCGGACATGGTCACGCGCACGCGTTGAGTCTGGTCGAGCGCAAGGGCGATCGCGAAATTCTGATCGATCCCGGAACCTACATCTACGCCGCCGACGTCAAGTGGCGGGATCGCTTCCGCGGAACGGCCGCACACAATACGGTGCGCGTCGACGGACGCGATCAAGCGGATCCCGCCGGGCCGTTCGCGTGGCGGAATTTCCCGTCGACGCGCGTGATCGAGTGGAGCGGCGATCCCAACGGTCCGTTCTTGGAAGCCCAGTGCAGCAATCGCGGGATCGTTCACACACGCGAATTTTTCTGGCTGGCGGAAGAACGCTGGGTGATCGTCGATCAGGTCGACGGCCCATCAGGTGATGTCGAACACGTAGTCGAGCAATTCTGGCACTTCGCAACCGAAGCCGAGCGCGGGCTGCTGTGCTGTTCAGAACCAGTGGAACGCCTGGAGGGCGACGAATCGGGATGGTGGTCCCCGGTGTTCGGTCAAAAGCAACCGGTTCCGGTTTATCGCGCGCGCCGCCGCGGCACTCTGCCCATGGTTCTGGCCGCCGCGTTCGATCCGTTAGGTGGTTGCAAAACGGTGCAGGTGGATGACGCCGCGATTGAAATCGAAATGATCGACGACTCGAAGCTGCGTGTGCCGCGCGGCGACCGCTAAGTTCTTTACGATGCCTGCAGCAGCACTGCGGTGATGTTATCGGGACCACCGCGCGCGCGAGCGGCTGCGATCAGTTTCCCGCACTTGCTCTCGAGCGATTCCTCAGAGGCCAGCACCTCGCTGACTTCCGATTCGCCGGCCACGCCGTGCAGGCCGTCGCTGCATAGCAGGATCTGCGTTCCGGGAACCGGCCGCAGCGTGTAGGTGTGCACCCGCAATTGATCGGAAACCCCGATGGCCATGGTCAGCACGTGGCGCATGGGATGTGTGCGCAGGCTGTCTTCGTCAATCCCCAGCTTGCGGCCCACCTCATTCACCCAGCTCTGATCTTCGGTCACGACGCGCAGCACGTTCTGGTCGAAGAAATAAACGCGGCTGTCGCCGACGCTCCCGATCAGGAGATCGCCGCCGGACTCGATCACCGCCACCAGAGTCGTGCCCATGCCTTCCTTGCGCGCGTCGGCGGAGGCGGCGGCCATCACCTTTTTGTTGGCTTCGGTAAACGCCTGCACGAGCGTCTCCGGATTAGTGGAGCCGTTGGCGCGCTGGACCACGTCCATTACGGTTTCCGCCGCCAGCCGGGAGGCGTGTTCGCCCGCTTGCGCCCCGCCCATCCCATCGGCCACCACGTACAGACCGAGGCGGGGCTCGACGAGAAAGAAATCTTCGTTGTTGCTACGGACGCATCCTGGGTCCGACGCGCCGAAGGCTTGGATCATTCGCTCTCCGATTATACAAACTGCGTTAAGGTGTCTTGGGCTCCAGGACAGCTTTGAGCTGCCAGTAGGCGCGCTCCTGGTAATTGGTCTTCAGCCGCTCCAAATTCTGCAAGCGCGCGTCTTCGGCGCGCAGCGTGCCCAAGGCCTGCTTCTTAAGGCAGCGATTCAATAATAGCGAGGCTAACTGGTCCTCCGGGACGCGCTCCAGCACCTCGCGGAATTCGACCGCAGCGGAATTGAATTCGCCGCGCTTCCATAGCGCGTATCCGGTGTTGAAGCGGTACACCGGATCGTTCGGATCGGTTTCCACGGCTTTGCGGAAGCTCTCCACCGCTTGCGGCAGGCTGCGCCGATTCTCAGCCGCGCCTTGATTGTTGTAAACCTCGCCCAAGGGGACGGTGGCGACGATGGTCTGGAAGGCTTTCTGCGCGCCGGCGTAATCGCCCGATTCGAAGCGCGCGAGGCCCAGCAAGAAACACGCTTCGCGGAAATGAATCGCACCAGACGGAACTTTTTCGAGCCATGTAATCGCGCGGCGATACTCTTTGCGCTGCGAGTAGATTCGGCCTAGCTGGAAGGCGGGCTGTACGAAGCGCGCGTCCAGCCGCGCGGCTTGCAGGAAGTATTTCTCCTGTTGATCAGGCGACGCTAACAGGCCACGCACGTAGTTCTCCTGGGCGTCCAGGCGCAGGGCCGCGCGCATGCCGCGAAATTCGCTTTCAGGAGGAGCCAGATTCGGCGCGACGGCCGCCAGCGCGCGCCATGCCAGGTGTGCTTCGAGCACGGCCAGGTCTTCGAGCGCGCCCGTCTCGACAAATTCGGGACTTTGGCGCATATGCCGCAGATCGACCACTCGCGCCGCCACGCGCAGCGAGCCGCGCGATACAAGTGCGCGCGAGGCGGGCGGGGGAGAGGCTGCTGTCGCCGCAGCCGATATCGGGGGCGCAGGCGTGAAGCGGTAGCTGCCGAAGATCACGTACTCTGCGTCGAGCGATTCGCCGATCTTGATGACCGAGGCGTCGCTAATCACGGTTTGCACGCGCAAACCCAGCCGGTCGGACGCTTCGCGCAGATCGCTGCGGTCGAGCGTCAGTACGCCGCGAGATCCGAGCGCTTCGCGAATCACTTCGGCGATGCTTTCGCCGATCCAATCCAGGTTGCGCGAAGGGGATGGATTAAAAAACGGAATTACCGCCGCGGTCTGGGCGGTGGCGATCTGCATCGCCGCGCACACCAGTGCCGCGGACACTAGGAACTGCTGCATTCACTATGAGTGTAGCGGTCCGGGTTCCTGACTTGCTAATCGCGGAAGGAGGTCTTCAATCTGGCCCAGGCCGACGCAAAGCTGCCTGCTTTGCGTAGCGGCCCCGGTTGCGCGATTCGCTAGGCGGCCCCACCTGGCGGTACCGCTCCCTGTCGTCACGGCTCAGGTCGGGCGCCAAGTTACTAGTTAATGCCGGCCGCGGTTGGCGCCGCTGCTCCGAATACCAGCGTCGTGTTGGTGCCGCCCACGCGAATCTGGTCTACTTTCGCTTTTCCGTCGACGTTCTGATAGCGGATCGAGGTGGTCGAGAACTTGGTATCGCCGGTCTCGACTTTGACCGGAGTCTCGACGGTCCCTTTGCCGTCGCGAATCACGGCCTTGTCGCCTTCGACTTGAATCCGATATTCGCCCGCGCGAAATTGCTTGCCCGCGACTTCCGAGGGCATGTAGAAAGTCACCTTGTAGGAGTTGGCCGATCCCGCCAGGGCCAGCGCACCCGCACACACGAACAACAATACATTTGAGAGCTTCATATTCTTTAGTCCTTTTTGTCCAATTGTGTCTTGAGGTTTATTTCGTCCCTCGCAACTAATTACGCGCGAAACCCCGTTGAGTTCTGTTAGCGTGCGTTAGCTGAGGGTAATGAACTCGCGCACCAGAGCTGCGCACTGTTCGATCACGCGAATCGAGTGTCCGAATCCGTCAAACCAGTGAATTTCGGGGTCGCGGCGGAACCATGTGCGCTGGCGTTTCGCGTACTGGCGGGTCTCATTCTGCGTGGTAACGATGGCAGTTTCGAGAGAAATTTCGCCGCGCACGACGGTAAGCGCCTGTTTGTATCCGAGCGACTCGAATGGTTTCTCTGTTCCGCTGCACCCGCTCGCGAGTAGCCCGCGCACTTCGTCGAGCAATCCGCGCTCGAACATTTCCTGTGTTCTATGATCTAGCGCAGCGGCGAGTTCGGCACGATCGGGATTCAATCCGATTTTCAATACTCGATAACCGGTGAGCGGCTCGGAGACTTTCGGCATGGGACGCGCGCCGCGCGTTAACACGCGTACTTCAACCGCTCGAATCAATTTTTGAATGTCGCGCGGATGGATCGCCGCGGCGGAGCGAGGATCCAATCGGCGCAACAAGCGGTGCAACACGCCGGGGCGGATCGCTTCACGGCGCGCCAGATCCTCGCGCAGAGTCGCGTCGCGCTCGGGCAGTGGCGGCAATCCGTCGAGCAAAGCCTTCAGGTAAAAACCGGTGCCTCCCACCAGGATGGGCAGTCGATTGCGGGTGGAGATTTCGCGAAGTACGGCGCGGGTATCACGGGCATATTGGCCGGCGGAGTAACCGATCTGGGGATCCAGCACGTCGAACAAATGGTGGGGGGTAGCGCCACGTTGCGCGGGCGGAGTTTTCGCGGTTCCGATGTCGAAGCCGCGGTAGAGCTGGAGGGAGTCGCAATTGACGATTTCGCCCGAGAAGGACTCCGCAACCCTAAGAGCCAGCGTGCTTTTTCCGGAACCGGTGGGTCCCACGACGACAACTAAAGGCGAGGCCGGAGTCGGCTCAGGTTCCATCCGCAGCATGCTCAGCTATCGTAACCGTTGAAAGATATACTGAAGGTGCGGGCATCGGAGAATTGAGGAAGCGAATGTATAAACCAGCATTGGTGATGGCGGCAATCGGCGCATTGGCTTGGGGTCAAGCGCCCAGCCAGCCCAAGGAAGATAAGGCTGCCGCATATTATTACTACGCACTAGGTCATCTCTACGCCGATCTGGCGGCGAACTCAACCAACGGGCGCTCGGTGGGCGAGTACATCAGCAAGGCCATCGACAATTACAAACTGGCGATCAAAGCCGACCCACGCTCTTCGGTGATCCCGGAAGAGCTGTCCGAGGTGTACATCGGCAGCGGGCGTTTCCGCGAAGCGCAGAGCGATGCGGAAGAAACGCTGCGCCAGAATCCCAACGATCTGGCGGCGCATCGCCTGCTGGCGCGCATTTACACGCGGCAGGCGGCCGACAGCCAGCAGAACAAGGTCGACGAGGCGATGGTGAAAAAGGCTGTCGCCGAGTATCAGAAGATCACCGAGTTGGATCCCAAGGACGGCGATTCGTTCGTAATGCTGGGCCGCTTGCAGCAGCTTTCGCAAAACTCCGTGGATGCGGAGAAGGCGTTCAAAAAAGCGCTCGAAGCCGACCCCACGAACGAAGACGCGATGGCCGGTCTGGCCAAGGTCTATGCCGATCTCGGGGACAGTCGCGCCGCCGCCGAGGTGCTGCGCAAACTAGCGGAGAAAAATCCGTCGTCGCGCGCCTTGATCTCGCTGGCTGCTTCCTACAAGCAGATGCGCGAATTCGGGCTGGCGGCAGAGACTTTGCGCAAGGCGCTCGAAATGAATCCGCCGAACGCCGCGGAGATTAAGCGCGAGCTGGGCGAAGTTCTGATCATCGGCGAACAGTATGCGGCCGCTGCGAAGGTGTATGAGGAACTTGCGGAAGCTGAGCCCAACGACGCCAGCTCCTATCTGCGGATGTCGCAGGCATACGCGGCGATGAAGGATTTCGCCAAGGCGCGGGAAGCGGGCGACAAGGCCAAGGCGATCGACGCGAACAATCTGGATATTCGCTACAACGAGGTCGCGCTGTTGCAGCAGGAGGGCAAGACCCAGGAAGCCATCAAGGCGCTGAACGGAATTCTGGATTCCACCTCGCGGCGCACCTACAACGCCGACAATCGAACGGCGCGGATAAGCCTGCTCGAAAAGATGACCGCGCTGTACCGGATCGCCGGCGAAACTGAGAACGCCGTGGCCACGCTCCGCAAAATCGCGGAGTTGGACGCAGAGTTCGCGCCCAAGGTGGTGCCGGACATCATCGAGGCGTATCGCTTTGGTAAGGAATATCAAAAGGCCGAGCAGGAGGCCGATGCGGCCATCAAGAAGTGGCCCGACGATAAAGAAATCCTCGCCGCGCGCGCTGCACTGCTGGCCGATCTGGGGAAGATCGACGCCGCGGCCGCCGATGTTCGGAAGCTGAAGGATGGCAAGAACGATCGCGTCGTGTATCTGAAGCTGGCTGAAGTTTACGACAAGGGCAAGCGTTTCGACGAGATGGCCAAGGCGCTGGACGCCGCCGAAAAACTCTCCGAATCGAAGGAAGAGAAGGAAAGCGTGTGGTTCATGCGCGGCGCCATGTTCGAGAAGATGAAAAAGATCGAGCCAGCTGAAGCGGAGTTCCGCAAGGTGCTGGAAGGGAATCCCGACAATCCGGCGGCGTTGAACTACTTGGGCTACATGCTGGCGGAACGCAACGTGCGCTTGCAGGAAGCGCTGAGCATGATCACCAAAGCGCTGGCGAAAGAACCGAACAATGGCGCTTATCTGGACAGCCTGGGCTGGGTGTACTTCCGGCTGGGCCGCTTGAGTGAAGCGGAAGAGAATCTGCGGCGCGCGCTGGATCGCACCCCGCGCGATCCCACCGTGCACGATCACCTGGGCGACGTGCTGATGAAACAGTCCAAGGTGAAGGACGCGATTGGACAGTGGCAAGCTTCGCTCAAGGAATGGGATACCAGCGCGCCCGCCGACGTGGATCCGACGGAGGTCGCGAAGGTGAAGAGCAAGCTCGAAAGCGCGAAAGTTCGGCTGGCCAACCAGGGCGGGCCGAATAACAAGGAAAAGTGAGCTAAGCAAGCAGCCGGAAACTTGCACCCGGAGAACATTCTTCTTAGAATCGTTACAAGGATAATCCAGATACATCAATGACCCCGCGCCATCACGACATTCTGCGTGAGATCGTTGAGACCTACATCGAGACCGGCGAACCGGTCGCCTCGCGCTACATCGCACGGCGCCGTTCCGCCTCCGGCACGTTGAGCGCGGCGTCGATCCGCAACGTGATGGCGGACCTGGAAGATGAAGGCTTTCTTTCGCAGCCGCACACTTCCGCCGGGCGCATCCCCACCGAAAAAGCATTTCGAACCTACGTGCAGTCGATCACGCTGCGTCGCATCGCCGCCGCTGAGATCGAGCGATTGCGCGCAGAATTCGGACGGCTGGACACGGTGGAAGAGCGGGTTGAGTGCACCTCGCGCATGTTAACTGAGCTGACGCGCGGTGTGGGACTGGCGGCGGCGATCCCGAATTCGAGCCCGGCGCTGGATCAAATCGAATTGGTCGCGCTGCCGGACCGGCGCGTTTTGATGGTGGTCGCCACGCGCGATCATCAAGTGCGTAATCGCCTGGTAACGCTGGATCAGCCGCTTACGCAGGACGAGTTGGCTTCGATCCGCAATTACATCAACCGCAGCTTCGCCGGCTGGACGCTGGAGCGCGTACGTGCTGAGCTGGCGCACCGGCTCGATCAGGCCTCGGCCACCTACGATGCGATTCTGCGCAAGCTTACCGAGCTGTATCACAAGGGGCTACTCGACATCGGCCCGCAGCCGGAAGTGCACCTGGGCGGCGCCAGCAATCTGGTGGGCGTCGATCTGCACCTGACCCGAGAGAAACTGCGGGAGCTGTTCCGTACGCTCGAAGAGAAGAAGCGCGTGCTCGAGTTGCTCGACCGTTTTCTCGAACAACCGCCCGGCGAGCTGGGCGTTCACGTCGGACTGGCCGAAGCGCATCCATCCATGGGCGAGTTATCGCTGATCGGCCTGCCGGTCACCATGGAGGGCGGCCTTTCCGCGGTGATCGCCGTGCTGGGTCCCATGCGTATGAATTACGGTCGGGTTATGTCCGCCGTGCATCAAGTGGGACGGGCCATCCAAAGTGTGTAAAAGGCAGGCGAAACCGCCTGCCCCACACGACGAATGCTAATCTAGAATCGTGAACGCCGAGAGTGGGCCCAAGGAAGCCGAATTTTCCGAATCTGATGGAAATGGCGATTCCACCTCTGCTGTGGAGTCCGATCTCGCCACCGTCCTAGCGGAACGCGACCAACTGGCCGCCGAAAAAGCGGAATTGCTGGATCGCCATCTGCGCAGTCAGGCCGAGTTTCAGAACATTCGCCGCCGTGCGGAACGCGAGCGTCAGGAACTGCTGGATTACGCCAACACCGAAACACTGCGGTCGCTGCTGGTAGTGCTGGACGATTTCGAGCGGGCTCTGAAGGTCGAAACCTCCGACCGGGAATACGCCAAAGGCATGGAAATGATCCACCAGCGGCTGTACGACGCCATGAAGAAGCTGGGTCTGGAACCGATCGTTAGTGTGGGGCAACCCTTCGATCCGCACGTTCACCACGCCGTCGAAAAAGTCGAATCCGAGGACGCGGCGGATACGGTTCTCGAAGAATATCAACGCGGTTACAACTTCAAGGGGCGCTTGCTGCGGCCGGCCATGGTGAAGGTCGCGGTGCGGCCCGACTGATTCATGAGCTTAAGCCGGCGCGATTATTATGAGGTCCTGGGCGTTGCGCGGGACGCCGATGAGCAGGCGCTGAAGGCAGCGTATCGCAAGCTCGCGCTGCAACATCATCCCGATCGCAATCCGGGCGACAAACAGGCGGAAGAAAAGTTCAAGGAAGCCGCCCAAGCCTACAGTGTCCTGAGCGACTCCCAGAAGCGTGCGTCCTACGATCGCTTCGGCC
Source organism: Bryobacteraceae bacterium (assembly GCA_036006545.1). Taxonomy (GTDB): domain Bacteria; phylum Acidobacteriota; class Terriglobia; order Bryobacterales; family Bryobacteraceae; genus Palsa-187. The sequence continues at coordinate 12,791 of DASYPO010000238.1, forward strand.
ACCAGGGTGTCCCCACCGCCGCGGGCGGATTCGATCCATCGGGAATGCCCGACCTGAACGATATTCTCAGCGAAGTTTTCGGGTTTGGCGACCTGTTCGGTGGCGGCAACTCGCGCCAGCGCCGCAACCGGGCGCAGCGCGGCGACGACGTCCGCTACGATCTCGAAATTACATTCGAAGATTCCATGCGCGGCATTTCGGTCGACATTCAGGTTCCGCGCCTGGAAGAGTGCGGCCGCTGCCATGGCAAGGGCGCCGAGCCGGAAGATGGTCTGACCACCTGCCCTGCGTGCCGCG